>NZ_UYXQ01000006.1 GCF_900624995.1 Pseudomonas antarctica
GCCGCCGCCTCCTCAAACACGCCGACTGTCGGCATGGCCCCCGACGGCCGTTTTCTGCCGTGGTGGTACCGCAACGCTGATGGCAGCCTGGGCCTGGATAAACTCGCCGACGTCAACGACCAGAACATCCTCGCCACCGGCGTGCGCGCCAGCGAGTACTACCTGTGTTCCAAAGAGAGCAAGAAGCCCTGCGCCATCGACCCGGCCCCGTATAAGGTCGGCAATGCGATGGTGATGCTGGCCTCGTTTATCGAACCGATCATGATTGACGGCGCCTTCCAGGGCATCGTCGGCGCCGACCTGTCGGTCAATTTCATCCAGGACATGCTCACCCGCGCCGACCAGAACCTCTATGAGGGTGCCGGCGAGCTGGCGCTGATCTCCAGTAACGGTCGCCTGGTGGCCTACACCAAGGACGCCAGCAAGCTCGGTGAAAAAGCCACCGACCTCCTCGACAGTAACGAGCTGGCCAACCTCAGCCAGTTGAAAGTCGGCGAAGTGCGCTACGACATCGACAAGGAACACGGGCATATCGTGCTGTTCCTGCCCTTCAACATCGGCCAGGCTGAAGCGCGCTGGACCTTGATGATGCAACTGCCGCTGAGTGCAGTAATGGCCGATTCGCAGAAACTGCAAAGTGACCTGCAAGCCCAGCGCAAAACCGACACCTTCGGCATGGCCATGGTTGGCCTGTTGATCGCTGGCATCGGCTTGCTGGTGATCTGGCTGGTGGGCCACGGCATCGCCCGCCCGCTCAAGCAAATGGTGGCCATGCTCAACGACATCGCCCAAGGCGAAGGCGACCTGACGCGCCGCCTGACCAGCGACCGCGCCGATGAACTGGGCGCGATTGCCACAGGCTTCAATACCTTCCTGATCAAGCTGCAGGGCATGATTACCCAGGTGGTGAGTTCGGTGCAGAAGGTCAGCGATTCGTCGGAGCACACCGCCGACATCGCGATCCGCACCAATCAAGGCGTGCACAAACAAATGGTCGAGATCGACCAAGTGGCCACCGCCGTGCACGAGATGACCGCGACCGCCCAAGACGTGGCGCGCAACGCCACCCAGGCTGCGCAAGCTGCCAGCCACGCGGACCAAGCCGCGAGCCAAGGCATGCGCATCGTGCGCGACACCTCGACGTCAATCGGCGCGCTGGCGCAAGAAATCGGCCGCGCGGTCGTCGTGGTGCAAACCCTGGCCAAGGACAGCGAGAACATCAACGCGATCCTCACGGCGATTCGAGGGATTGCCGAGCAGACCAACCTGCTGGCGCTCAACGCCGCCATCGAAGCGGCGCGGGCCGGCGAGCAAGGCCGTGGGTTTGCGGTGGTGGCGGATGAAGTGCGCAACCTGGCGCAGAAAACCCAGAAGGCCACCGAAGAAATCCAGACCATGATCCAACAGCTGCAACAAGGCACGCGCGACGTAGTGAAGGTCATGGAAGACAGCCAGAACCGCACCGATGAAAGCGTGCAACATGCGGCCAAGGCCGCTGAAGCACTGGAGACGATTACGCAGGCAGTGTCGGTGATCAACGACATGAACACCCAGATTGCCAGCGCGGCTGAGGAGCAGAGCGCGGTGGCTGAGGATATCAATCGCAATGTGATCAATATCGGCCAGGTGGCTAATGAAGTGGCGGGCGGCGCGGATGAGTCCAGCGCAGCCAGTGCGGATTTGACCAAGTTGGCAGAGCAGCAGCGGCGGTTGATCAACCAGTTTAAGGTTTAGGGATTTACGCTGGTTTTGAGGCCGCTATCGCTGGGCTGCCTGCGATAGCGGCCAGTGAATCCAACCTCAGCCTGGGGTCAAGCATTCAGGCCCATTGAGCTTCGGATCATTGACCATATTGGCCAGAACCCGCTCGCGCAACGCAGCCGGCTCACCGGCCAACAAACCCTGCAACACATGCAACGGCGTCTGCGGATTCAGCCAGGCCTCTTGCCCCGCCGCATCCAGGATCAACGGCCGCCGCTGGCTCTGCGCCGCCTGTGTCACCACCGCCGTACTCAGCCACACCTGTTCCTGCACCGGATACGCTTCCCAGATTGCCGCAAAAAACAGCGTCGAGCCCTCCCCCGGCGTCAGCCAGTAGGGGCGCTTGCGCTGGGTGCCGCGCCATTCGTAAAAACCGTTGGCCGGCAGCAAGCAGCGGCGCTGGCGGAAGGCTTCGCGGAACATCGGTTGCTCGGCCAGGGTTTCGGCGCGGGCGTGGGCTGGGGTGCGGGAAAGGTCGGTCAGCCAGGGCGGCGTCAGGCCCCAGCGGGCGCGCGCCAGGGTGTGCTGGCCTTCGCTCAAGCGCTGGATCAGTACCGAATCATTCGGGGAGATGTTCCACTGGGCCTGCTGATCAGCCGGGAAGCCGGGCAAGGCAGCGAAGGCGGGATTCCAGCGAAACAGGGCATAACGTCCACACATGGGGTAACACGACTCTTGGGTAAACCGACCGACAGCCTAACAGACCAATACGTCGGGGAAGCTGTCGGGTTCATCGCCTGGCAGCGGTTGCGCACCGTTGTAAGCGGTAATCAGCTCGCGGGCGCAGGCGGCCTGGTCGTTGTCCACTTCCAGGCCAAGCAGGCCGAAAATCGGCAATTCGCCAGTACCACCGAGCAAATGGCGCCCCACCAAGTGCGCCTCGATGCCCTCACTGGCGAGCATCTGCTGCAACAGCTCGCCTTCCATCAGGTTTTCCGGTTCATAGATTCGCTGCATGGGCGTACCTGTCACTCGTTCTCGCTGCGTACCGAGAGCATCCATTCGTCATCGTGTACCTGCAGATCAAAGATAATTGGCCGGCAACACACCGGGCAGTCTTCAATGTATGACTGATCGCCGCCGGAAAGGTCCAGAACGGCCTCGGCCGGTTCACCACAATAAGGACAATCGTACGACTCGGTTTCCAGCATCGCGGTCTCCCAGGTGACTTGTGCGTATAATCGCCGGTCTATTTACAGGGCTATTCACGGCAGAGCCAATATTGCGGCCGCACCCTGATATTTCCTTTACTAACACTAGCCGTTTCTAACAAGAGAGCATGATGGGCGAATTCGATACCATCCGACCTTACAACGACAGCGAAGTCCCAGCAGTGCTGGCGCGTCTGTTCAGTGACAAGGCCTTTCTGGACATCCTGACCCACTTCCGCTTCCCGCGCTTTGCCGGTGCCTTGGGCTGGCTGCTCAAGCCGATGATCGCCCGCAAGCTGCGCCGTGAGTTCGCCGGCGTCACCACCGTGGCCACGCTGCAGGACAAAGTCGAGTACTACGTCGACCACACCATTGACCGCGCGACCGACGGCGTCACTTATACCGGCGTCGAGCAGCTCAAGTCCGGCACTGCCTACCTGTTTCTGGCCAACCACCGCGACATCGTGATGGACCCGGCCTTCGTCAACTACGCCGTGTACCACGCAGGCCTGCCGACGCCGCGCATCGCCATCGGCGACAACCTGCTGCAAAAGCCGTTTGTCAGCGACCTGATGCGCCTGAACAAGAGCTTCATCGTGCACCGCTCGATCACCGGGCGAAAGGAAAAGATGGCGGCGTATAACCTGCTGTCGGCCTACATCAACCATTCGATCCGCAACGACTGCCAGTCGATCTGGATCGCCCAGGCCGAAGGCCGTGCCAAGGATGGCGATGATCGCACCGAGTCGGCGATCCTCAAGATGTTCCACGTCAGCCGCAAGGACGAGCCATTTGCCGAGGTGATCCAGTCGTTGAATCTGACGCCGGTGTCGATCAGCTATGAATACGACCCGTGCGACACGGCCAAGGCCCGCGAGCTGTATATCCGCGCCACCACCGGCACCTACAGCAAGGCGCCAGGTGAAGATGATGTGAGCATTGCTTTGGGCATCACCGGCTATAAGGGCCGTGTGCATGTGAACTTTGCGCCGCCGATTACCGAGCGCTTTGAAGACACTAAACTGCTGGCGACGGAAATGGACCGGCAGATTCTCGGCGGCTATCGCTTGTTCCCGGTGCATTACCTGGCATACGCGCAATGGAGCGACGCCGACCCGCAATTGCAGGTGCCGACGGCGGCCGAGGTGTTCCCGGCTGATGAGTTGGCCAAGGCGAAGGCGGAGTGGGAGCGGCGCTTGAATGAGTGCCCGGCTGAGCACCGGCCGTTTCTGGTGGTGCAATATGCGACGCCAGTGCGTAATCAATATCGGGTTAAAGCGGGCATCGCACTGTAAACACCGGAACAAAATGTGGGAGCCGGGCTTGCCCGCGATCACGGTGTGTCAGAATCGAATCTATCGACTGACACACTGCTATCGCGGGCAAGCCCACTCCCACATTTAGTTTTGCAATGTTTTTACAAACGGGTGCTGAGCCAAGAAGCGACCAGTGCCAGCCCGAGGCAGGCAAACCCAACGCGGTAAGCCAGGCGATGCGCCCGTTCGGTGCGCACATCCAGAAACAACATCGGTTGGTCGATCGCGCGCGCTTCGCTTTGCGCGGTCAGCTCAGCCAGCGCGCGCTGCTCGCGCAGGCGGGTAATGAACAGCAGCGCTGCACCCGGGCAGGCTACCACTAAAGCCACAGCATTGATCAGCAGTGCGGGCAGCGCCATCGCAAACCTCAGTCGGACAGTGTTCTGGTATCCATTCAGATACAAACCTGAACGAGATTGGCCTCCTGCCGCGAAACGCTCCGTCCCCCATGTACGCTCAATGTATCCAGTAATTTACAGCGTCACCTGAACGTCACCTTAACAGGCCACTCTGTTGCCCTTCGAACGTTCGGGAGCTTGTCATGTTGCATGCGCAGAACCAGGATCGGCTGTATCTGATCGCCCAGACCGATGAGCAAGAGGCGCTGGTCGGCGGCTTGGCGTTTAATGTGCAGGATCGCCACTGGCTGGTGTATTGCGCGCTGGGCGGGCACCAGCATGCCGACCTGCCGGAGCTGGACTTGCTGACTGGCGTGAGTGTGCTGGACTTTTATGTCGAAACGGCTGCATGAACGTTACAGGCATAAAAAAACCGGGCTCATCACTGAGCCCGGTTCTTTTTTAAGGCGCCGGTTGGCGGTTACTGCGAGCTGAGCAGTTGACCGATGCTTGGGTCTTTGAACAGACGCGTCAGGGCGTCGCTCAGGACATCGCTGACCAACTTGGTGTTGGTTTCCTGGTTCGGCGACATGCCGAAGCGCTGATTCAGCGAAGCGCCGTAGCGGCCACTGTAGCGACGGGTACCGGCACTGACGTCGGACTTGAACGTCGCGCCGATGGAGGCTTCAGTCACATACAGGCCATCTTTGGGCGACTGGTATTTCAGCTCGGCCAGGGTGATGGTCAACTGAGGCGCGCTCGGCGAGTTGGCCGGGGTGAAGCCCAGCAGGCGCACCGCGGCTTCAGCCTGGGCTTGCAGCTTGGGCAGCACGTCTTGACCGGTGACCGAAATGAGCGCGGTCTCCGGGTACAGGCCACCGCGCGAACCCAAGGTCGGCGACGGTCGGCCATCCACTACACGCACCGACACCGGCTGGCCATGGCCGACAGGCGCCAACTGCGCGGTGACTTTAGGTTGCGGGCTGAGTTGTTGCGGGCTGTTGGCGCAGCCAACCAGGGTCAAACTGGTCACAGTGATCAAACCGAACAACAGGCGTTGCAACATACTCATTTCTCCAGGACTAGATGCAAACAGGCCGCCAGTATAACGGTGCGCACGCGCCACCCACCAGCCATCCTGAACGGCAGCTGAAGGCATGCTGAAATTACAATTTCACATAAATCCGTCATTCCAGTGTCATGGCACACTGGCAACCTTCAAGCATGTAACGTAACAGGTACAAAGCCATGCGCCTTCTCAAATCATTGTTCATGCCCCGCGCCCGTCATCGCCACTACGCCCTGCTGGACGCCCGCGGCCATTGCCAGGCCTTCAAGCAGTGCAGCTTGCCGCCCGTCGGTGAAGGCTGGGTTGAGGTCGCAGAGACCCACTTGGGCTGGATGCACCGCCCACTGCCGGCGAGCGCCCGGGTCAGCCCGAAAGTTACGCACGCGCAAACCCGGCATGCGTTGGTCTCCTGACCGAGACACGAATTAAAGTCATAAAACACGCCCATTTCCCTGGCGTTCTTCGCTACAATCTCCCCCCGATTATAAGGACGTCTCCTGATCGGGCCTCGCAGCATCGTTAATGCCTCGGTATTAACCCCCAAATCGCCCACAGAGAGCCGCCCACACAGATCGAGTGAAGCTGGCGCGCTTGCTGTTTTCTTTGCAAACCACCCGCCTTACCGAATCTGCCAGAGCTGCCATTGCGCTCGGCCACTTGAGTTGTTTGCCCGTTTTGCCGTGTATCGGCAGAGGTTTGCGGGCCAGGTGCCAGGCTGGGGCAGCCCTTTTTTGAGGTTCACGTCTTCAAAAGAGCGTGAAAAAAACGGGTTTTCACAACTTCACAAGAGTGTGGCGAGCAAATGAATAGTTTTGCGTTTGTACAAGCACCATCAGCGTCTGTAACAGCCCAACCACACAGGACCGAGTACTCCTCAAACACCGGAGCTTGAGCCTGTCCGCTATGGATTGATTGCACAAATCGCACGCGTTGACCATAAGTCGAATTGCCACAGGCGCCCATGAATGCGTTCATAGGCAGATTAGCCCGGCAGGAAGCGTGCGCTGAAGTTGCAAAGAATTGCGAAACGGACATGGCGATCCTGGCCATGGGTAACTTGGGGCAACACGTGAACCGCCCCGTCACTCCTGGCAGCCATGCCGTCAATTTGGTGCTGCAGATTTTGGAGACGCGTTAAATGGCGCATAACGAAGCAGTCGACGTAGTACTGGTAGGGGCCGGCATCATGAGTGCCACCCTGGCCGTACTGCTCAAAGAGCTCGACCCCGGCCTCAAGCTGGAAGTCGTTGAGCTGATGGATTCGGGTGCCGCGGAAAGTTCCAACCCGTGGAACAACGCCGGTACCGGCCACGCCGGGCTGTGTGAGCTGAACTACACACCGCAGGCCGCCGATGGCTCCATCGACATCAAGAAAGCCGTGCACATCAACACCCAGTTCGAGGTGTCGAAGCAGTTCTGGGCGTACCTGACTCAAAAAGGCACCTTTGGCTCGTCCAAATCCTTTATCAGCCCGGTGCCGCACCTGAGCTTCGTGCAGGGCGACAAAGGCGTGTCCTTCCTCAAGAAGCGCTTTGAAACCCTCAGCCAGCACCACGCGTTCTCGGACATGCACTACACCGAAGACCGCAGCGAGATGGCCGAGTGGATGCCGCTGATGATGCCGGGCCGCCCGCTCGACGAAAAAATAGCTGCCACCCGCGTGATGAACGGCACCGACGTCAACTTCGGCGCCCTGACCAACCAACTGCTGTCGCACCTGACCAGCGCACCGGATGCCCAGGTCAAGTACAGCAAGCGCGTCACCGGCCTCAAGCGTAACGGCGCGGGCTGGACCGTGAGCATCAAGGACGTCAACAGCGGCAACAGCCGTGAAGTGGACGCCAAGTTCGTGTTCCTCGGTGCCGGTGGCGCGGCCCTGCCGCTGTTGCAAGCTTCGGGGATTGAAGAAAGCAAAGGCTTCGGCGGCTTCCCGGTCAGCGGCCAGTGGCTGCGTTGCGACAACCCGGAAGTGGTCAAGCACCACCAGGCCAAGGTCTACAGCCAGGCTGCGGTGGGCTCGCCACCGATGTCGGTGCCGCACTTGGACACGCGTGTGGTGGACGGCAAGAAATCCCTGCTGTTCGGGCCCTACGCTGGCTTCACCACCAAGTTCCTCAAACACGGCTCGTTCCTGGACCTGCCACTGTCAATTCGTGCCGGCAACATCGGCCCGATGCTGGCCGTGGCCCGCGACAACATGGACCTGACCAAGTACTTGGTCAGCGAAGTGCGCCAGTCGATGGAGCAGCGCCTGGAATCCCTGCGCCGCTTCTACCCTGAGGCGAAAGCCGAAGACTGGCGCCTGGAAGTGGCCGGCCAACGGGTGCAGATCATCAAGAAAGACCCGAAAAAAGGTGGCGTACTGCAATTCGGCACCGAACTGGTCGCGGCCAAAGACGGCTCGCTGGCGGCGCTGTTGGGCGCGTCCCCAGGTGCTTCGGTGACCGTGTCGATCATGCTGGAACTGATCGAGCGTTGCTTCCCAGAGAAGACGGCCGGTGAGTGGGCAGCCAAGCTGCACGAGATCTTCCCGGCCCGGGAGAAAATCCTGGAAACTGACGCCGAGCTGTACCGCAAGATCAATACGCAGAACAACATCAGCCTGGAACTGGTTGAGCAAAGCAACGAAGCCGAAAGCTACGCTTGAGGACCTGACGCAGAGCGTCACAGGATGCATTCACGCGCAGAGCGTGGGAACGCTCAAAAAACGCCCTTCGGGGCGTTTTTTTATGTCTCGTATAATCAGCTGCGAGCGTTGTCGATCAGCGCGATGTACTCGGCAGCGTTGCGCTGATCCTTGATCAACTCGACGAATGTCTGGCCATGCTCGTCCTTGCCGTCCAGATCCAGGCCTGCTTCCTTGAAAAAGCCCAGGAAACGCTCGAAGTCGTCGATACGCAGGCCGCGGTAGGCCTTGATCAGCTTGTGCAGGGACGGTGAAGTCGCATCAACCGGCTCGAAGTCCAGGAACAACTTGATCTGGTCGTCGCCGATCTCGTCACCAATCACCTGTTTCTTATCTTTACGCATTACCGACTCCAGCCTGCAGACATTACACGGGAGAAGCAGTTTACCTGCGGGGCACACGCTTCGGAAGCGACGAAGAACCAATGTGCGAGCAAGCCAAGCACCACATTCGCTGACCTGCGGTCTCACTATTTAGCGCGAACAGCGCCAGTGTGCAGATCCGCCCAGATATGCCCGTTGGCATAACTGAGGAACTGCACATACACCGTGTCATTGCGCAGCAGGTCGACAATCACCCGGTACTGGGCCACCGGGTAAGACAACGTCAGGGTTTTACTGCCCTCATCGAACACCGCCTTTTTCAGGCTTTTGCTTTCGGGATCGAAATTGAGCACCACCTGAGCGATGGTCGCGCCTTTGTTCAAGGGTTTGCCCTTGAGGCGAATCATCAGCGGCGACGTCACCGGGATCGGCTGTTGAGTGGATTGCCGTTGGTTGCCCACCACCACCGCGTATTCGGTGATTTGCAGCAGTTGCTGCTGGTCAGGGGTTTCGGCGCGCAGCGTCAGGTCGTCAGGCGGCAGGAATTGTCTGTGCAGCGGCGCCGGGGCCGCCGCCAACGGCAAACTGAGGGTCAACGCCAGGGCGGCGCAGGTGCGTATCAACAGGCTCATGGGCCGCTCCGTGGAAGGTGGCCGAGCACTGTAGCTCAATCGAACTGAGCGAGCATCCAGCGTTGATACTCGGCGACACCAGCATCGCCTTCGCGCGGCGCCCAGGCAGGTGATTCGCCCTCGGCCAACGCTCGATAGGGCCCGGCCTTGCACTCGAACATCACACTGTCAGGCTCCAGCACCACCAAGCCATGAAACACACCCGGTGGCAGGTCAACGCCCGAGCATTCACCGCCCGCCTGCATCACGCGCTTGGCAATCACTTCGCCGGTGTCGCTAAACACCAACAGGCCCAGACTGCCCTTGAGCACCAACAGGGTTTCTGCCTTGTCGGCGCTCAGGTGGCGATGCGGCGGCACATACGTGTCGGGTTGCATTCCCACGGCCAGGCGGTGGCAGGGCTCTTCCATCTGATGGAAGTTGTGGTGGTGTCGACCCCGAGGGATGGCGGCCGCTTTCTCGGCCAATTCGGTGAACAGGGACTGATCAAGAAAGCGGACCATCGGTTACATCCCTTTAACGGCGAAGATCCCATTGGCGTTACGCCAGTAGCCTTTGTAGTCCATGCCGTAACCGAAGATGTAGCGGTCGATGCACGGCAGACCGACGTAATCGGCTTTCAGGTCCGGGCGAGCCTTGCGGTCGTGGTCTTTGTCGATCAGCACAGCGGTGTGCACGTTGCGCGCGCCGGCATGTTTGCAGAAGTCGATGATCGCGCCCAGGGTGTGACCTTCATCGAGGATGTCGTCGATGATCAGCACATCGCGGTCGATGAACGAGACTTCCGGCTTGGCTTTCCAGAACAGGTCGCCGCCGGTGGTTTCATTGCGATAACGGGTGGCGTGCAGGTAGGAGGCTTCCAGCGGGAACTGCAGGTGAGTGAGCAATTTACCGGCGAAGATCAGGCCACCGTTCATCACGCAGAAGACCACCGGGTTGGTGTCGGCCATTTCGCGTGTGATGTGAGCGCCGACCTTGGCGATTGCCTCTTCGACTTGCGCTTCGGTGTACAGGCAGTCAGCCTCGCGCATGATTTGACGGATATGCTCGAGATCAGCAGACATGGCGCTCTCCAAGGGGGTGCTGTGGCAAGAAAAGCGGGCAAAGGTACGCATGTGAGGCGCAACGATCAAGCCTTAATGGACTAACGTACTAGATGTCTATAGGACAACACCCTCGGATAGATTAATCTAGGCCGGTTTTTTTGCCCGCCGCCGGAGCTTTTCCCATGCCCACTCGCGAGATCCGCCACCCGCTGATCAGACACAAACTCGGCCTCATGCGCCGTGCCGACATCAGTACGAAGAACTTCCGTGAGCTTGCTCAGGAAGTCGGAGCGCTGCTCACTTACGAAGCGACCAAAGATTTGCCCCTGGAAACCTACGAGATCCCCGGTTGGGCCGGTCCCGTCCAGGTGGAGAAAATCGCCGGTAAGAAAATCACTGTAGTGCCGATCCTGCGCGCCGGTATTGGCATGCTCGAAGGCGTGCTCAGCCTGATTCCGGGCGCTAAAGTCAGCGCCGTCGGCGTGGCCCGCAACGAAGAAACGTTGCAGGCGCACACCTACCTGGAAAAACTCGTCCCGGAAATCAACGAGCGCCTGGCGATGATCATCGACCCGATGCTCGCCACCGGCAGCTCCATGGTTGCCACTATCGACCTGCTGAAAAAGGCGGGTTGCAAGGACATCCGCGCCATGGTGCTGGTGGCTGCGCCCGAAGGCATTGCCGCCGTCGAGAAGGCCCACCCGGACGTGCAGATCTACACCGCATCGATTGATGAGCGCCTGAACGAACATGGCTACATCATCCCAGGCCTGGGCGATGCCGGTGACAAGATCTTCGGCACCAAGCAGAAGGACGCCTGAGCATGCAGGATGAATTCAACGACCCGCTTTGGCGCCAGATCCTGTCTGGCGCACAGATGCTCTTCGTAGCATTTGGTGCGCTGGTGTTGATGCCGCTGATCACAGGCCTTGATCCAAACGTCGCCCTGTTTACCGCAGGCCTTGGCACGTTGCTGTTCCAGGTGGTGACAGGGCGGCAGGTGCCGGTATTCCTGGCATCGAGCTTTGCGTTTATCACTCCGATTATTCTCGCCAAAGGCCAGTTCGGCCTCGCGGCGACCATGGGCGGGGTGATGGCGGCCGGTTTCGTTTATACCTTCCTCGGTCTGGCCGTGAAGGTCAAAGGCACCGGTTTTATCGACCGCCTGCTGCCGCCGGTGGTGATCGGCCCGGTGATCATCTCCATCGGCCTGGCCATGGCGCCAATTGCCGCCAATATGGCGATGGGTAAGTCTGGCGATGGCGCCGAGCTGATCCATTACCAGACAGCCATGCTGATCTCGATGCCGGCGCTGCTGACCACCTTGATCGTGGCGGTGTTCGGCAAAGGCATTTTCCGCCTGGTGCCGATTATCTCCGGCGTATTGGTGGGCTTTGCCATGTCGTTCTACTTTGGCGTGGTGGACACCGCGAAGATAGCCGCCGCACCGTGGTTCGCCCTGCCTCACTTTACCGCGCCGGAATTCAACTGGCAGGCGATTCTGTTCATCGTCCCGGTGGCCTTGGCCCCGGCGATCGAACATATCGGCGGTGTGATTGCGGTGGGCAGCGTGACCGGTCGCGACTACCTGAAGAAGCCCGGCCTGCATCGCACCCTGCTGGGTGACGGCATTGCCACCACGGCTGCCGGGCTGTTTGGCGGCCCGCCCAACACCACCTACTCGGAAGTGACCGGCGCGGTGATGTTGACCAAGAACTACAACCCGAAAATCATGACCTGGGCGGCGGTGTTTGCCATCAGCCTGGCGTTTATCGGCAAGTTCGGCGCATTGCTGCAAAGCATTCCGATACCGGTGATGGGCGGGATTCTGTGCCTGCTGTTCGGCTCGATTGCAGCCGTTGGCATGAACACACTGATCCGCCACAAGATCGACCTGAGCGAAGCCCGCAATCTGGTGATTGTGTCGGTGACGTTGGTGTTCGGGATTGGCGGCGTGCTGGTCGGCACCGGCACTGGCCCGGATGATTTCGGCCTCAAGGGCATCGCCCTGTGCGCGGTGGTAGCGATTGGTTTGAACCTGCTGCTGCCGGGCAACGATGGCTGGAAAAACAAGAAGCCGGATGAGCCACTGCTCTAACTGACCCAACGCAAATCAGTGTGGGAGCTGGCCTGCCAGCTCCCACATTTGTTTTTCAGCGTAGGTTAAAGCTCCCCGAGCCCATCAATCAGCGCCTGGTTCTGCTCTGGCGTACCAATGCTGATCCGCAGGAACTGGGCAATCCGCGCCTGCTTGAAGTGCCGCACGATCACACCCTGCTCACGCAACTTGGCCGCCAAACCCGCAGCATCGTGCCGTGGGTGACGGGCAAAGATGAAGTTGGCCGCCGACGGCAACACTTCAAAGCCTTTACCTTCCAACTGAGCGACCAGCTTGTTACGGCTGTCGATCACCAGCTTGCACGTCTTCTCGAAATATTCACGGTCCTCGAACGCCGCTGCCGCGCCGACAATCGCCAGACGGTCCAACGGATAGGAGTTAAAGCTGTTCTTGACCCGCTCCAGCGCCTCAATCAGGTCTGGGTGACCGACCGCCAGGCCCACACGCAAACCGGCCAGTGAGCGCGACTTGGACAGGGTCTGGGTGACCAGCAGGTTGGGGTAACGGTCCACCAAGCTGATAGCGGTTTCACCGCCGAAGTCGATATAGGCTTCATCGATCACCACCACTGAATCCGGGCTGGCCTTGAGGATCTGCTCCACGGCGTCCAACGCCAGCACACAGCCGGTGGGTGCGTTCGGGTTGGGGAGGATGATCCCCCCGTTAGGCTTGGCGTAGTCCGCCACACGAATCTGGAACTGCTCATCCAACGGCACCGGGTCGGACGTGATGCCGTAGAGGCCGCAGTAGACCGGATAGAAGCTGTAGCTGATGTCCGGAAACAGCAGCGGCAAGTCGTGTTGGAACAGGCCGTGGAAGATGTGCGCCAGGACTTCGTCGGAACCGTTGCCGAGAAAAACCTTGCCGGCATCAATCGCGTAATACTTGGCCACAGCCTGCTTGAGCAGTTCGCTGTTGGGGTCCGGGTACAGGCGCAAGTTGTCGTTCAACTCAGCCTGCATCGCTGCGAGCGCCTTAGGCGAAGGGCCGTAGGGGTTCTCGTTGGTGTTGAGCTTGACCAGCTTGGTCAGCTTCGGTTGCTCGCCGGGCACGTAAGGTACGAGGTCCTTGACGAAGGGGCTCCAGAACTTGCTCATGTCTTAGTTACCTTCTTCAAGGATGCGGTATTCGGCGCTGCGGGCGTGGGCGCTGAGGGATTCACCACGGGCCAGCACCGACGCGGTCTTGCCCAGTTCGGAAGCGCCTTGTGGGGAGCAGAAGATGATCGACGAACGCTTCTGGAAGTCATACACCCCCAGTGGCGACGAGAAGCGCGCGGTGCCGGAGGTCGGCAGCACGTGGTTCGGGCCTGCGCAGTAGTCTCCCAGGGCCTCGCTGGTGTGGCGGCCCATGAAGATCGCACCGGCGTGGCGGATCGACGGCAGCCAGGCTTGTGGGTCGGCGACAGACAGCTCCAAGTGCTCCGGCGCGATACGGTTGGCCACTTCGATGGCCTGCTCCATGTCGCGCACCAGAATCAGCGCGCCACGGCCATTGATCGACTTCTCGATGATCTCGGCGCGATCCATGGTCGGCAGCAGCCTGTTGATGCTGGCGGCGACCTTGTCGAGGAACGCGGCGTCAGGGCTGACCAGAATTGCCTGGGCGTCTTCGTCGTGCTCGGCCTGGGAGAACAGGTCCATGGCAATCCAGTCCGGATCGGTCTGGCCATCGCACACCACCAGGATTTCCGAAGGGCCGGCGATCATGTCGATACCGACTTGGCCAAATACGTGGCGCTTGGCGGTGGCTACATAGATGTTGCCAGGGCCGACCACCTTGTCGACCTTCGGCACGCTTTCGGTGCCGTAGGCCAAGGCAGCAACAGCTTGAGCGCCGCCAATGGTGAACACCCGGTCAACACCGGCTATACAAGCGGCAGCCAGCACCAACTCGTTGATTTCACCGCGCGGCGTCGGCACCACCATGACCACTTCGGTCACACCCGCCACCTTGGCCGGGATCGCGTTCATCAACACCGACGACGGGTACGAGGCTTTACCGCCCGGCACGTACAGCCCCGCACGGTCTAGCGGCGTGACCTTCTGGCCCAGCACGGTGCCGTCGGCCTCGGTGTAGCTCCAGGAATCCTGTTTCTGTTTTTCGTGGTAGCTGCGTACCCGCGCCGCAGCCACTTCCAGGGCTTCGCGCTGCGGCGCGGTGATGCGCGTCAGGGCCAGCTCGAGGCGTTCGCGGGGCAGGATAAGGTCCGACATCGACGCGACATCGAGGCCATCGAACTGGCGAGTGAAGTCCACCAGCGCCGCATCACCGCGTTCGCGCACCGCCTTAATGATGTCGAGCACCCGCTGGTTGACCGAGTCGTCGGACACGCTTTCCCAGCTCAGCAGATGATCCAGATGGTGGGCGAAATCCGGGTCGGCAGCGTTGAGTCGGGCAATTGCAGTGGACGTGGTCATAGCGAGGGCCTCATAGGATTGGCAAAAATACTCAGGCGCCGAACGTTAGCAGTCGATCCGCTTGGGCACCTGAGAATTCTGGCTATGAGGCGGATAGACGGGCGCGACCTAGGGCCGCGCAGGTGAGTCAACCGCGGTGTCGAGACTCCACTGCTTTGCGCAGGGTGTCGATCAACGCCTGGATTCGGGCGTGTTGCATCTTCATTGAAGCTTTGTTGACGACCAGACGGGAGCTGATGTCGGCGATGAAATCCTGAGGCTCGAGCCCGTTGGCACGCAGGGTGTTGCCGGTGTCGACCACGTCGATGATCTTGTCGGCCAGGCCGATCAGCGGGGCCAATTCCATCGAGCCGTAGAGCTTGATGATGTCGACCTGACGGCCTTGCTCGGCGTAGTAACGCTTGGCGACGTTGACGAACTTGGTTGCTACGCGCAGGCGCCCTTTGGGCTCGACGTCACCGACACGGCCGGCGGTCATCAGCTTGCACAGGGCGATACGCAGGTCCAGCGGCTCGTACAGGCCCTGGCCGCCGTATTCCATCAGCACGTCTTTACCTGCCACGCCGAGGTCGGCCGCGCCATGTTCAACGTAGGTCGGCACGTCGGTAGCCCGAACGATCAACAGGCGAACGTCGTCCTGGGTCGTAGGGATGATCAGCTTGCGGCTCTTGTCCGGATTCTCGGTCGGCACGATGCCCGCTTCAGCCAGAAGCGGCAAAGTGTCGTCAAGGATGCGGCCCTTGGACAGTGCGATGGTCAACATGGGAAACGTCAGTCCTTCATCAGGCTATTGCTGTCCGGTCGCAAACGGCGCCAGACACAGATCGAGGCCATTACAGCCCCG
The DNA here is from genome assembly GCF_900624995.1 of Pseudomonas antarctica. Taxonomy (GTDB): domain Bacteria; phylum Pseudomonadota; class Gammaproteobacteria; order Pseudomonadales; family Pseudomonadaceae; genus Aquipseudomonas; species Aquipseudomonas antarctica. The sequence goes on from NZ_UYXQ01000006.1 coordinate 15,706, forward strand.
ACTTGAAACAAATTCAGCTAACAGCAAACCGTGGCGAGGGAGCTTGCTCCCGCGCCACACTTGCAGCGGGAACTAGCCCGGTACGCGGCGGATCTTGGCGCCGAGCATCTGCAGTTTCTCTTCGATGCACTCATAACCACGGTCGATGTGGTAGATGCGGTCGATCAAGGTGTCGCCGTCGGCGCACAGTGCCGAGATTACCAGGCTTGCCGAGGCACGCAGGTCAGTGGCCATCACTGGCGCACCCTTGAGCTTGTCGATACCCGTGACGATGGCAGTGTTGCCTTCGACCTGGATCTTGGCACCCATGCGGTGCAGTTCATAGACGTGCATGAAGCGGTTTTCGAAGATGGTCTCGATCACAGCACCGGTGCCTTCGGCAATTGCGTTCAAGGAAATGAACTGCGCTTGCATGTCGGTCGGGAACGCCGGGTACGGAGCGGTACGCACGTTCACGGCTTTTGGCCGCTTGCCGTGCATGTTCAGCTCGATCCAGTCGGAACCGGTGGTGATTTCAGCACCGGCTTCCTTGAGTTTTTCCAGGACGGCTTCAAGGATGGTCGGATCGGTATCCTTGACCTTGACGCGGCCACCGGTCACGGCAGCAGCCACCAGGTAGGTGCCGGTCTCGATACGGTCCGGCATCACTTTGTAAGTGGCCGAGTGCAGACGCTTAACACCTTCGATGGTGATCGTGTCAGTGCCGGCGCCGGTGATGTTGGCACCCATGGCGATCAGGAAGTTGGCCAGGTCGACCACTTCCGGCTCGCGCGCAGCGTTTTGCAGGACGCTGCGACCGTTGGCCAGGGCTGCGGCCATCATGATGTTCTCAGTGCCGGTCACGCTGACGGTATCAAAGAAGAAGTTCGCACCGCGCAGGCCGCCTTCCGGCGCTTTGGCCTTGATATAGCCGCCTTCAACGTCGATGACCGCGCCCATGGCTTCAAGGCCACGAATGTGCAGGTCCACCGGACGCGAACCGATAGCGCAACCGCCAGGCAGCGCCACTTCGGCTTCGCCAAAACGGGCAACCATCGGGCCCAGAACCAGGATCGAGGCACGCATGGTTTTCACCAATTCGTACGGGGCAATCAAGGTTTTGATGGTGCGCGGGTCAATTTCGACAGACAGCTTCTCGTCGATCACCGGTTCAATGCCCATACGACCGAACAGCTCGATCATGGTGGTGATGTCGTGCAGGTGCGGCAGGTTGGCCACGGTGACAGGGCCATCGCACAGCAGGGTCGCTGCCAGGATCGGCAAGGCGGAGTTTTTCGCACCGGAAATGCGAATCTCGCCATCAAGGCGGGCACCGCCGGTAATAATCAATTTATCCATAAGAATCTCGACGCCTTGGGGGCTCAGGTGCGCTCGGCCCAGGCCGCGCGGCTGAAAAATTTCATAGTGACCGCGTGGATGCTGCCATCGGTGATCCACGGGTTCAAATGGGCATAGATCTGCTGTTGACGCTTGACCGGGCTCAATGCCGCCAGTTCATCGCTAATCACGTTCAGCTGGAAATTGCAGCCTTCGCCTTCAACTTCTACGTTCGTTTCGGGCAGCTTTCCTTCAAGGAAGCTTTTAACTTCTAGGGCCTGCATGCTCAACCTCTATCGGCGCCCAGTGCGCACGGGTCGCACATCATACAAAAAAGCCCCGCGCCTGCGAACCCCGCATAGCAGGACTCTGACGGGGGGCTTCTTTAATAATGTGTATTAAGGATGTGCCAACAGCTCGGTCAAACCGGAAACTTCAGCAATTTTGCGCATGTCATCGGGCAATGCACGAATGCTGAGCGGCTTCTTCACCGCTTCGGCATCACGGATGAAGCACAGCAACAACGACAGGCCGACGCTGCTGGACTTGGTCACCGCCGAACAATCCAGCACCAGCGCAGGCGCGTTGGTGCTGTTGATCAGCGCTTGGCCTTGCTTGCGCAGGTCAGGCCCGGAGCGGTAATCCAGCACACCGCTGAGGAACAACTCACCAGCGTCGTCAAGACGAACAGCCGACTCGGTCATTGCGCAGGCTTCCCGGCAGCTTGCTTGTCGGTTTCTTCCTTGGCTTTGGCGACTTCACCGGCCCAACCATTAATGGTCTTGTCCAGGTTATTGCCATTGCGCTGCATGGCGTCAGAGAACTGATCGCGGAACAGCTTGCCGATGTTGATGCCATTGATGATCACGTTACGCAGCTTCCACTCGCCGTTGATCTTCTCCAGCGTGTACTGCACAGGATAGATGGCGCCGTTGGTACCTTTGACGGTCATGCCAACGCTGGTGCGGTCGCCCGACTCATCCTTGGCAGGGTCGACGGTAATGCCCTGGTTGTTGTACTCCAGCAGGGCGTTGCCATAGAACTGGAATAGGCCCTTCTTGAAGTTTTCCTGGAAGGTCTGCATCTGCGCAGGCGTGGCCTTACGCGAATACTTAACCGTCATGATGCTGCGGGAAATCCCTTCGGCATCGACCACCGGACCAACGATGGTATTCAGCGCATCGTAAAACTTGGTCGGGTCTTGCTTGTACTGCTCTTTGTTGGCGGTCAGGTCAGCCAACATTTTATTGGTCGTGTCCTGCACCAGATCGTGCGCAGAACCCGCCGCGTTGGCCATCATCGGCAGTGCTGCAAGCAGCACCAGCAGGCCACGTCGCAAGGTAGAGATCATGAACAGATTCCTCATTTGGCGTCTTTATTGACCGTATTGAGCAGGAATTTACCGATCAAGTCTTCAAGCACCAACGACGACTGTGTGTCGTGGATTGTCGAACCATCCTTGAGCAGGGCCGTTTCCCCGCCCACGCTGATACCGATGTACTTCTCGCCCAGCAGACCCGCAGTGAGGATAGATGCAGTAGAGTCAGTCGGCAGATTATCTACCTTCTTATCCACTTGCATCGTCACTCGGCCCGTAAAGCTGTCGCGATCCAGATCGATTGCTGTGACCTTGCCGATGGTTACACCGGCCATAGTCACTTTAGCTCTGACAGTCAAACCGGCGATATTGTCGAAGTACGCGTAAAGTTTATAAGTATCGGCGGTGGGGCTGGCCGACAGGCCGCTGACTCGCAGGGCCAGCAACAGTAAAGCCAGGATGCCAGCCAGCAAGAAAAGGCCGACACCGATTTCCACAGTGCGGTTTTGCATCAGAAATCTCCAAACATCAAGGCGGTCAAAATGAAGTCAAGGCCCAGTACCGCCAGCGAGGCGTACACAACGGTCTTGGTGGTGGCGCGACTGATCCCTTCTGAAGTGGGCTCACAGTCATAGCCTTGGAATACGGCGATCCAGGTCACTACAAAGGCGAAGACGATGCTTTTTATGATGCCGTTAAGCACGTCGCCGCTGAAAGTTACGCTGTTTTGCATGTTGCCCCAGTAAGAGCCGTCATAGACGCCCAACCAGTCAACCGCCACCCACGAGCCGCCCCAAATACCCACCACGCTGAAAATCATTGCCAGCAGAGGCAGGGAAATGAAGCCGGCCCACAGGCGCGGGGCAACAATGTACTTGAGCGGGTCCACGCCGATCATTTCCAGGCTGGACAACTGCTCGGTGGACTTCATGTTGCCGATCTCGGCGGTCAATGCAGACCCTGCGCGCCCGGCAAACAGCAAGGCGGTGACCACCGGGCCGAGTTCGCGCAACAGCGTCAGGGCGACCATCTGCCCTACCGCCTGCTCCGAACCGTAACTGGAGAGAATATTAAACCCCTGCAGCGCCAGCACCATGCCGATGAATATCCCGGAAACCACAATGATCACCAGGGACATCACGCCGATCGAATGCAATTGCTTTAGCAGCAGGCTAAAACCGCCGCCTATGCCACCGCGACCGAGCAACGCGTGAAAGAGGAATATCGTCGAACGCCCCAGCACCTCGACCAGGTCGATGCCGGAACGACCGAAAAGGCGAACCTTCTCGACTATAGATGTCTTGCGCATCAGCGCTTCCCCAGAAGATCTGAGCGGTAGTCCGCTGCCGGAAAATGAAAAGGCACCGGGCCATCGGGATCGCCGGTCATAAACTGGCGAATACGCGGATTATCAGCGTTCATCAGTTCTTCAGGCGTGCCCTGCCCCAGGACCTGGCCATCGCCGACTACATACAGGTAGTCGGCAATGCTCGCCGTTTCGGCCAAGTCATGGGACACCACGATACTGGTGATCCCCAACGCATCGTTGAGCAGGCGAATCAGACGCACCAATACGCCCATGGCGATCGGATCCTGACCTACGAAGGGCTCGTCATACATGAGGATCTGCGGATCGAGGGCGATGGCCCGCGCCAGGGCGACACGGCGCTTCATGCCGCCGGACAACTCGTCGGGCATCAGGTCGATGGCACCGCGAAGGCCGACGGCCTGCAGTTTCAACAACACAATGTCACGAATCATTTCATCAGACAGCTGGGTATGCACCCGCAGCGGAAACGCCACGTTTTCGAAAACATCGAGGTCGGTGAACAGCGCGCCGCTCTGGAACAACACGCCCATGTGCTTGCGCGCATCGAATAGATCGCTGCGCGACAACGTCGGCAGGTTCTGGCCGTTGACCCAGACTTCGCCGGCGCTAGGACGCAATTGCATGCCCATCAGGCGCAACAGGGTGGTCTTGCCGCAACCGGAAGGCCCCATGATGCCCGTGACCTTGCCGCGGGGAATGCGAATATCGACGTTATTGAAGATGCTGCGCGTCCCGCGCTTGAAGGTAAGGCCCTTCAGCTCGACCGCGTAGGCGTTATCGGCACTCATCTAATCTCCTTGGGATGCAGCCTTTCACTCAGACACCCTGTTTGCGACATTCGTTTGCGATGGATGCAATAATTAGCCACATGGGTTGGGCGGACCGAACTGGCGGCGAACTATATCACTGCTGGTACAGCGCGCCCAAGGCCGGAACTACGCTCGTTCAGATTCTGGACAGGGAAAAAACGCAGCTGAGCACCAATCTCAGGCGCCTGCAGAATAAAGCCTGACGAACTTGCGTGAGGGAATTGATCATTACCGCTATAATCGCCGACTTTTCGTCAGGCTATACGATTTCAGACATGAGCCAATCCAGCGACCTTATTCAATCCGCACAACGCACCATTCGCCTCGAGCTTGAAGCCGTAGAAGGTTTACTGGCCCATATCGACGCGGATTTCGTACGCGCCTGCGAGATGATTCTGGCCAGCAAGGGCCGCGTTGTCGTGGTGGGCATGGGCAAATCCGGCCACGTCGGCAATAAGATCGCCGCCACGCTGGCGAGCACCGGCACCACGGCTTTTTTCGTGCACCCGGCCGAAGCCAGCCACGGCGACATGGGCATGATCACCAAGGATGACATCATTCTGGCGCTGTCGAACTCCGGGACCACCAATGAAATCGTGACGCTGCTGCCGCTGATCAAGCGCCTGGGCATCAAGATGATCAGCGTCACCGGCAACCCGGAGTCCACGCTGGCCAAGGCCGCCGAAGTTAATTTGAATGTGCATGTGGCCCATGAGGCGTGCCCGCTGAACCTGGCACCAACCTCCTCCACCACCGCCGCCCTGGTCATGGGCGACGCCTTGGCGGTTGCTCTGCTGGAAGCTCGCGGTTTTACCGCTGAAGATTTCGCGTTTTCCCACCCGGGCGGCGCCCTGGGCCGTCGCCTGCTGCTTAAAGTGGAAAACGTCATGCACTCGGGCGATGAATTGCCCCACGTGCAGCGCGGCACTCTGCTGAAGGACGCGCTGATGGAAATGACCCGCAAAGGCTTGGGCATGACCGTGATCCTGGAAGCCGATGGGCGTCTAGCCGGGGTATTTACTGACGGCGACTTGCGCCGCACTCTGGACCGCACCATCGATATCCATACCGCTACTATTGATGCGGTCATGACGCCACACGGCAAGACCGCCCGCTCCGAGATGCTTGCAGCCGAAGCGTTGAAGATCATGGAAGACCACAAGATCGGCGCGCTGGTGGTGGTCAATGGCGACGACCGCCCGATTGGCGCCCTGAACATGCACGACTTGCTGCGTGCGGGAGTGATGTAAATGAGCAGCGACCTGTTGCAACGCGGTAAAAACATCAAGCTGGCGATTTTCGACGTTGACGGTGTGCTGACCGATGGCCGCCTATACTTTCTCGAAGACGGCAGCGAATTCAAGACGTTCAACACCCTCGACGGTCAAGGCATCAAGATGCTGATGGCGGCGGGCGTGCAAACGGCGATTATCAGCGGTCGGAAAACTCCGGTTGTGGAACGCCGTGCACAAAACCTGGGTATTGCTCACCTGTATCAGGGCCGCGAGGATAAACTGGTGGTTCTGGACGAGCTTCTTGGCCAACTCAACCTAAGCTATGAGCAGGTCGCCTACCTGGGTGACGACCTGCCCGACCTGCCGGTTATTCGCCGGGTGGGCCTGGGCATGGCCGTCGCGAATGCCGCGGCGTTTGTCCGCGAACACGCGCACGGCATTACTACCGCACGTGGTGGTGAAGGTGCCGCCCGCGAGTTCTGCGAGTTGATCCTGCGTGCCCAGGGCAGTCTTGAAGCGGCCCACGCCGCCTACCTATAGAGCGTTTTATGCTGAGCAAAAAGATTCGCAACTTTCTGTTATTCGCAGTGATTGCCGCGCTGTTCCTGGCGGTGGGCTACTGGAATATCAGCCCGGAGCGCTTCCTCGACAAGCCTGTAGCGGCCGTCGACGATAGCGCTATCGCCTACTACGCGATCAACGCTCACACCATACAGTTCCTGCCCGACGGCAAGGTTCAGTACGAAATGACCGCTGATAAAGTCGAGAACCTGAAGGCCACGGACGTCAGCCTGCTGACCAATCCCGACCTGAATCTTTACCGGGGTACCGAGTTCCCATGGCACGTCACCAGCAAGCGCGGTGAAGTGAACAAAGGTGGCACCCAAGTCGAACTGATCGACTCGGTACGTATTGCACGTACCGACGACAAGAAGCGTGACACCATCATTACCAGCAGTCGCATGACGGTTTTCCCACAACAGCAATATGCGCAGACCGAGCAAGACGTTAGAATCGACGGCGCTGGCGGTGTATCGACTGGCAAGGGAATGAAAGCGTATTTGAAAGAAAGCAGGATACACCTGCTATCGAACGTAAGAGGACAGTATGAGGCTCGTTAAAACCCTCCCTATTTTGCTCGGTCTGGGCGCAGCACTGGGAAGCGTGAGCGCCTGGGCTCTGCCGAACGATAGCCAGCAACCGATCCACATTCAGGCTGACGATGCGCAGCTGGATGACAAGCAAGGCGTCGCGACCTACACGGGCGGCGTGATCATCACCCAAGGCACGATGAAAATCACTGGCAACACGGTGACGCTCACGCGTACCCCAGCCGGCGATATTGACGTAGTGACGTCGGTGGGTAACTTGGCCTATTTCGAACAGAAGCAGGCGCCCGCCGATACCGCCCCGATGAAGGGCTACGGCAAGACCATCCAGTACCACGCCCAGCAGAACCGCATTGTCCTGATCGATCAGGCCAAAGTGGTCAGCACCGATGGCAACACCACAGAAGGTGAAAAAATCACCTATGACACCGTGAAGCAGATCGCTCAGGCCGGCCGTGCCAATGGCAACAAGGTCACCGCACCTCGCCCGCGTATCGACATGGTTATCCAACCGAAGAAGAAAGACGGCACCGCCCAACCTGCACCTGCACCTGCGAAGAAGGCGAACTAATGGCAACCCTGAAAGCCCAGCATCTGGCCAAGGCCTATAAAAGCCGCCAGGTCGTGCGCGACGTGAGCCTGTCGATCGACAGTGGCCAGGTCGTCGGCTTGCTTGGCCCAAACGGTGCCGGCAAGACCACATGCTTCTATATGATCGTCGGGTTGGTTCAGGCCGATCAGGGGCGCGTGCTGATTGACGACCTGGATGTCAGCCACCAGCCCATGCACGGTCGTGCACGCGCAGGTATCGGCTATCTTCCCCAGGAAGCGTCGATCTTCCGCAAACTGTCGGTTGCCGACAACATCATGGCGATCCTCGAGACCCGCAAGGAGCTCGACCGTGACGGCCGCCGCAAAGAGCTGGAAAGCTTGCTGCAGGAATTCCACATCAACCATATTCGCGACAACCTCGGCATGAGCTTGTCCGGTGGTGAGCGTCGTCGTGTTGAAATCGCCCGCGCCCTGGCTACCGCGCCGAAATTCATCCTGCTGGATGAACCGTTTGCCGGCGTCGACCCAATTTCGGTCGGCGACATCAAGCAGATCATTCACCACCTCAAGGCCAAGGGCATCGGTGTATTGATCACCGACCACAATGTCCGTGAGACGCTCGATATCTGTGAAACGGCTTATATCGTCAACGATGGTCAACTGATCGCCGAAGGCGATTCCGCCACCATCCTGGCCAACGAGCTGGTCAAGGAAGTGTACCTGGGCCACGAGTTCCGCCTGTAAGCACTGTGGTGTCTGGCCATATGCCAAGGCGCGCGGTAGTCAATAAAAACCTCGTTTTTTTTATTGTTACCGCGCTCTAGGCAAAGCCCCCGACATCAGGCATATAATTTGCTTATGTTTGGCGCTCACGCGCCCTGTCGTGGATGGCGCATTGCGCCGGCGAATAAGGTGTTAAGCCCCTGCCATGAAACCATCGCTAGTCCTGAGAATGGGCCAGCAGCTGACGATGACACCGCAGCTGCAACAGGCCATCCGCCTGCTCCAATTGTCGACCCTGGACCTGCAACAGGAAATCCAGGAGGCCCTGGAGTCCAATCCGATGCTCGAACGCCAAGAAGAAGGCGAAGACTTCGATAATGCAGACCCGCTGGCCGACAACATCGAGCAAAAACCCAATTCCGACGTGCAGGAACCCTCCTACCAGGAAACCGCTCCTACGGTGGATAACCTCGAGGAAGGCGACTGGAACGAACGCATTCCCAACGAGCTTCCCGTGGACACCGCGTGGGAAGACGTTTACCAGACCAGCGCCAGCAGCCTGCCGAGCAATAATGATGATGACGAGTGGGATTTCACCACCCGTACATCCGCCGGAGAGAGCCTGCAAAGCCATTTGCTGTGGCAACTGAACCTGGCACCGATGTCCGACACCGATCGCCTGATCGCCGTCACCCTGATCGACTGCATCAATAACCAGGGCTACCTGGACGAAACCCTTGATGAAATCCTCGAGGCCTTCGACCCGGAACTGGACATCGAGCTGGACGAGATCGAAGCCGTCCTGCACCGCATCCAGCAATTCGAGCCTGCCGGCATTGGTGCGCGCACCTTAAGCGAGTGCCTGCTGCTGCAACTGCGCCAACTGCCCGCCAAGACCCCTTGGCTCGCTGAGGCCCAGCGCCTGGTTACCGACTACATCGACCTGCTGGGCAGCCGCGACTACAGCCAGTTGATGCGCCGCATGAAACTCAAGGAAGACGACCTGCGCCAAGTCATCGAGCTGGTTCAGAGCCTCAACCCTCGCCCGGGCTCTCAGATCGAGTCCAGCGAAGCCGAATACGTCGTTCCCGATGTGATCGTGCGCAAGGATAACGAACGCTGGCTGGTTGAACTGAACCAGGAGTCAGTGCCACGCCTGCGGGTCAACCCGCAATATGCAGGCTTTGTGCGCCGCGCCGACACCAGTGCAGACAACACGTTCATGCGCAACCAACTGCAGGAAGCGCGCTGGTTCATCAAGAGCCTGCAAAGCCGCAACGAAACCCTGATGAAGGTAGCCACCCAGATCGTCGAGCACCAGCGTGGCTTTCTGGAATATGGCGACGAGGCGATGAAACCGCTGGTGCTGCATGACATCGCCGAGGCGGTGGGCATGCACGAGTCGACGATTTCCCGGGTGACCACACAGAAATTCATGCATACCCCGCGGGGTATTTATGAGTTGAAATACTTTTTCTCCAGCCACGTCAGCACCTCCGAAGGCGGTGAATGCTCGTCCACGGCGATCCGCGCGATCATCAAAAAACTGGTTGCTGCGGAAAATCAGAAAAAGCCATTGAGTGACAGTAAGATCGCTGGTTTACTGGAGGCACAAGGCATTCAGGTCGCCCGTCGAACCGTCGCCAAGTACCGCGAGTCCCTCGGGATCGCGCCTTCCAGCGAGCGTAAGCGTTTGATGTGACGGGCGGGCCATAGCGTTCCAGTGGCGGGTATTCCTACCCGCCGCTTTATGCACTGGCAACGAAGGAGAAGCTGTATGCAAGTCAACATCAGTGGACAACATATAGAAGTCACCCCTCCACTGCGCGACTATGTCGAGCAGAAGCTGAAGCGGCTTGAGGGTCATTTTGACAAGATCACCAATGTGCAAGTGATCATGAAGGTCGACAAACTCCAGCAGAAAATCGAGGCGACCCTCCAGATTCCCGGCGGCGAAGTTGTCGCCAATGCCGAGCATGAAGACATGTATGCATCAATTGATGCCTTGACTGACAAGCTTGACCGCCAACTTAAAAAGCATAAGGAAAAGCAGCAGAGCCTTCTTCAGGGCTCAGGCCGCTAACACTCCCCACCCATGATCCGACTTGAAACCATCCTGACCCCCGGCCGCTCCCTTGTGAACGTGCCGGGCGGCAGTAAAAAGCGCGCCCTCGAACAAATTGCCAACCTGATCGGCCGCGAAGTGCCAGAACTGGATACGCAAGCTGTGTATGAGGCACTTATCGCCCGTGAAAAACTCGGTTCCACCGGTTTTGGCAACGGTATCGCGATTCCTCACTGCCGCCTGCAAGGCTGTGAAGCCCCAGTGAGCGCCCTGCTGCACCTGGATGCCCCCATTGATTTCGACGCCATCGACGGCGCACCGGTCGACCTGCTGTTCGTTCTGCTGGTCCCGCAAGCCGCCACCGATGCACACCTGGAACTGCTCCGGCAGATCGCCAGCATGCTGGATCGCAAGGAAGTACGCGACAAACTGCGCAGTGCCAGCACCAACGAGGCGCTCTATCAGGTTGTCCTGGATGAACAAAACGGGCAGTAATCATGCGTTTGATCATCGTCAGCGGCCGTTCCGGCTCGGGTAAAAGCACTGCCCTCAACGTTCTTGAGGACAACGGCTTCTATTGCATCGACAACCTGCCCGCCGGGCTGCTGCCGGAACTGGCGGAGCGCGCGCTGATCCACACGGAACTGGCACAACCACTGGTGGCCGTTTCGATCGACGCCCGCAACCTGCCCAGCCACCTTGAGCGATTCCCGCAATTGCTCGAGGAAGTACGTGCCAAGCATATTCATTGCGACGTGCTGTACTTGGATGCGGACGAGGAGACGCTGCTAAAGCGCTTTTCCGAGACCCGGCGGCGCCACCCCCTGAGCAGTCCGCATCGCTCGCTGGCTGAAGCCATCGAGGACGAGACCACACTGCTGGGGCCAATCATTGACCTCGCCGATCTCAAGATCAACACCACCAGTCTGAACCTGTATCAATTGCGGGACGCCATCAAGCTGCGCCTGCTGAACCAGCCGGAGCCCGGCACCGCGTTTCTGGTCGAGTCGTTTGGGTTCAAGCGCGGTATGCCGGTGGACGCCGACCTGGTCTTTGATGTGCGTTGTCTGCCTAACCCTTATTGGAAGCCAGAACTGCGCGAACAGTCCGGGCTGGATCAGCCTGTGGCCGAATACCTGGCCGCACAGCCGGATGTAGAGGAGATGTTTCAGGACATCTCCAGCTACCTGCTCAAATGGTTGCCGCGTTTTGCTGCGAGCAATCGTGCCTATGTCACCATTGCCATCGGCTGCACCGGCGGCCACCATCGCTCCGTCTACCTGACCGAACGGCTGGGCCAGGTGCTGCAACAAACCCTCAAGAACGTCCAGGTTCGCCACCGCGACCTTAGCTGAAAGGAACACCCCCGCGATGCCCGCTCTGGAAATTGAAATCATCAACAAGCTGGGCCTGCATGCTCGCGCTTCCGCTAAATTCGTCGGCGTTGCCGGGCAATTTCCCTGCCTAGTCCGTGCCGGCCGCACGCCGGAGTCCATGGTGGACGGCAAGAGCATCATGGCCATGATGATGCTCGCCGCCGGTAAGGGCACCAAGATTCACTTGAAGACCGAAGGCGAGCAAGAACAGGAAGCGATGGACGCACTGGTGAAGTTGATCAATAACTTCTTTGACGAGGGTGAGTGAAACCACCCTTTGAGACGGGTGTGAGGCTGTAATAACGTCACCCCAACGCGGTATCCATCACCATCATTAAACAGAACCCGATGCACAACCCCAGGCTGGCAAGCTTTTCGTGACCGTTGCGGCGCGACTCAGGGATCACCTCGTGAGTCACCACCAGCAACATCGCCCCAGCCGCCAGCGCGAGCCCCAGCGGTAAAAATACCTGCGCCAGGCTCACCAACCATGCACAGAGCACAGCAAATACCGGTTCGACCAACCCTGACGCGGCGCCGATCAGGAACGCGTTGACCCGCGACATCCCTGCCCCAGCCAAGACCAGCGCAATCACCAAACCTTCCGGCACATCCTGCAGGGCAATACCCATCGCCAAGCTGTCGGCGTCCGGCATCCCACCACCTGCGGAGACGCCCACCGCCATGCCTTCCGGGATGTTGTGGGCAATGATGGCGAATACAAACAGCCAGATGCGTGGTGCGATCACCGGTTTATCCGGCGTGCCCACCAGCATTTCCGGGCTGGCACCAGAGACCTTGCGGTCGACCAGGTACAGCCCAAACGCGCCGAGTAAGATACCGAAGCTGATCAAACCACTGGCGGCCCAAGGCGAAAACCCCAGGCCTTGCGCGGCGGCAATACCTGGAACGATCAGCGAAAAGGCTGTGGCTGCCAACATCACTCCAGCACCAAAGCCCAATAACGTATCGCTGAGCGCCACCGGCATCCGACGAATCACCAGCACCGGCACCGCGCCCAGCGCCGTGCCGAGCGCGCAGATCGACCCGCCCTGCAAGGCACGCAGGATGCGCGGCTCAACGTCCAGCCAGACCAGCCCGTGGGCCACCAGCAATGCAGTACCTGCCAATAGCAGCAGCGAGCCAAACGCATAACGAAACATTCGTCGGCTGCTGATCGCCAGTGTTTCAGTGCCCATAGTCGGCCTTATATCTTGTTATAGGGTCAATATCAGGTCAAAGCGGCCTGGTAGCGTACGGCGACTTCCGGCCAATTGATCACGCTGTAGAAGGCGTTGATATATTCCGGGCGACGGTTCTGGTAGAGCAGGTAATAAGCGTGCTCCCAGACGTCCAGGCCGAGGATCGGCGTATTGCCGCTCATCAGCGGACTGTCCTGATTACCGCTGCTTTCGACCACCAGGGTCTTTTGCGGGGTGACACTCAGCCACGCCCAGCCACTGCCGAAACGCGTCAGGGCGGCCTTGGTGAAGGCTTCCTTGAAGCTGTCGAAGCCGCCCAACTGCTGCTCGATCGCTTTGCCTAGCGCACCCTCGGGTTGGCCGCCGCCTTTGGGTGACATCACCGCCCAGAACAGCGAGTGGTTCGCGTGACCGCCACCTTGGTTGATCACTGCGGCGCGCAGTTTTTCCGGCAGTTGCTGGACGCTGGACACCAGTTTCTCAATCGGCCAACCCGCAAATTCAGTGCCTTCGACCGCAGCATTCAGGTTGTTGATGTAGGTCTGGTGGTGCTTGGTGTAGTGGATTTCCATGGTCTGCGCATCGATATGCGGCTCCAGGGCATCGTAGGCGTAAGGCAGGGCAGACAATGTGTAGGTCATATCAATGTGCTCCGTAATGAGGAGTGATCGGTTGCGGCGCAGCACCACCCAGCAAGCGATGGGTACGCGGGTACTCGCCGTGATCGCTGATGAAGTTCAACAGTTCGACGTAGGTCTTGCTGCTCTGGCGCAACGCCGCCTCACGCAATTGCGGGCTCAGGCGTGGGTCCTGCAGGGTCTGCAACAGGCATTGGTGGATAGCACAAAGGTATTGCGCGCTTTCCTCAGGCTGGTTCAGACGAAGGTGCAGGTCCGCCAGGTTGTGATGGGAAATGACGCAAGCCGCCACCGCTTCGTCGGCATCCGCCCAGCGCTCGAATAACACTTGAGCCAAGGCCAGGGCTTGCAAATAGCCCTCGCGAGCGTCGACCAACTCGCCCTGCATAAAGCAGCGATTGGCCCGTTCGATCGTGCGTTTCCAGTGTTCCATGGTGAGCCTCCAATGCAGAGTCGGTGATTACACGCCGCCAGCCGTAAGCTTTTCCGGATCCAGCAGGATTTCCAATTGGCTACGCGGCAAGTCGGTGTGCTCGAGGGCGAGATCAATCACCGGCCGGCCTTGCTGATAAGCCGTCTTGGCGATTTCAGCGGCTTTCTGGTAACCAATAATCGGGTTGAGCGCAGTCACCAGAATCGGGTTGCGCGACAGCGCTTGCTTGAGCTTGGCTTCGTTGACCTTGAAGCTGGCGATAGCCTTGTCGGCCAGCAAGCGGCTGGAGTTGGCCAACAGTTCGAGGCTGCTGAGCAAGTTCTGCGCGATGATCGGCAGCATTACGTTCAGTTCGAAGTTGCCGGATTGGCCGGCAACAGTAATGACCGTGTCATTGCCGATCACCTGGGCGGCGACCATCGCGGTCGCTTCCGGGATTACCGGGTTGACCTTGCCCGGCATGATCGAAGAGCCTGGCTGCAGGCCTTCCAGCTCGATTTCACCCAAACCAGCGAGCGGGCCGGAGTTCATCCAGCGCAAGTCGTTGGCGATTTTCATCAGCGAGACGGCGGTGGCTTTCAACTGGCCGGACACGGCGACGGCCGTGTCCTGCGAACCGATCAATGCGAACAGGTTCTTGCCCGGGGTGAATTTCACGCCCGCCAGGCTGCTCAGTTGCTGGCTGAAACGCACGGCGAATTCCGGGTGGGCATTGATCCCCGTGCCGACCGCCGTGCCGCCCTTCGCCAGGGCCTGCAAGCTCGGCAGCAAGTCCTGCAAGTGACCGATATTGGCCTTGAGCTGCTGCGCCCAGCCGTTGAGCACCTGGCTCATGCGCACCGGCATGGCGTCCATAAGGTGTGTGCGGCCGGTCTTGATGAACGGGTGAACTTCCGCAGCTTTGTGTTCGATCACCTGCACCAGGTGCAGCAGAGCCGGCAACGTTTGCTCATGCAGCACCAACGCAGCGCTGACGTGGATGCTGGTCGGGATGATGTCGTTGCTGCTTTGGCCGCAGTTTACGTGGTCATTGGGGTTGATCGCCTCGCCCAGCAGCCGTGTGGCCAAGGTCGCAATCACCTCGTTGGCGTTCATGTTGGAGCTAGTGCCGGAGCCGGTCTGGAAGACATCCACCGGGAAGTGCGGCATGTAATCACCTTCAAGCAACCCTTGGGCGGCATCGACAATGGCTTTGCCCTGCCCTTCGCTGATCTGTTTGAGGTCGACGTTGACCTTGGCGGCAGCGGCCTTGGCCAGGATCAGAGCGCGAATGAATTGCGCCGGCATGCGTTGGTTGCTGATCGGAAAGTTGTTCACCGCGCGCTGGGTTTGCGCACCATACAAGGCCTCGGCGGGCACTTGCAGTTCGCCCATGCTGTCGCGTTCGATACGAGTGTTACTCATCGGAAGATCCTTGCACCAGGTCGGAGTGAGAAATAGAAGGCAGCAATTCGCAGGTCGCCAATTGCCAGGCAAAGGTCTGCCAGCGCTTAAGGCGGCAGGCACAGTGGGAGAGTTTTTCCAGGTCGCGCAGCGGGCGCCACGCCTGGTCCAGGCACATGGCGCGCCAATGCCAGGGCAAGGCGATATCGCTGGCGGTGTCGATCAGCAGGCGGAATGAGGTTTCAGCGATCGTCCACGGATGGGTCGCGGTGCAACACGCCAGGTATCGACCTTCATCGAGGTAATGTTCGATCAGGCGAGGCTCATTGGGATCAAGGCCGCAGCGAATCTGACGACTCATCCAGCGCCAGCTTTCCAGATAGGGATCCTCATGCAGGACAGAACTCATGATCCACACTCAATCGGTAATGATATTTATTATTAAATGATATTGAGAATCAAAACAAGTGCGGTAACACAAAACCCTGAAGGAAGGCCTCACGCACAAGCGTGGAAAGTGGACGAGTCGAGTAAAGGGCTCAAGCGGAGGGGGGAACAGAGAAATAACTGACATAAAACAGGCATGATTCAGCGCCTATTACTTAGGCGACCTGGCCTATCCTTTTTGCACACTCACCAAAAAACCTTATGGAAAGCACTTATGAACTTAACGGACTTTAAGACTGAACTTGAATCCACTATCAATTCGCTTGCCCAACGCATCATTGATGCAGGCCCAAAGATTGACCAGGCTACCCATGCAAAACTGGGCTTTTATTTATCCTTGCGACGAGTCACCAATAAAACAGGCAACCCCTCGGATATAGGACTGATGGACTCAATCAACGACACGCTGCAAAAACTGGACATCGTAAGTAGCAGCCAAAAGACCTTCCTTACCGACTTGATGGCCTCAGGCAAAACAGCCTGAAGCCATCATCGACTTAAACCAATTAACTGCCAGCGACGGTCATCCGTTCGATCAGTACCGAACCGGTGCGAATGTTGCTGCGCAGTTCCAGGTCATTACCCACGGCGACGATCTGCTTGAACATATCGCGCATGTTGCCGGCGATGGTCACTTCCTGGACAGCGAACTGAATTTCGCCATTTTCCACCCAGAAACCCGCCGCGCCACGAGAATAGTCACCGGTGACCATATTCAGGCCGTGGCCCATCAATTCGGTGACCAGCAGGCCGCGGCCCATCCGACGCAACAATGCAGCCTGGTCCTCGTCGCCATGGGTCACGAACAGGTTATGCACGCCGCCGGAGTTCGCGGTGCTTGGCAGACCCAGCTTGCGGCCAGCGTAAGTACCCAGTACGTAGGACACCAACTCGCCTTTCTCGACAAACGGTTTGGCGTAAGTAGCCAGCCCATCACCGTCGAACGACGAACTGCCCATGGCGCGCATGAGGTGCGGACGCTCGTCGATGGTCAGCCACTCGGGAAACAGTTTCTGGCCAATGGCGCCCTCAAGGAACGAAGACTTGCGGTACAGGTTGCCACCGGAAATCGCCCCGAGGAAACTGCCAAACAGCCCACCGGCCAGTTCGGCCGAGAACAACACCGGCACCTCACAGGTCGGCACCGGGCGGGCGCCCAGGCGGCTCGCCGCACGCTGCGCAGCACGCTGGCCAATGCTGACTGGGTCAGCCAGCAATTCGCCTTGGCGACTCACGTCGTACCAATAATCACGCTGCATCTGGCCTTCGGCTTCGGCGATCATCACGCAACTCAGACTATGCCGAGTGGAGGCGTAGCCGCCGATAAAACCGTGGCTGTTACCATATACACGGCAGCCCTGGTGAGTACTCAACGTGGTGCCATCGGCATTCTTGATGCGGGCATCGGTATCAAATGCCGCCGCTTCGCAGATCAACGCCTTTTCGATAGCCTGCTCGGGCGTGATGTCCCAAGCGTGAAAAAGATCGAAATCCTTCAAGTCCTTGGCCATCAGCGCCTTGTCGGCGAGACCGGAGCTTTCATCTTCGGACGTGTGCTTGGCAATCGCCA
The DNA here is from genome assembly GCF_900624995.1 of Pseudomonas antarctica. Taxonomy (GTDB): domain Bacteria; phylum Pseudomonadota; class Gammaproteobacteria; order Pseudomonadales; family Pseudomonadaceae; genus Aquipseudomonas; species Aquipseudomonas antarctica. Next base: position 33,213 of record NZ_UYXQ01000006.1, read on the forward strand.
ACGCCGCGGCAACCGTCTCGCGAATCGCATCCGACCCGCTGGCCGATGTACTCGCCGAGCCCTTGCGCTGCCCTACATACAAGGTGATACCAAAACCCTGGTCGCGATTGAATTCGACGGTTTCCACTTCCCGCTGGCGTACCGACGTCGACAGCCCCTGCTCCAGCGACACCGCTACTTCACAGGCACTGGCGCCCTGGCGCTTAGCCTCGGCAAGGATCTGCTCGACTTGTTCCTGCAGTGCCGGTAACGCTTGCGGACCGACGCTTTGGGCTGCACTCATGGTTTTCTCCACTCAAATTCTGCTTTCGGTTAAGGCCATCGAGCGACCGGGCCGGACAAGCGGCCCCCGACTGGTTATCATGGCGGCGTTTCTTTGCGGACTGCCACCATGGTTGATTCTTACGACGACTCCCTCGATGGGGAGAAAAGCAAAACCCAGGTCAAACGCGAGCTGCATGCTCTGGTTGACCTTGGCGAGCGCCTTACAACGCTCAAGCCGGATTTGGTTGCAAAACTGCCACTGACCGACGAAATGCGCCGGGCTCTGGCGGATGCGCCTAAGCACACCGCGAATATCGCGCGTAAACGGCACATCATGTTTATCGGCAAGCTGATGCGCGATCAGGACACTGACGCCATTCTGACTTTGCTCGATCAACTCGATGCCTCCACTCGCCAGTACAACGAACGCTTCCATAACCTGGAACGTTGGCGTGACCGCCTGATTTCGGGCGATGACGCTGTACTGGAGAAGTTCGTAGTGGACTATCCGGACGCGGACCGCCAGCAACTGCGCTCCCTGATTCGTCAGGCCCAGCACGAACTGGCGCAAAACAAGGCTCCGGCCACCAGCCGTAAAATTTTCAAGTACATCCGTGAGCTGGACGAGACTCAACGCGGCCTGCGCTGACCCTCTTCCCCGGGTGGCGATCTTCGCCACCCGAAGCTCCACTCTTACGACCCCGTGCCACCCACGGTGATCGCATCAATCTTCAAGGTTGGTTGGCCAACGCCGACCGGCACCGACTGCCCATCTTTGCCGCACGTGCCGACGCCGCTGTCCAGCGACAGGTCGTTACCGACCATCGACACCTTGCTCATGGCTTCCGGCCCGTTACCAATCAACGTCGCCCCTTTGACCGGCGCGGTGATCTTGCCGTCTTCAATCAGGTACGCCTCGCTGGTGGAGAACACAAATTTGCCGCTGGTAATGTCCACTTGGCCACCGCCAAGGTTGGCGCAGTAGATCCCGCGTTTTACCGAGGCGATGATTTCCTCCGGGTCGCTTTCGCCACCGAGCATGTAGGTGTTGGTCATGCGTGGCATCGGAAGGTGCGCGTAGGATTCGCGACGGCCGTTACCGGTACGCGCCACGCCCATCAGGCGGGCGTTGAGCTTGTCCTGCATATAGCCCTTGAGCACACCGTTTTCAATCAGCGTGGTGCACTCGGTCGGCGTACCTTCGTCGTCGACGCTCAGCGAACCACGACGACCGGCCAGGGTGCCATCATCAACGATGGTGCACAGCTTGGAGGCGACCATCTCGCCCATGCGCCCGCTGTAGGCCGAGCTGCCCTTACGGTTGAAATCGCCTTCCAGGCCATGGCCTACCGCTTCGTGGAGTAATACGCCGGACCAACCCGAACCCAGCACCACCGGCAATGTACCGGCCGGCGCAGGAATGGCCTCCAGATTGACCAGCGCCTGGCGCAGCGCTTCACGGGCGTAGCCCATGGCGCGATCGTCGGTGAGGAAATAACGGTAGTCGGTACGCCCGCCGCCGCCATGGCCACCGCGCTCGCGGCGACCGTTCTGCTCGACGATCACACTGACATTAAAGCGCACCAGCGGCCGTACATCCGCCGCCAGGCCACCGTCGGTGGAGGCCACGAGGATGCGTTCCCACACACCCGCCATGCTCACGGTGACTTGCTGGATACGCGGGTCGAGGGCGCGGGTAGCGGCGTCGATACGCTTGAGCAAATCGACTTTTTCCGCCCGGCTGATCACTTCCAGCGGGTTATTCGGCGCGTACAGCTGGGCCACGTCCTGGGTGCTGAAGGCCTGTACCGTGCCGTTCTGGCCGGCGCGGGAGATCGAGCGTGCCGCACGAGCTGCCAGGCCCAGAGCTTCGAGAGTGATAGCGTTACTGTACGCAAAACCGGTTTTCTCACCGGATTGCGCGCGCACGCCCACGCCTTGGTCAAGGTTGAAGCTGCCTTCCTTGACGATGCCGTCTTCGAGGGCCCAGGACTCGGAAATCTGCCCTTGGAAATACAGGTCGGCTGCATCGATGCCGGGCCCGGCCAGATCGCCAAGCACGGCTTGCAAGCTTTCGATGGTCACGCCACCGGGTGCCAGGAGGTGTTCACTGACTGAGGACAACAACTCGCTCATAGGTTTGGCCTTAAATTCATCGTTCCGAAGCAGGCCGCTGCGCGCCCTGCGAAAAAAAGCGCCGATGGTTGACCACCGGCATGCGCGCCCGTATCGACGCCTGTTCACTGCTATTGCGTTCGGCCAATAACACCGCTTCGCCTTGATTCTGTTGTGTCAGCACACGACCCCAAGGGTCGACAATAGCTGCATGGCCAAAGGTTTCCCGTGGGCCTGGGTGTACGCCGCCTTGAGCAGCCGCCAGCAGGTAGCACTGGGTTTCAATGGCTCGCGCGCGAATCAGCACATCCCAATGCGCGGCGCCGGTCACTGCCGTGAAGGCTGAGGGCGCGGTAATCAATTCAGCCCCCGCCGCACGCAATTCGCTGTACAGCTCGGGGAACCGCAGGTCGTAGCACACCGTCAGGCCCAAGCGACCCACCGGCGTGTCCGCTACCACCACATTGCTACCGAAAGCATAGTCGTCGGATTCGCGATAACGACCTCGAGCATCCGCCACGTCGACATCGAACAGGTGCAATTTGTCGTAACGGGCGACGATTTCGCCCTGATCATCGATCAGCAGCGAGCAGGCGTTGGACTTGGCGCTGGGTTGGTCCTTGGGCGGCAACGGCAATGTGCCAGCCACTATCCATAAGGTGAGGTCGCGGGCGGCCTGTTTCAACCATGGCAGGATCGGGCCTTCGCCCAATGCTTCGGCGCGACCGATATCGGCTACGTCACGGCGGCCCATGGCGGCGAAGTTTTCCGGCAGTACTACCAGCTTCGCGCCGCCCGCCGCCGCTTGTTCGAGTAAGCGCCGGGCCTGGGCCAGGTTGGCCAGGACATCACGCTGGCTGACCATTTGAATTACCGCAAAGGACATAGGCCGACACTCCGTAAAGGGCATGCGGCCATGCTACTCCACAGGCTCTCAGTTTGGTTTTTCAAATGGCTTGTCGAAAGTGATTTTGGGATCCTTCCACGGACCTTGCACCTTGTATTGCACGCTGGCGAAGCGCGAAACACGGTCACCGATCAACTTGTCAATCAAGAACAGTGCGCCACCAATGGCTGGCGCACCCACGATCAACGCGGCAATCGGCAAATTATTGGTCACCGGCAAGGTGACCAGCAGTTTGGCATCGACGCGGTCGGCCACCAGGTCCAAGGTGCCATTGAGCTCTAGGTTAGTGGAAGGCCCGGTCATGGTGATGGGCTCACGGGTCACAAACACACCATTACTGGCCGCGAGCAAACCTTTGACCCGGTCATAACTCAAACCTTTGCCGAGCAAGTCCGAGAAGTCCAGACGCAAACGGCGGCCGATGGAGTTGAAGTTCAGCAAACCAAATACTCGCAGAGCTTGGGCGCCGCCTTCCACTTCAACAAACTGGCCTTTGCGGAACGCCGCATCCAGGCTACCTGAGAAGCGCTTGGGCCCAACCCAGGCCGGCGACCCTGGCCAGCGACCATCCACGTCCAGATGGAATTCCTCGCTGGTCACCGTTGGCGCAAACCCCCAGCCCTTGAGCACATCGGCAATGTTCTTGCCATCCAGGCGGCCTTTGTACCAACTGCTGCTATCGCCTGGCGAACCTTCCCAACCACCAGCACCTTTGAGTTGCATGCCCTTGAGACCCAGGTCCAGGTTGTTGAAGGCCAGCCCCTTGGCGGTTGGCCGGATCTTCAGCGACCAGCCCCCCAAAAGATCCGGCCCCTGGAACAGTTGATCGATGGCGATATCCAGTGCCGGGATGTCTTTTGGATCAATATCAGCCAATGGGTCCGGTGCGTTCTCATCCGCCTGTGCCGTGGGGTCTACGGCCGGCAATTTCACGTACTTCAAGTTGATCGCAATGGGCGCGCCCTTGGCATCCAGCAGGTTCACAGCGCCCTTGGCCTGTAGGCTGTCGAGCTGTAAACCCCAGGCAGCCGGCTTGCGATCGAGTTGCAAATTGACGTGATCAAACTGGGTCCCAAAGCCGATCAGCTTGCCTACCTTGAAATCAGCGCCACTGAGCAGTTGTTTGGCACTGCCACCGGGATCATTGCCGGCGTAGCGGTTCACCAGCTTTTTCCAAGGGTCGATGTCCAACTCCGACAGCACACCGCGGATACGCAAGCCTTTTGCAGCCGGCAGCACCGCCCCCCCATTACCCAGAAATAACTCCCCGCGACCGTCATTGAATTTGTCTGGCGGCGAAGCAAAGGTAAAGCTCGCCAGCTCGCCGTAGTCGAACCAGTAACGACGCTCGGCGCCCTGCAAGGTCATGCGGAACACGCTGTCACGGCCTTGGCTTGCGGGCATGCCAAACGGTGCCGGCAGATCGATCGCTACACCTTTCATATTGGAGCTGACCATCAGTTGGCTATCCGCACCGTCCAGGGTCAGCTGTAATTGGTACGGGATATCGCCTGACACCGGCAGTGGCTGGGTAATTTTCAGCCAATCCGTCAGGCGCTTGACCGTGACCTGGCCCTTGGCGGCGACGCGCGTGCTGATATTGCCCGGTTTGCCATCGGCAAAAATTTGCGCAGTGATCGGTCGGTCGAACACCTGGGCCGAGATGTTCTGGCCACTCAGGCCTTTACCGCTGTCGAAACGGAAATTGCCTTTGAGCTGAGTCAGGTCCAGGGTCGGTTCGGCCAATTGCAGGCGAGACTTGTCGGTTTGGAAATCCACCACAATCTTCGGATCGGTGCCCTTGACCAACGGAATATCAAGGTCCAGCGTGCCCTGCAGGTCACCCTCACCTTTCCAACCAGCAAAGGTCGAACCAGTGCCTATCGGCGCCTCCTGGAGGATTTTCAAGCCATCGCCCAAGTTGCCCGCGAACCCACCGGTGATCAGTAGATGACTGTCTTTGCCAGCTGGCACGTGAGGAATATTGACGTAGACGTCCTTGACCTTGGTGTCGAGCAACTGACCCTTGCTCGCGAGGATGCGCACGCCGCTCTCCTCGACAAACACTTCGCCATTAACCTTGCTCACATGCGGCCAGCCTGGCTGGAACGCCAGTTCGGCGTCATGCACCTTGAAAAACAAGCTGATATTGCGTGCAGCCGGCAGCGCATCGTGGTTCAGCGAGCCTTGATATTGGAAGAAACCCTGGTCGACCGCACCCTTGAGAATCGCCGTACGCAGCCATTCATCCAAGGACGGGCTCAACACCGCCGGCAAATACTTGGGCGTGAAGCGGCCATCGCCATCGACCATCCCTACCCGCAGGTCCATGTAGTCTTCCTGACTGTGGTCAAAATGCAGACGAATCAAGAAGTCCGCAGCGATTTTACCCTCTTCACCCAATACCTTGATGTACGGCGCGATCAGGGTGAAGCCTTCCTTATCCAGCTTCCATGTCAGGCGCGCGTTGGCCTGGATGTACTGCCACGGTTTGGCGAAGATCGGGAACAGGTGCAGGGAAAAGTCCTTGCTGTCCATGCGCAACCCGCCGTGGCCCAAGTCGCCGCTGATGCTGCCGGATACGTTCCGCGCGGCCGGTGCGCCGAAGTAAGCATCGAAGCCGATACGCTCGAGGTTGGCGGCAAAGCTGACCTTTTGGTCGCTGGCGTCCTGGGGGCGGAAATCCACCAACACATTGCGCAGCAAGCCAGTCGCCTTCAGGTGTTCGATGGTGTTGGCAAGGCCTTCAGGCAAGGGTGCCAAGGCATTGAGCAATGGCGTGATGGGCGTCAGGTCCAGGCGATCGGCCTGCAGTTTCCAAACTTCCAAATCCTTGTCGGTGGCCAGGCTCTGCTGCAGTTGCAGGCGTGACTCCCAGCGCGTCTCACCGATGTTCATCGCCAGCGAATCAAACAGCACGCTAAGGCCGGTATCACTGCGTTGCAGGTAAGCCGTGAGGGCGAGGTTTTCGATATGCACCGGTTTACGGTCAGCGTAGCTGCCCTTCACCTGAGGCGAGTTGAGGCGAACCACGGCGTTTTGCACGGTGCCCTTGGCCCAGTCGAGCCAGAACTCGCCGCCCGCCTTGAATTGCGAAAGCTTCCATTGCTGGGTCAGCTTGGTCGGGATCCATTTGGCCCAGTCGTTTTGGGGAAGGCTCAGGTAAGCCTGGACTTGCGCGTCTTTCCATTCGCTGGCGCGGATACGCGTGCGCAGGCTCACAGCCAGTGGCTGACCGTCCGGCAGTATCAGGCGGGCGTCGAGGCGTTGGCGCGTGGCGCCGGTGTGCAGGCTCAGGCCCACGTAGGTCAGGGTCAGCGGCGCCTGGTCAAAGGGCTGCAACGTGACTTGGCTATCGAGCAAAGACACACGCTTGACCATCTGCATACGCTTGAGCAACTGCTCCGGGTCCAGCGGCTGGTCATCCTGCACCGGTAAGCCTTGCAGCGCCCAGCGCCCATCTTTATCTTCCTTGACGCTCAATTGCAGGCCGCTGACTTCCAGGTGGGCAAGGCGCACTTCACGGGCCAGCAGGCTGGCCCAGAGGTCCGGCACCCCTTCAACCTGATCCAGGCGCAAGGCACTACTGCCCTCGCCGACCATCACGTCGTGGGCCAGCAATACCGGCGCGAAGCCGCTCCAGCGCCCTTCCAGGCTGCCGATTTGCACAGGCATATCCAATGCGGCCTGGGCCTTGGCTTCGATTTCGGCGCGGTATTCGGCCACCAACGGGGTCAGTTCTCGACCCAGGCTCACGTACACCGCCGCCAACACCAGCAGCAAGGCGCACAAGCCCAGGCCCCAACGGGTCAAAGCGGCAAAAAAGCGTTTCATACGCTCCATGTCAGGCGACCCTCAAGGCAATAAGCGGACGGCAGATCAAGGTCTGTCGGTCTCGAAGAATGAAAGCGATTGGGGATCAGAGCAGCACCACGTCGTATTGTTCCTGGGAATACATGGTTTCGACCTGGAAGCGAATCGTGCGCCCGATAAAACCCTCCAGTTCAGCGACATTGCCAGACTCTTCGTCCAGCAACCGATCGACCACTTTCTGGTTGGCAAGCACTCTATAACCTTCGGCTTGATAGGCGCGTGCCTCCCGTAAGATTTCCCGGAAAATCTCGTAGCAAACCGTTTCCGGGGTCTTCAACTTACCGCGCCCCTGGCAACTGCTGCAGGGTTCGCAAAGCACTTGCTCGAGGCTCTCGCGGGTACGCTTGCGCGTCATCTGCACCAGGCCAAGCTCGGTGATGCCGATGATGTTGGTTTTGGCGTGATCGCGCTCCAGTTGCTTCTCGAGGGTCCGCAGCACTTGGCGCTGATGCTCTTCGTCTTCCATGTCGATGAAGTCGATGATGATGATGCCGCCCAGGTTGCGCAGGCGCATCTGGCGGGCAATGGCGGTGGCCGCTTCGAGGTTGGTCTTGAAGATGGTCTCTTCGAGGTTGCGGTGACCGACAAACGCGCCCGTGTTGACGTCAATGGTGGTCATGGCCTCCGCCGGATCCACCACCAGATAGCCGCCGGACTTGAGCGGTACTTTGCGCTCCAGGGCTTTCTGGATTTCGTCTTCCACGCCATACAGGTCGAAGATTGGCCGCTCGCCAGGGTAGTGCTCCAAGCGGTCAGCAATTTCCGGCATCAGTTCGGCGACAAACTGCGTGGTGCGCTGGAAGGTTTCCCGCGAGTCGATGCGAATTTTCTCAATCTTCGGGCTGACCAGATCACGCAGGGTACGTAGCGCCAGGCCAAGGTCTTCATAGATCACACTGGGCGCGCCGATGGTTTTGATCTGTGCGCCGATCTGGTCCCACAGGCGGCGCAGGTAACGGATGTCCATGAGGATTTCATCCGCGCCAGCACCTTCTGCGGCGGTGCGCAGAATGAAGCCACCCGCTTCCTTGATGCCCTCGGCAGCCACGCAGTCGCTGACCACCTTTTTCAGGCGCTCGCGCTCGGCTTCGTCTTCGATCTTCAACGAAATGCCGACATGGGCAGTACGCGGCATGTACACCAAGTAGCGCGAAGGGATCGACAACTGAGTCGTCAGGCGCGCGCCCTTGGAACCGATGGGGTCCTTGGTGACTTGCACCACCAGGCTCTGCCCCTCATGCACAAGCGCGCTGATGCTTTCAACCGCTGGGCCTTCGCGCAGGGAGATTTCCGAAGCATGGATAAACGCGGCGCGGTCCAGGCCAATATCGACGAATGCCGCCTGCATCCCAGGCAGCACGCGCACCACTTTGCCTTTATAAATATTGCCGACAATGCCGCGCTTCTGTGTGCGCTCGACGTGCACTTCTTGCAGAACACCGTTTTCTACCACCGCCACGCGCGATTCCATCGGCGTGATATTGATCAGAATCTCTTCACTCATGGCTGGGTCTCGTTCAGGCGTTTTCACAATAGTGACCGATCGCTTAAGGCTTGGCGCGCAAGTAAGGCGTTCAGCGCGCGGTAAGGTTTTGCCAACAGGGTATGCCGAATTGCTCGAGCAGTTGCGCGGTTTCGCACACCGGCAGGCCAACCACGGCGGAGTAGCTGCCATTGAGCCCGGCGACAAACACCGACCCGAGCCCTTGGATAGCATAGCCGCCGGCTTTGTCCTGAGGCTCGCCACTGTGCCAGTAGGTTGTAGCCTCCTCGGCAGAAATCCCGCGAAACCGTACGCGACTGCTTACACATCGAGTTTCGCAGCGCTCGCCGTCGGTGAGAGCAATGGCCGTGAGCACTTCATGTTCACGCCCTGCCAAGGTCGTCAGCATGGCCAGGGCATCCGCTTGATCCACCGGTTTGCCGAGGATCTGATCATCCACGATCACAGCCGTGTCGGCGCCTAAAACGCAGGCGCCCGCCGTTTTTTCAAGCGCCGCAAAACCCGCCGTGGCCTTGCCGCGCGCAAGGCGTTCGACGTAGGCAACAGCGGATTCGTTTGTAAGAGGAGTTTCATCAATCGCGGCGCTGACCACGGTGAAGGGCACACCGATCTGAGTCAGCAGTTCACGCCGCCTTGGGGAGCCCGAGGCCAGATAAAGCGAATTCATTCCAGACTCTCCCTGTAGGGTTCGATAACCAGGCAGAGCCTCGCAATCCATTCAATTGATTTTATAGCGACGAAGTAGCCCACGCAGACCAAAACTGACCCATGGCCACAGCAATGCACTGACCAGTGCCGGCAGCACCAACGCCAGGGTCGGCTGGCGGTTACCGGTCAATGCACTGAGCCACAGTTGCACCAACTGCGCCAGGCCGAAGATCACCAGGATCACCAAGCACTGCTGCCACATCGGGAACATACGCAACCGCTGCTGCAATGACAGCACCAGAAAGGTAATCAGGGTCAAGATCAACGCGTTCTGGCCCAGCAAGGTGCCATAGAGCACATCTTCCGCCAAGCCCAGGCACATCGCTGTGACCATCCCGACTTTGTGCGGCAAAGTCAGCGACCAGAACGCCAGCAGCAAGGCCAGCCATAAAGGACGCAGGATTTCCATGAATTGCGGCAACGGCGAAACGCTGAGCAGCAAGCCGATGGCGAACGTCAGCCAGACGATCCAGCCATTGTGCGAAGAATGAGTACCAGCCATTATTCCTCCCTCTGCCGCGTAGCTGCCGGGGTGGCAGCAGCAGGCGGTTTAGCCGCGGGGCTAGTGGCGGTTGGCGCCGGTGGTTTGGCTGCAGCCGGTTTAGCTGGGCGCGTGCTGTGAACCGCAGGCTTGACTGGCGTCGCCACTGGCGCTGTCGGGGCGGGTGTAGGCGCCGGCGGCCCCACGAACGCCGGTTTTGGCACCGTGGCAGGAATAATCGGCGTGGCGCCGTTCTGTTTGTCTTCCGCTTCCTGCGCCTGGGCCGCATCGTTGGCACGCTCCTCCGGCGTGCGGTTGTCGCTGAAGACCAGCAGCAGGTAACGGCTGCGGTTCAAGGCGGCAGTCGGCACGGCACGTACAATGGCGAAGGGCTGGCCGGAATCGTGGATCACTTCCTTGACTGTCGCCACCGGGTAACCCGCCGGGAAGCGCTGGCCCAAGCCCGAGCTAACCAGCAGGTCACCTTCCTTGATGTCGGCAGTGTCCGCCACATGACGCAATTCCAGACGCTCCGGGTTGCCGGTGCCGCTGGCAATGGCACGCAAGCCGTTGCGGTTCACCTGCACGGGGATGCTGTGAGTCGTGTCCGTCAACAACAATACACGCGAGGTGTAGGGCATCAACTCGACCACCTGGCCCATCAGGCCACGGGCGTCGAGCACCGGCTGACCGAGGACCACACCGTCGCGCTCACCTTTGTTGATGATGATGCGGTGAGTAAACGGGTTAGGGTCCATGCCGATCAACTCGGCCACTTCGACCTTCTCGTTGACCAGTGCGGAGGAATTGAGCAACTCACGCAGCCGAACGTTCTGCTCGGTGAGGGCCGCCAGCTTTTGCATGCGCCCCTGCAACAGCAGGTTTTCAGTCTTGAGTTTTTCGTTCTCGGCGACCAGCTCGGTGCGGCTGCCGAATTGGCTGGCCACGCCCTGGTAGAGACGTTGCGGCAGGTCGGTGATCCAGTAAGTCTGCATCAACACCAGCGACATCTGGCTACGCACGGGCTTGAGCAGTGCAAAGCGGGCATCGACCACCATCAGCGCGACCGAAAGCACGACCAGCACCAATAAGCGCACGCCCAATGAGGGGCCTTTGGCGAAAAGCGGTTTAATAAGCCGCTCCTCCCAGGCAAATGTTCTCTTTATTCATACGGCATCAAACCGGCCTGGATGCAGATTGAAGAAGATAAACGCCAACAGGCAGCACTGCAAAGTGCTGCCTGCGGGCGAAGCATGAACCCTCCAAGCGATCTTATTCGCTGGAGAGCAGGTCCATGGTGTGTTTATCCATCATTTCCAGTGCACGGCCACCGCCACGGGCGACGCAGGTCAGCGGGTCTTCGGCGACGATCACCGGCAGACCGGTTTCCTGGGCCAGCAGCTTGTCGAGGTCACGCAGCAAGGCGCCGCCACCGGTCAGCACCAGGCCACGCTCGGCGATATCGGAAGCCAGTTCCGGCGGCGATTGCTCCAAGGCACTCTTCACGGCCTGAACGATGGTAGCCAGGGACTCTTGCAGAGCTTCCAGCACTTCATTGGAGTTCAAGGTGAAAGCACGTGGAACGCCTTCGGCCAGGTTGCGACCGCGAACATCGACTTCGCGAACTTCGCCGCCCGGGTAAGCGGTGCCGATTTCCTGCTTGATGCGCTCGGCGGTGGATTCGCCGATCAGGCTGCCGTAGTTACGACGCACATAAGTGATGATCGCTTCGTCGAAGCGGTCGCCGCCTACACGGACGGATTCGGCATACACCACACCGTTCAGGGAAATCAGGGCGATTTCAGTGGTACCACCACCGATATCCACCACCATCGAACCGCGCGCTTCCTCAACCGGCAGGCCGGCACCGATCGCAGCAGCCATCGGCTCCTCAATCAGGAACACTTCACGGGCACCGGCGCCAAGGGCCGATTCACGGATGGCACGACGCTCAACCTGGGTGGACTTGCACGGAACACAGATCAGCACACGAGGGCTGGGCTGCAGGAAACTGTTTTCGTGAACCTTGTTGATGAAGTACTGCAGCATCTTCTCGCAGACACTGAAGTCGGCGATCACGCCGTCTTTCATCGGACGAATGGCGGCAATATTGCCTGGTGTTCGGCCGAGCATGCGCTTGGCCTCGGTGCCAACGGCAACGACACTTTTCTGATTACCATGGGTCCGAATGGCCACAACCGATGGCTCATTCAGAACGATACCGCGCTCGCGCACGTAAATAAGGGTGTTGGCAGTGCCCAGGTCAATGGAAAGATCGCTGGAAAACATGCCACGCAGTTTCTTGAACATGGGGAAAGGACCCTAGGCAACGCGTGGGTAAAAAAGTGCGGCAAACTCTAACAACGACAGGGATTTTGGGCAAGGCGCCAATGTGCTAAATTGGCCGACTTTCTGTGCACCAACCCCCACAATCGCGGCCATATGACCGTAGAAATGCGGTAGTGTTCCGACAATCTAACACACGGACGCCCTCCGTTCTGTTTTCCACTGGAGAATCCCATGGCGCTTGAACGCTCCGACGTGGAAAAAATCGCTCACCTGGCCCACTTGGACCTGGTTGAAGCCGATCTTCCACAGACCACCGCAGCCCTGAACAGCATTCTCGGGCTGGTTGACCAAATGCAAGCCGTGAATACCGACGGTATCGAGCCCCTGGCTCACCCGCTGGAAGCCAGCCAGCGCCTGCGCGCAGACGTTGTAACCGAGCGTAATAATCGCGAGGCCTACCAGTCCATCGCGCCAGCGGTCGAAAACGGCCTGTACCTGGTTCCGAAAGTCATCGACTAAAGGGAAAGAGCCTTTCATGCATCACATGACTCTGGCCGAGATCGCCCGCGGTCTCGCCGACAAAAAGTTTTCCTCCGAAGAGCTGACCAAGACCCTGCTTGCGCGCATCGCCGAGCACGACCCCAAGGTCAACAGCTTCATCAGCCTCACCGAAGCACTGGCGCTGAGCCAGGCCAAGGCCGCCGACGTACGTCGCGCCAACGGTGAGAATGGCGCGCTGCTGGGCGCACCGATTGCCCACAAAGACCTGTTCTGCACCCAGGGCATTCGCACCAGCTGCGGCTCGAAGATGCTCGACAACTTCAAGGCGCCGTATGACGCCACCGTAGTGTCCAAGCTGGCTGCCGCCGGGGCCGTGACCCTGGGCAAAACCAACATGGACGAGTTCGCCATGGGGTCGGCCAACGAGTCGAGCTACTACGGCGCGGTGAAAAACCCGTGGAGCCTGGAACACGTGCCCGGCGGTTCGTCGGGTGGCTCGGCCGCCGCCGTTGCCGCGCGCTTCCTGCCGGCTGCTACTGCAACCGACACTGGCGGTTCCATCCGTCAGCCTGCTGCCTTCACCAACCTCACCGGCTTGAAGCCGACCTACGGTCGCGTTTCCCGTTGGGGCATGATCGCCTACGCGTCCAGCCTGGATCAGGGCGGCCCCTTGGCACGCACTGCCGAAGACTGCGCAATATTGTTACAAGGTATGGCCGGGTTCGATAAACAGGACTCCACCAGCATTGATGAGCCCGTGCCGGACTACAGCGCCAGCCTGAATACGTCGATCAAAGGCCTGCGCATCGGCGTGCCAAAAGAGTATTTCAGCGCCGGTCTCGACCCGCGTATCGCCGAATTGGTGCACAACAGCATCAAAGCGCTGGAAAAGCTCGGCGCCGTGATCAAGGAAATCAGCCTGCCGAACAACCAGCACGCGGTGCCTGCTTACTACGTGATCGCACCGGCAGAAGCCTCTTCCAACCTGTCGCGTTTCGACGGCGTACGTTTCGGCTACCGCTGTGAAAACCCGAAAGACCTCACCGACCTGTACAAACGCTCCCGGGGCGAGGGCTTTGGTGCCGAAGTACAACGCAGGATCATGGTCGGTGCCTACGCCCTGTCGGCCGGCTACTACGACGCGTACTACCTCAAGGCGCAAAAAATCCGTCGCCTGATCAAGAACGACTTCATGGCTGCGTTTGAAGAAGTCGACGTGATCCTCGGCCCAACCACGCCGAACCCGGCCTGGAAGATCGGCGCCAAGACCGGCGACCCGATCGCCGAGTACCTGGAAGACCTGTACACCATCACCGCCAACCTCGCGGGCTTGCCGGGCTTGTCCATGCCCGCCGGTTTCGTCGATGGCCTGCCGGTCGGCGTGCAATTGCTCGCTCCGTATTTCCAGGAAGGCCGCCTGCTCAATGTGGCGCACCAGTACCAGTTGAACACCGACTGGCACACTCGCACCCCTACCGGCTTCTGAGGAGAACACTATGCAATGGGAAGTTGTGATCGGGCTGGAGATTCATACCCAGCTCGCCACCCAATCGAAGATTTTCTCCGGTAGCGCCACCACGTTCGGTGCAGAACCCAACACCCAGGCCAGCCTGGTTGACCTGGGCATGCCCGGCGTATTGCCGGTGCTGAACCAGGAAGCGGTGCGCATGGCAGTAATGTTCGGCCTGGCGATTGACGCCGAGATCGGCCAGCATAACGTGTTTGCGCGCAAGAACTACTTCTACCCGGACCTGCCCAAGGGCTACCAGATCAGCCAGATGGAATTGCCGATTGTCGGCAAAGGCTACCTGGACATCCCGCTGGAAGACGGCACGATCAAACGTGTCGGCGTGACCCGCGCGCACCTGGAAGAAGACGCCGGCAAAAGCCTGCACGAAGAATTCCCGGGCGCTACCGGCATCGACTTGAACCGTGCCGGCACGCCGCTGCTCGAGATCGTTTCCGAACCGGACATGCGCAACGCCAAGGAAGCCGTGGCCTACGTCAAGACGATCCACGCGCTGGTGCGTTACCTCGGCATCTGCGATGGCAACATGGCCGAAGGCTCGCTGCGTTGTGACTGCAACGTGTCGATTCGCCCAAAAGGCCAGGTCGAGTTCGGCACCCGCTGCGAGATCAAGAACGTCAACTCGTTCCGCTTCATCGAGAAGGCGATCAACAGCGAAGTTCGGCGCCAGATCGAGCTGATCGAAGACGGCGGCAAGGTAATCCAGCAAACCCGCCTGTACGACCCGAACAAAGACGAAACCCGCGCCATGCGCAGCAAAGAGGAAGCCAACGACTACCGTTACTTCCCCGATCCTGACCTGTTGCCGGTGGTGCTTGAGGACTCGTTCCTCAATGACGTGCGCGCCACCCTGCCGGAGCTGCCGCAGCAAAAACGCGAGCGTTTCCAGGCGCAGTTCGGCCTGTCGGTCTACGATGCCAGCGTGTTGGCGTCCAGCCGTGAACAAGCCAACTACTTTGAAAAAGTCGTGAGCATCGCCGGCGACGCCAAACTGGCGGCCAACTGGGTGATGGTTGAGCTGGGCAGCCTGTTGAACAAACAGGGCCTGGAAATCGACGAAGCGTCGGTGACCGCCGAGCAACTGGGCGGCATGCTGCTGCGCATCAAGGACAACACCATCTCCGGCAAAATCGCCAAGACGGTGTTTGAAGCGATGGCCAGCGGTGAAGGCACTGCCGACGACATCATTGAAAAGCGCGGCCTCAAGCAAGTCACCGACAGCGGCGCAATTTCGGCCGTACTCGATGAGATGCTGGCGGCCAACGCCGAACAGGTCGAGCAATACCGTGCGGCAGACGAAGCTAAGCGCGGCAAGATGTTCGGCTTCTTTGTCGGCCAGGCAATGAAAGCCTCCAAAGGCAAGGCCAACCCGCAACAGGTGAACGAACTGCTGAAAAGCAAGCTCGAAGGCTGATAGCGGTGAATGGTCCGAATGGGCTTTCATGCCCAGCTCGGACCCCTTGTGAGAGCGGGTTTGTGTGGGAGGGGGCTTGCTCCCTGCCACACAAACCCGCTGCCACATTTGTAATGGGGACTGACTTAAAATGAAGCGTCTACTCGGCCTCCTGGCCCTGTTCTCCCTGTTGGCTGGTTGCGCCAGCGGCCTCATCGACCCCAACGGCTACGACGAAACCGGCACCGCCTCCTATTACGGCGCCAAGCACCATGGCAAGCGAACCGCCAGCGGTGAACCGTTCAACCAGAACGCTTTGACCGCCGCCCATCGGCGCCTGCCCTTCGGTACCCAGGTCCAGGTGACTAACCTGGACAACAACAGATCCGTGGTGCTACGCATTAATGACCGCGGCCCGCATACCCGTGGGCGCCTGATCGACGTTTCACGCAAGGCTGGCGAACAACTCGATATGCTGGGCAGCGGCACTGCCCGGGTTCGCGTGCAAGCCATGAGCAACTAAGCAAGGGAGCTTTGGCCATTTCCGCATTAACCGCCCTCTCGCCTTTGAGTCTGCTCGAATTAGTCAGCGGCTTGCTGCTGCTGATCGTCGGCGCCGAAATCCTCGTGCGCGCCGCCGTGCGTCTGGCGGCCAGCCTCAAGGTGCGGCCACTGATCATCGGCTTGAGCATCGTTGCCTTCGGCAGCAGCGCGCCGCAGATGACCGTCAGCCTGCAGGCCACCCTGGCCGGCAGTACCGATATCGCCGTGGGCAGCGTGATCGGCAGCAGCATCTTCAACATCCTCGTAACCTTAGGCCTGTCCGCGCTGATCATTCCACTGCGGGTGTCGCGGCAACTGGTGCGCCTGGACATCCCGGTGATGATCTTCGCCGCCCTGCTCGTGTTTACCCTCTCGGCCAATGAACAACTGACGCCCGCTGACGGCCTGTTGCTGCTCGCAGCCCTGGTGGCCTACCTCGGCGTCTTGCACTACCAGACCCGCCATTCCCGCCGCCCGCGCACACTGGACACCGTGGCCAGCGCGCCCTGGCTGAGCTGCGTATTGCTGATGCTGGGCGGGTTGCTGATTCTGGTGCTGGCCGGGCATTTGCTGTTGGCCGCAGCGGTGGATGTAGCGAGCGATTTGGGCTTGTCGGAGCGTATCGTCGGCTTGACGTTGATCGGCGTGGGTACTTCGCTGCCGTGCCTGGCCACCTCGCTGATTGCCGCTCTGCGCGGCGAGCGCGAAATTGCCGTGGGCAACGTGATCGGCAGCAGCCTGTTCAACCTGCTCGGGGTACTGGGGTTTACCGCCCTGGTGGCGCCCTCGCCGCTGTCGGTGTCGCCCAACGCCTTGGACTTCGACCTGCCGGTGATGCTCGGCGTCATTGTGTTGTGCCTGCCGGTGTTTTACACCGGCTACCGGGTCACCCGTGCCGAAGGCCTGGTGTTTCTGGGCCTGTACCTGGCGTATGGGCTGCATGTGGTGTCGTTCACCTTCGGCATGCCGCTGGCCACCAAGCTTGAGCAATTGATGCTGTATTACGTACTGCCAGCGCTGGTGGCGTTCCTGTTGTTCACCTCGCTGCAAGCCTGGCGCCGCCAACACAAGAGGGAATCGCAATGAACGATCAGAAAAAGCCCGGGGTTGAAATGCGTCGTCAGGTCATGGGCGATGTGTTCGTTGATCGCGCTCTGGGCAACGCCACCGAGTTCACCCAGCCGCTGCAGGATTTCGTCAACGAACATGCGTGGGGCAGCGTGTGGAACCGCGAGGGTTTACCCTTAAAGACCCGCAGCCTGATTACCCTCGCCGCCCTCACGGCCCTCAAATGCCCGCAAGAGCTCAAGGGCCACGTGCGTGGCGCGCTGAACAATGGCTGCACAGTGGAAGAGATTCGCGAAGCGCTGCTGCATTGCGCGGTCTATGCCGGCGTGCCGGCGGCGATTGATGCGTTTCGGGCGGCTCAGGAAGTGATTGAGGCGTATCAGGCAGATAAGCAGTGACTGTTAGATAGCTTTCACGAGCACGCCCGCTCACACATTTGAATGTATTCACAGATCAAGATGTGGGGGTGGGCTTGCTCGCGAATGGCCTTCAAAACCGCCGTAAAACTCAGCTCCAACCACCCGCCTGCAACACAAAGATCCCGATGTTCGTGGTCACCGCCGCCATCAACGTAGTCATCACGATAATCGCCGCCGCCAGCTCATGGTTGCCCTGCGCAGCCCTGGCCATGACGAAACTCGCCGCCGCAGTCGGTGCGCCGAAATACAGAAACAAAATCCCCAGTTCCGGCCCTCTGAAGCCCAGCAGCCAGGCGCCTAGCGTCGCGAATACCGGCAGGCCAATCATCTTCACCAGGCTGGCACTCAGGGCCATGCTGCCGCTTTTGCGCAAGGCCGCCAGCGACAAGGTGCCGCCGATGCAGATCAGTGCCAACGGCAAAGTCATGTCTGCCAGGTACTGCCCGGACGACTCCAGCCACCCCGGCAGGCCGATCTTGAAAATCGCGAACGGTGCGGCCACGATCACGCTGATGATCAACGGGTTGGCTGCCACGCTTTTGAAGATGCTCCACGGGTCGGACTTGATCACCGGGCTGTACACCGCCAGCACGATGGTCGACAGCGTGTTGTAGAGCAGGATCACCAACGCCGCGAGGATTGCGCCGAGGGAGATGCCATAGTCGCCGTACATACTGGCCGCCAGCGCCAGGCCGATCACGCCGTTGTTACCGCGAAACGCGCCTTGGGTGTAGATGCCGCGGTCTTCGGGCGGGCATCGAAAGATCGCCCAGCCCCAGGCCAGGGCAAAGCTCAACAGCGTGGCAACGGCAAAGTAGATCAGCAAACCCGGCTTGAGCGCCGAGTGCAGGTCGGCGTGCAGGATGCCGAGGAACAGCAGCGCCGGCATGGTGACGTTGAACACCAGGGACGAAGCGGTGTGGATAAAGTTGTCGTTGATCCAGTTGATGCGCTTGAGCAGCACACCCAGGAACAGCATGGCAAACACCGGCGCGGTGATGGTGAGGGTGGTGAGGAAGATAGCCAGCATGCCGGGGAAAACCTTGGTGAGCGTCATCAGGTGGCTAATGATAAGCCATGCAGCCCTGCGGCGTCTGATTGGAGGCCTTCGTGAGCAAGCCCGCTCCCACACTAGACCGAGTTCCAGCATGAGCGTGCGGTCGAATGTGGGAGCGGGCTTGCTCGCGAAGCAGGCGACTGGGTCTCAAGTAATCGGCGCAGGGTTAAACAATGTGATGTCGTTATGCAGCTTGTGATGCTCCGCCCACGTCTGCTTTTTACCGCTGGCCACATCCAGGTAGAAGTGAAACAACTCCCAACCCAACTCCTCGATGCTCGCGCGCCCGGTCGCAATACGCCCGGCGTCGATATCGATCAAGTCGGGCCAGCGCTGCGCCAATTCCGTACGCGTCGAGACCTTCACCACCGGCGCCATTGCCAGACCATACGGCGTGCCACGCCCAGTGGTGAACACATGCAGGTTCATCCCGGCCGCCAGTTGCAAGGTGCCGCACACAAAGTCACTGGCCGGCGTCGCGCAAAAGATCAGGCCTTTGCGCTTGAAACGCTCGCCCGGGCCAAGCACGCCATTGATCGCGCTGCTGCCGGATTTGACGATGGAGCCCAAGGACTTCTCGACAATGTTCGACAAGCCGCCCTTCTTGTTACCCGGCGTGGTATTGGCGCTGCGATCTGCCTCGCCTTTGGCCAGGTAACGGTCGTACCAGTCCATCTCGCTTACAAGCGCTTGGGCAACTTCTTTGCTTTCAGCGCGCGATGTGAGCAGGTATATCGCATCACGCACTTCAGTGACTTCGGAAAACATCACCGTTGCCCCGGCCCGCAGCAGCAGATCCGAGGCGTACCCCAGCGCCGGGTTAGCGGTAATGCCGGAAAACGCATCACTGCCGCCACACTGCATGCCCAGGATCAGCTCCGACGCCGGCACGGTTTCGCGGCGGCGCTGGTCGAGTTTCCTCAAGCGCACCTCGGCCAGCGCCATGATCTGATCGATCATCTCGGTAAAACCGTGGCTGGAGTCCTGCAACCGATACAGCCACGGCTCGCTCAGGTCGACGGAGCTGTCGTTGTCATGCATCACCTGCCCGGCCTGCAACTTCTCGCAGCCCAGACTGATCACCAGCGCCTCGCCGCCCAGGTTCGGGTTGCGCGCCAGGTTGCGCACCGTACGAATCGGGATATACGCATCCGTCGCGGTGATCGCCACGCCGCAGCCGTAGCTGTGGGTCAGCGCCACCACGTCATCGACGTGCGGGTACTTGGGCAGCAACTCCTCCTTGATGCGCTTGACCGCATGGTCCAGCACGCCGGTGACGCACTGCACCGTGGTGGTGATGCCAAGGATATTACGCGTGCCCACAGTGCCGTCGGCGTTGCGGTAACCCTCAAACGTGAAGCCTTCCAGCGGCGCCTGGGTTTCAGGCACTTCGGTGGACAGCGGCAAGCTGTCCAGCGGTGGCGCGGTGGGCATGCGCAGTTGGTCTTCCTGCACCCAACTGCCACGCGGAATCGGCGCCAGGGCGTAACCAATGGTCTGGCCGTAGCGAATGATCTGACCGCCTTCGGGAATATCTTCCAGGGTCACCTTGTGGCTTTGTGGGATGAAATCCACGGTCACCAGGCCGTCCGGAAACGTGGTCCCGGCCGGTACGCCTTGGTCGTTGACCACGATCACCACGTTGTCGCGCGCGTGCAAACGGATCGAGCGCGGCGAGTCGGCATGTTCAATCAACTGCATTACGTCGCCCTCAGGAATGCGCTTCGGTAAGTTGGGTCAGCTCAGGCCCTTTGCTGCTTGGCGGCTCTTTTAGCACCACGCGCTTGATCGGGCCAACAATGACCAGATAACTGAACACAGCCACCAGCGCGTTGGCACCGACGAACACCAGGGCCCATTTGAATGAGCCGGTGGTGCTGATGATGTAACCGATCACGATAGGGGTGCTGATGGACGCCAGGTTGCCGAACATATTGAACAAGCCGCCACTGAGGCCAGCGATTTGTTTCGGCGAGGTGTCGGACACCACCGCCCAACCCAGTGCGCCGACGCCTTTACCGAAGAAAGCCAAGGCCATGAAGCCCACCACCATCCATTCGATATCCACGTAGTTGCACGCCACGATGCTGCACGACACCAGCAACCCACCAATGATCGGCGCCTTGCGCGCGAACGTCAGGGAATGGCCTTTGCGCAGCAGGTAGTCGGAAATCAACCCGCCCAACACCCCGCCGATAAACCCGCAGATCGCCGGCAGCGAGGCAATGAAGCCGGCCTTGAGAATCGTCATGCCACGCTCCTGCACCAAGTACACCGGGAACCAGGTGAGGAAAAAATAGGTGATGCCGTTGATGCAGTACTGGCCCAGGTACACGCCGAGCATCATGCGATTGGTCAGCAACTGGCGGATGTAGTCCCACTTCGGGCCGTCGGCTTTCTGGCCCTTGGCCTTGTCTTGATCCATATCGACCATCGCACCGTTCTCAGCGATGTACTTGAGTTCGGCCTCGTTGATCATCGAATGCTGGCGGGGGCTGTGGATAAGTTTCAGCCAGATCAGCGAGAACAGGACGCCGATACCGCCCATCACGATAAACACGTGCTGCCAGCCAAAGGTATAGACGATCCAACCCATCAGCGGTGCAAACAGCACCGTGGCGAAGTACTGCGCCGAGTTAAAGATCGCGGAGGCGGTGCCACGCTCAGCCGTAGGAAACCACGCTGCAACAATACGGGCATTTCCAGGAAACGACGGCGCTTCAGCCAAGCCCACCAAAAAGCGCAGCATGAACAGCGCAACAATCGCGGTGGAAACCCCGAACTCACCGACATAGCCTTGCAGCACGGTGAACAGCGACCAAGTGAAGATGCTCAGGGCGTAGACTTTTTTCGATCCGAACCGGTCCAGCAGCCAGCCACCGGGAATTTGCCCAGCCACATAGGCCCAACCGAATGCGGAAAAGATATAACCGAGGGTGACCGCGCTGATACCCAGGTCTTTTTGCAGGCTGGAACCGGCAATGGCGATAGTGGCCCGGTCGGCGTAGTTGATCGTGGTCACCAGAAACAGCATAAGCAGGATCAAATAGCGGACGTGAGTCGGCTTGGTCGCTTGCATGAAGATGTACTCCCACTAATTATTTTTTTTGCGGGTAATGGTTTTGTTGTATGTAGACATCGTTTCATGTGGGAGCTGGCTTGCCTGCGATGGCCTCACCTCGGTGTGACTGGCACACCGAGGTGACTGCATCGCAGGCAAGCCAGCTCCCACACAAGCCTGTGCCTATCGGGGCGTTTCCTACGAACCGATGTAGGCGGTCTTCACCACGGTGTAGAACTCTTGCGCGTAGCGACCCTGCTCGCGCGAACCATAAGACGAGCCCTTACGGCCACCGAATGGAACGTGGTAATCCACGCCGGCAGTCGGCAGATTGACCATCACCATCCCGGCCTGGGAATGACGCTTGAAGTGGTTGGCATACTTCAGCGACGTGGTGGCAATGCCCGCCGACAGGCCGAACTCGGTATCGTTGGCCATGGCCAGCGCCGCCTCGTAATCCGCCACGCGCACCACGTTGGCCACCGGGCCGAAGATTTCTTCACGGCTGATACGCATGGCGGCTTCGCTGTCGGCAAACAGCGTTGGCGCCAGGTAGTAGCCTTCGGTGTCGCATGTCACCAAGCCACCACCGCTGACCAGTCGCGCACCTTCGCTTTGGCCGATGTCGATGTACTTCAGGTCCTGATCCAACTGGGCCTGGGAAACCACCGGGCCGATGTCGGTGCCGCTTTTCAGCGCGTGACCGACTTTGATCGACTTCATGCGCTCGGCCATGGCCGCGACGAACTGGTCGTGAATACCGGCCGTGACGATCAAGCGGCTGGACGCAGTGCAACGCTGGCCGGTGGAGTAGAACGCGCTCTGTACGGACAGCTCGACAGCCTGTTTGAGGTCGGCGTCGTCGAGGATGATCTGCGGGTTCTTGCCGCCCATTTCCAACTGCACTTTGGCCTGGCGCGATACGCAACTGACGGCGATCTGACGCCCCACGCCGACCGAGCCGGTAAAGCTGATGCCGTCGACTTTCGGACTGTTGACCAGCACGTCGCCGACCACACGACCGCTGCCCATCACCAGGTTGAACACACCGGCAGGAAAACCGGCGCGGGAGATAATTTCGGCCAGGGCCCAGGCGCAACCTGGCACTAATTCGGCCGGCTTGATCACCACGCAGTTACCGTAGGCCAGGGCCGGGGCGATTTTCCAGGCGGGGATCGCGATCGGGAAATTCCACGGGGTGATCAAACCGACCACACCCAGGGCTTCGCGGGTCACTTCAACGTTGACGCCCGGGCGCACCGACGGCACGTAGTCACCAGACAGGCGCAGGCATTCACCGGCGAAGAACTTGAAGATGTTACCGGCGCGGGTCACTTCGCCGATGGCTTCGGGCAGGGTCTTGCCCTCTTCCCGGGCCAGCAGGGTGCCGAGCTCTTCGCGGCGGGCGAGGATTTCGCTGCCGACTTTATCCAGGGCGTCGTGACGAGCCTGGATGCCGGACGTCGACCAAGCCGGGAAAGCGGCGCGGGCTGCATCGATGGCGGCGTTGACTTGGGCTACGTCAGCCTTGGCGTATTCGCCAATGACATCGGACAACTGCGACGGGTTGATGTTGTTGCAGTAGTCGGTACCGACCACCCACTCGCCGTTGATGTAGTTTTCAAAACGTTTGGCATGGGACATACATATTCTCCTAACGCAAAAGGCCGCTGATCGCTCAGCGGCCTTGTTGATAAGTTACTGCGGACCTTGCTTGTCGATCAGCGCGGCCAGGGCATCGTATTCTTCCGGCAGCAGGTCGGTCAGCGGCGTGCGCACCGGGCCTGCGTCATAGCCGGCGATTTTTGCACCGGCCTTGACGATGCTCACGGCATACCCGGCTTTACGGTTGCGGATATCGAGGTAAGGCAGGAAGAAGTTGTCGATGATCTTGCCGACGGTAGCGTGATCGTCCTTGGCAATCGCGTGGTAGAAGTCCATCGCGGTTTTCGGAATGAAGTTGAACACCGCCGAGGAGTACACCGGCACGCCCAGGGCCTTGTAGGCTGCAGCGTAAACCTCTGCAGTCGGCAGGCCGCCGAGGTAGCTGAAGCGGTCACCGAGGCGACGGCGGATCGAGACCATCAACTCGATGTCACCCAGGCCGTCTTTATAGCCGATCAGGTTCGGGCAGCGCTCAGCCAGGCGTTCCAACAAGGGCGCGGTCAGGCGGCAGACGTTGCGGTTGTAGACCACCACGCCGATCTTCACCGACTTGCACACCGCTTCCACATGAGCAGCAACCCCGTCCTGGCTGGCTTCGGTCAGGTAATGCGGCAGCAGCAGCAAGCCCTTGGCGCCCAGGCGCTCGGCTTCCTGGGCGTACTCGATAGCCTGTCGGGTCGAACCACCGACACCGGCGAGGATTGGTACGCTGGTGGCGCAGGTATCAACAGCGGTCTTGACCACTTGGGAGTATTCGCTGGCGGCCAGGGAGAAAAACTCACCGGTGCCGCCGGCGGCGAACAAGGCCGTGGCGCCGTAAGGGGCCAGCCATTCCAGGCGCTTGATGTAGCCGGCCTGGTGAAAGTCACCCTGCGCATTGAAATCGGTCACAGGGAAAGACAGCAGACCGTGGGAGAGGATGGACTTCAGTTCTTGTGGATTCATTATTCGAACACCCTGGGCGAAGACTTTCTGTCGAAAGGTTGTTGTTAGTTTTGACGATGTCGTACGTCATCGTACAACTATAAAAAGATTCGTCAACTGCAATTCATCGGGCTTCATCTGCGGCTAAGTGTTTAAACGTGGCTTCTTGACGTAGGACTTTTTTCCTCTATGATCGACACAACTGTATATATATACAGTTATTAAGGAAGAATCCTACGACATAGCAAGGAGCTAACATGTCAGGTCTTGAACTCGCAGCACCCGAAAAAATCCCACCGGCCCTGCGCTTCGAAGGCGGGGAACACACCGCCATCGGCGATGAAACCCTGCTGCGTTTCGTCAAAGACGCCCCGGCGATTCCAGCGCACCAAGTCGAGCTGCACTTGCCCAACGGGCTGGCACTGACCTACGGCCAGGTGATCGCCCTGGGCGGCGACTTCTATGGCATTCCCGGCCAACCCATCAGCGACGGCGCCTCCCCCGCCGAGCGTGTGCAACGCTTTAGCGCTGCGTTCAACTCGTTGGCCGTGCTACCAGCCTCGCGGGAAGAGGCCGCAAAAATCCTCGCGGTCATGCAAAAGGAGATCAACGCAGTCAAACAGGCGATCAAGGACGGCAAGCAACCCCATGAAGCCTATGACGCGCTGGGTGATACGTTGTCCGAGGAATGGAACCGCATCACCGGCGGCGGCAGTGCGGTGTCCGCATTGATTCCGCTGGGGCGCTATCTGAAATTGGCGGCAGACAACGCCGACCACTTTGGCGAGTGGGCGCTGTCTGCCTATCTGGCCGGCCATGCGGCGGCGCTGCAACAGGCCGTGGTGGCGCATCAAACCGGCACCGACCTGGCACTGGAATTGGCCTACGCCATGAACAGTTTTGCTGATCACTTTTTGACCGACCTGTTTTCCGCCGGCCACCTGCGCGTCCCGCGTAAACAATTGGCGGCCTTGGTGACGCCAGGGGAATTGGGCTCGCTGATCAGCCGCTTTATGCACGATGAAGACAGCAAATTCGGGCTCAAGGTGCGCAACGCCAAGGGTGATCAATGGCATGCCTATGGGGATAAACGCTACTTCGACGCCATCGACGCGGACAATCGGGCGATGGTCAAACGTGCGGTGCAGGCATCGGCGGATGAGATCTTCGAGACCTTTATCAGTGGTGTCGCGCCCTCCCCGGCCAACTTCAAGGCGCCGCTGTATGTGCCGGATCTGAACGCGGCGCAGAACCCTGCGAATAACTTCTCGCCGCTGTTCAAGATGGAAGGCGACAAAGTGCTGCGCCGCAAGGACGTGAATGACCTGAACGACAAGCACTGGACCAATGATTGGTGGGGCTGGAGTACGTACCTGCTGCTCAAGGACTACAAGCCAAACCAACCTGCGAGCTAAGTAGGTTTGATCAGCGCTGCGCTTGTGCCTCTTCATGGGCATGGCGCAGCCGTTCGCGGCTGTTAGTCAGATGCAAGCGCATGGCCGCGCGCGCCGCGTCCGAATCCTGGCGAGCAATCGCCTCATAAATCTCTTCGTGTTCGCGGCTCAGGCGTCCCATGTAGTGCTGCTGGTCATCATGGGCCAGGCGCGCTGAATTCAAGCGCGTACGCGGAATGATGCTGGTGCCCAGGTGGGTCATGATGTCGGTGAAGTAGCGGTTGCCGGTGGACAGCGCAATTTCCAGGTGGAACGCGAAGTCTGACGCGACAGCATCGCCAGCGTGGGCGGCGCTTTCATTCAAGGCGTCGAGGGCAGCACGCATGGCGGCCAGCTGTTCGTCGCTACGACGTAAGGCCGCGAGGCCGGCGGATTCAACTTCCAGGCTGATACGCAGCTCCAGAATCGCCAGCACATCACGCAGCGTCACCACCGTGGCCGGGTC
This sequence comes from Pseudomonas antarctica, assembly GCF_900624995.1. Taxonomy (GTDB): domain Bacteria; phylum Pseudomonadota; class Gammaproteobacteria; order Pseudomonadales; family Pseudomonadaceae; genus Aquipseudomonas; species Aquipseudomonas antarctica. The sequence goes on from NZ_UYXQ01000006.1 coordinate 59,412, forward strand.
AATCCGGAAGCCGCTGGGGCTTGGCGTGTCCAATACAAAGGTGCCGATACCGTGGCGGGTTTCCACCTGCCCCGCCGCCTGCAAACGCGAGATGGCTTCACGCACCACGGTGCGGCTGACCCCATGCGCTTCCATGATTGCGGATTCGGTAGGCAACTTGTCGCCGCGTTTGAGTTGGCCGTCGCGAATCTGCTCGGACAACACCGTGACCAATTCCTGGGCAAGGCTGCGGCGCTTGCGGGGAAGACGAGGGGCGGTGTTGGCATTTTCCATGATGAATCCATCTTTCTCGGCGAACTTGAGCCCGCATCATAGCCCATGGCGGTTGTACGATCACCGTCCGGTCGCGACTTTCACCCACATCCTTCGCGCAAAAAAATGCCCCGACACAAGTCGAGGCATTTTTCAGGCTCACCCTAGGGTAAAAGCCGCTTACTTCACCACTTTCAGGCTCGGCCGGCCGCTTGGACGCGGAGGCTCGGAGTCTGGTGGTGGCACATCATCACCGCCTTCGCTGTCGATCGCTTCGTCGTCCTCGAAAGGCGACTCCAGATCGAACACCATGCCCTGGCCATTTTCCCGGGCATAGATCCCGAGGATGGCACCAATCGGCACGAACAGCGTATGCGGCACACCGCCGAAACGCCCTTCGAAGCTGACAGCTTCATTGTCCATGTGCAGGTGACGCACGGCGCTGGGTGATACGTTCAGCACAATCTGCCCATCACTGGCAAAACCCTGCGGTACGTCAACCTTGGGGAATTCAGCGTTGACCAGCATGTGCGGGGTGCAATCGTTGTCCACAATCCACTCATAGAGCGCGCGGACCAAGTAGGGTCGACTGGAGTTCATCAGCGGCTCCTTAAGCCTTAGCGCATATCGCGTTCGACGCCAGACAGACTCGCCTGGAAAGCCTCACGCGCAAACTGGCGCTCCATGTAATCAAGCAACGGCTTGGCCGGCCGTGGCAGTTCAATGCCCAGGATCGGCAAGCGCCAGAGTATGGGTAATAGGCAGCAATCCACCAAGCTTTGTTCCTCGCTGAGGAAAAAAGGTTTGTCGGCGAACAACGGCGAAACACCGGTCAGGCTCTCACGCAATTCCTTGCGCGCCTGCACTCGAGCGGCTTCTTTACTGCGTGTATCCAGAATCAAATCCACCAGCCCGCACCAGTCACGCTGGATCCGATGGATCAGCAGGCGGCTGTTGGCACGCGCCACCGGATATACCGGCAGCAAAGGTGGATGCGGGTAACGCTCATCCAGGTATTCCATCACCACGGTTGACTCCCACAACGCCAGGTCACGATCGACCAGGGTGGGCAAGCTGCCGTAAGGGTTCACTTCGATCAGCTTCGGCGGATGACGTCCCACCTCCACACTGATGATCTCGGCGCTGACACCCTTCTCTGCGAGCACGATGCGTACTCGGTGGGAATAGTGGTCGGCGGGGTCGGAGTAACAGGCCAACCGGTTGGTCACGCCCATGGCGGTCCTCCTCGCTTGTTGAAATTATCGAAAGCTCAAAAACGAGCGCGCCCAGAGAGCATCTCTGTAGTGCCTGGTTCAACCAGACCGCTACGTGTAGAGGTGCCGCTGGGCGCGCAAGATTAACAGCAATTGCTTACGGTTGGATCAATGCACATCCTTCCAGTATTCGCGTTTGAGCAGATAGGCGAATACGAAGAAGAAGGCCAGGTACAGCAATACATAGGTACCGATGCGCTGATGTTGCAGTTTGACCGGGTTGGCCGAGTAGGCCAGGAAGGTCACCAGATTCTTGACCTTCTCGTCAAACTGCTCTTCGTTCAGCGCGCCAGTCTTGGGCACGATGGTCAGTTGATCGCACGCTTCATGAGTCAAAGGCGTACCGGTCAACGGATCATATTGCTTCTTGCCGTCTTCAACGACCTGAACCTGCTTGCATCCTACCACTTGGCGACCCTGCAGGCCGACCAGAACGTTAGGCATACCGACGTTCGGGAAGACTTTGTTGTTTACGCCATAAGGGCGCGTCGGGTCTTCGTAGAAGGATTTGAGGTAGCCATAGAGCCAATCGGTGCCACGAACGCGCGCAACCAGAGTCAGGTCGGGCGGTGCAGCCCCGAACCAGGCCTTGGCGTCGGCAGGCTGCATGCCAATGTTCATGTGGTCGCCGATCTTCGCGCCAGTGAACACCGCGTGACTGAGCATCACGTCATGCGGGATGCCCAAGTCATCGGCGACACGCTCGTAACGCTGGAACTTGGCGCTGTGGCAGCCCATGCAGTAGTTGGTGAAGGTACGCAGAACATCCTGCATGGCGGCCTTGTCAGACACGTCGATATCGACGCTCTCCAGCTCAGCGCCATGCTCGGCAGCGAAGGACAGTAGCGGCAGCGCCGCAAGCATCAATGCAACAAATAACTTTTTCATCAGCCAGTCACCCTTTCCGGAACCGGTTTGGTCTTCTCGAGCCGGGTGTAGAACGGCATCAGAATGAAGTAGGCGAAGTACAGGAAGGTGCAGACCTGCGACAGCAGCGTCAGCCCAGGCGACGGCGCCTTCACGCCCGTCCAGCCCAGCAGCATGAAGGCGATACAGAACACGAGCAGCCAGATTCGGCTCAACCAACCCTTGTAGCGCATCGATTTGACCGGACTACGGTCAAGCCACGGCAGCACAAACAACAGAGCAATCGACGCCCCCATGGCAACCACGCCCATCAGCTTGTCTGGAATGGCCCGCAAGATCGCGTAGAACGGCGTGAAGTACCAGACCGGCGCAATATGCTCTGGCGTCTTGAAGGCGTTGGCCTGTTCGAAGTTAGGCTTCTCCAGGAAATAACCGCCCATCTCCGGGAAAAAGAACACGATCGAGCAGAAGATAAACAGGAACACCACCACGCCGACAATATCTTTCACGGTGTAGTACGGGTGGAACGGAATGCCGTCCAGCGGTATGCCGTTTTCATCTTTGTGCTTCTTGATGTCCACGCCATCCGGGTTGTTCGAACCCACTTCATGCAGCGCCAGGATGTGCAGCACCACCAAGCCCAGAATCACGATTGGCAAGGCCACGACGTGCAAGGCGAAGAAGCGGTTCAGGGTGATGCCTGAGATCAGGTAATCACCACGAATCCATTGGGTCAGGTCATTACCGATGACGGGGATCGCGCCAAACAGCGAGATGATCACCTGGGCGCCCCAGTACGACATCTGGCCCCACGGCAATAAGTAACCCATGAAGGCTTCAGCCATCAGCGCCAGGTAGATCAGCATGCCGAAGACCCACACCAGCTCGCGAGGCTTCTGGTACGAACCGTAGAGCAAGCCACGGAACATGTGCATGTAAACAACGATGAAGAACGCTGAAGCGCCGGTGGAGTGCAATAGACGCAAGATCGAGCCGTACTCGACGTCGCGCATGATTCCTTCAACGGACGCAAAGGCCTCTTCTGCCGACGGCGTGTAGCTCATCGTCAGCCAGACACCGGTGACCAGTTGGTTGACCAACACCAACAGCGCCAGGGAGCCGAAGAAGTAGAAGAAGTTGAAGTTTTTTGGCGCGTAATATTTGCTGAGATGGTCTTCCCACATTTTAGTGGCGGGGAAGCGCGCATCCACCCAATCCATGAACTTGCTCATCAGGCTTTCTCCCCCTCGTCGACGCCAATGACAATGACACTGTCAGTCTCGTAATGATGTGGCGGAACTGGCAGGTTCAGTGGTGCGGGTTGTGACTTGTAGACGCGACCAGCAAGGTCGTAGTGAGAGCCGTGACAAGGACAGAAGTAGCCACCGACCCAATCCTTGCCCAAGTCGGCAGGGGCAACTTCAGGGCGGAAGGTAGGCGAGCACCCCAGGTGGGTGCAGATACCGATCAGCAGCAGAATCTCTGGCTTGATCGAGCGAATTTCCTTATCGACGTAAGCGGGTTGTTCGGAATTCTTCGAGTCGGGATCAGACAGCTGACCTTCGATTTTCTTCAGATTCCCCAGGATTTCCTCAGTACGACGAACAATGAAAACCGGCTGACCGCGCCACTCAGCAATCATCTGCTGGCCTGGGTCGATCTTGCTGACATTCACCTTCACCGGTGCACCTGCGGCTTTCGCCTTGGCACTGGGAAACCATGACCCCACGAACGGGACCGCAGCCCCCACCGCTCCTGCAGCACCCACAACGGATGTGGCTGCTACCAAGAAGCGACGCCGGCCTGCATTCACGCCGTCATTGCTCATTCAGTCCTCTCCCATCAGCTTTTTGGCCTGTTAAATCAGGCGTCTACTAAGTGTTGAATCTTTACTTATAAAAATTTTGCCGAATGGTAATGAAAAGCCCCACGTATGACAAGGGAATTGCCCGGGGCTCCCTGTCCAGGCCTTGTAGTATAGGGGGTCTACGGATGTGGCAAGTTGTCACGGCGAAAATTGTGCATAAATCGTAGGCAATAAAAAACGCCCAGCTCCGTGAGGAGTTGGGCGTTTTTGTGGAACGTAAAGCGAATTAACGCTTCGAGTACTGCGGACGCTTACGCGCTTTACGCAGACCGACTTTCTTACGTTCAACTTCACGAGCATCGCGAGTAACGAAGCCAGCTTTGCGCAGAGCGCCACGCAGGGTTTCGTCGTACTGCATCAGAGCGCGAGTGATACCGTGGCGGATTGCGCCAGCTTGACCACTTACACCGCCACCAATAACGGTGACGTAGATGTCGAACTTTTCAACGGTCTCGGTCAATTCCAGCGGCTGACGAACTACCATGCGGGCAGTTTCGCGACCGAAGAAGTTTTCCAGAGTGCGGTTGTTGATCGAGATGTTACCAGTGCCCGGACGCAGGAAAACGCGTGCGGTTGCGGTTTTGCGACGGCCAGTGCCGTAATTTTGAGTCGCCGACATAATGAACTATTCCGTTAAAACTTCAGTTCTTGGGGCTGCTGAGCAGCATGAGGGTGTACAGCGCCCGCATAGACTTTCAGCTTGCGAAACATATCGCGACCCAGTGGGCCCTTCGGCAGCATGCCTTTGACCGCGATTTCGATCGGTGCTTCAGGCTTCTTGGAAATCAGACCTTCGAAGTTCGAAGACTTGATACCGCCTGGGAAACCGGAGTGACGGTAGTACATTTTGTCTTGCGCTTTGTTGCCGGTAACACGTACCTGCTCAGCGTTGATGATCACGATGTAGTCACCGGTGTCAACGTGAGGGGTGTACTCAGGCTTGTGCTTGCCACGCAGACGGCTGGCGACTTCAGTGGCCAGACGACCCAGGGTCTGACCAGCGGCGTCGACGACAAACCAGTCGCGCTGAACTGTTTCCGGTTTTGCAGTAAAAGTTGTCATTCTTTAATAGCCTCAGGGGCCGCCCTGTAAATTAGACGGCGGATCTTACTGAATAGTGCGTACTTTGACAAGTCAAAGGCAGCCGGATACAGACGCTATCGGGGGCTCGGGTCGGCGCGTCCGTTCAACGGCAAGATTCTTCGGCAGGCGGCGCATCACTTCCACTGCAGAAAGAGGTGGGCAATTATGCAGATTGCGAAAAAAAATTCAACCTGCTTTTATGATTGTTTTCCCCGAAGGAGTACCCGATGGATTATCGACAGCTGGGCCGCACCGATCTGAACGTAAGCGCGATAGCCTTGGGCACCATGACCTGGGGTGAGCAGAACAGCGAGGCAGAGGCCTTCGCTCAGATCGAACGGGCCAAGGCGGCGGGGATCAACTTCCTCGACACGGCGGAAATGTACCCGGTGCCGCCCAAGGCCGACACCTATGCCACCACCGAGCGTTACATCGGTAATTACTTCAAAAGCCGCGGCGACCGTACCGACTGGATCCTCGCCAGCAAAATCGCCGGCCCCGGCAACACCATCGACTACATCCGCGACGGGCACCTGCGCCACAACCGCAAGCACATCGTCGACGCCCTGGATGCCAGCCTCAAACGCCTGCAAACCGACTGGATCGACCTCTACCAGCTGCACTGGCCGGAGCGCAGCACCAACTTCTTCGGCCAACTGAGCTACAAGCACAAAGACGAAGACGACCTGACCCCGCTGGAAGAAACCCTCGAAGCGCTGGACGAACAAGTCAAGGCTGGCAAGATCCGCCATATCGGCCTGTCCAACGAAACCCCCTGGGGCACCATGAAGTTCCTGGCCCTGGCCGAGGCCCGCGGCTGGACCCGCGCTGTGTCGATCCAGAACCCCTACAACCTGCTCAATCGCAGCTTTGAAGTGGGCTTGGCGGAAGTCGCGATTCGTGAGCAATGCGGCCTGCTGGCCTACTCGCCGCTGGCGTTCGGGATGCTCAGCGGCAAGTACGAGAATGGCGCACGCCCCGCAAAGGCTCGCCTGACCGAATACAGCCGCTTCAGCCGTTACTTCAACCCGCAGTCAGAAGCGGCATGCAGCCGTTATGTGGCGCTGGCGCACGAGCATGGCCTGGACCCGGCGCAGATGGCGTTGGCGTTCGTGACGCAGCAGCCGTTTGTGACCAGCAACATCATTGGTGCGACAACGCTTGTACAGCTGGACAGCAACATTGCCAGTGCTGAGCTGAAACTGTCGAAAGACGTGCTGGAAGGGATTGAGGCGATTCAGAAGGATCATCCGAATCCTGCGCCTTGATTGATCTCTAAGCCGCTATCGGGCGCAAGCCCTGTCCCACATTTTGATGTGTGAACAGCGTCAAATGCGGCAGAGGGCTTGCTCCCAATGGAGCCCTCTGCAGCACAAAGAAATCAAAGCGCCCGCGCAATAATCTCCTTCATGATTTCATTGGTCCCCGCATAAATCCGCTGCACCCGCGCATCCGCCCAGGCCCGCGCAATCGGGTATTCCCACATGAAGCCGTAGCCGCCGTGTAATTGCACGCACTCGTCGAGCACCTTGCATTGCAGGTCAGTGGCCCAATACTTGGCCATCGCCGCCGTAGGCACGTCCAGCTTGCCCTCCAGGTGCAACGCCATGCACTTGTCGACAAACACGCGGCCAATCTGAATCTCGGTGGCCATCTCCGCCAGCTTGAACCGGGTGTTCTGAAAATCGGCAATCGCCTTGCCGAACGCTTTGCGCTCACGGGTGTATTCCAAAGTCCACTGCAGCGCCGCCTCGGCTGACGACAGCGCACCAATCGCCACGGTCAGACGCTCCTGGGGCAACTCCTGCATCAAATACGCGAAGCCCATGCCCACCTGGCCCAGCAGGTTTTCCTTGGGCACCCGCACATTCTGAAAGAACAGCTCAGAGGTGTCCTGGGCCTTCATGCCCACCTTCTCCAGGCGCTTGCCCTTGTCGAAGCCCGGCGTATCGGCTTCCACCAGAAACAGGCTGGTGCCCTTCGCTCCGGCCTTGGGATCGGTCTTGGCCACCACGATCACCAAATCGGCGAGAAAGCCGTTGGTGATAAAGGTCTTGGAGCCGTTGATCACGTACTCATCGCCGTCCAGCACTGCGGTGGTCTTGACGCCCTGCAAGTCGGAACCGGCCCCCGGCTCGGTCATGGCGATGGCCGTGACACTCTCGCCAGAGATCAATTTGGGCAGGTATTTGTGTTTCAACGCTTCACTGCCGTAATGCAGGATGTAAGGCGCGACGATGTCCGAATGCAGCGAGAAACCGATGCCAGTCAGCCCCAGGCGGCTGATCTCTTCGATCACCACTGCGCTGTACAAAAAGTCTGCGCCCAGACCGCCATATTCCTCCGGCAGATGTGAACACAGCATCCCCGCCTCGCCTGCCCTGCTCCATAGGCTGCGGTCGATATAGCCCTGTTTCTCCCATTGCGCATGGAACGGCGCGGCGTGTTTTTCAAGGAAGGTGCGCACGCTCTCGCGAAAGAGTTCGTGCTCCGAGCTGAACAAGGTTCTGGGGATCATGGGTCACCTGCGTGGATTGTCGGACAAAGACCGGACCACAGAGACTATGCCGCGAAGGCGTCACGGGACACTGGACACATGCGACAAAAAATAAGACGATCCAGCCGTCTGGTGACCACTTTCCCCTATAAGAATAAATGAAATTATGTCTAACCAAATCTCCACGCCCCTGCGGCGCGTCAGCATTTTGGCCATTGATCGGGTATTCGCTTCAACCCTCATGCAAGCCAAGGATTTCTTCCATCTCGCCAGCCTGCGTTATGGCAAACAACAAGGCCTGGGCCTGACCCCGGCGTTTGAAACGCGCCTGGTCAGCCCCGACGGGCAATCGGTGCGCAGCTTCAGTGATGTGATCATGCCGGTGGACGGCGGCCTGGAAGACGCCGACATCATCGTGTTGCCGGCCTTCTGGGATGACTTCGACGCCCTGTGCACGCGCTACCCACAAGTGCTGCCCTGGCTGCGCCAACAACATGCGCGTGGTGCCGTGCTCTGCGGCGAAGCCACCGGGGTGTTCTGGCTCGCGGAAGCCGGGCTGCTGGATGGCAAAGAGGCGACTACTTACTGGCGGTTCTTCAATGCCTTCAGCGAACGCTTCCCCAACGTGCAACTCAATCAGGACAAGCACCTCACCGACGCCGATAACCTGTATTGCGCTGGCGGCACTACCTCGGCGTGCGACCTCTACATCTACCTGATCGAACGCTTCTGCGGCGCCAATATCGCCCAGGCGGTGGCCCGCGATATTCTCTACGAAGTGCAACGCAGCTACGCGCCGGGGCGCATTGGTTTTGGTGGGCAGAAGCTGCACCAGGACGTGATCATTCTGCAGATCCAGCACTGGCTCGAAGAGCATTTTGCCGACAAGTTCCGCTTCGAAGACGTCGCCCGGGAACACGGCATGAGCATCCGCAACTTCATGCGCCGCTTCCAGACTGCCACCGGTGACAAGCCGCTGCATTACCTGCAGCGCCTGCGCATCGAGACCGCCAAGGGCCTGCTTTCAGGCAGCCGCAAAAGCATCAAGACCATCAGCTATGAGGTGGGTTATGACGATGCGAGCTTTTTTGCGCGGCTGTTCAGGCAGCACACTGAGTTGTCGCCCAACCAGTACCGCCAACAGTTCCAGCAGGCCGCGTAGGTCCAATGTGGCAGGGGCTTGCTCCCGATTGCGGTGGATCAATCAACATCTACAGTGACTGACACGCCGTTATCAGGAGCAAGCCCCCTTCCCACCTTGAGCCTGCGTTGTGCTTAGGGCTTGTGCCCGCGCGACAGGAACTCGTGGGACTGCATTTCCAGCAAGCGGCTCAGCGTGCGCTGGAATTCAAAGTTCAAGCGACCGCCGGTGTAGAGGTCCTTGAGTTCGACTTCCGCCGAGATGATCAGCTTGACGTTGCGGTCGTAGAATTCGTCGACCATGTTGATAAACCGGCGCGCGATGTCGTCAGTGGTGACGCTCATCTGCTCCACGCCGCTCAAGATCACCGCGTGGAAGATTTTGCCCAGTTCGATGTAGTCGTTCTGGCTGCGCGGGCCGTCGCACAGTTGGCGAAATTCGAACCAGGCCACGTCATCGCAGGTGCGCAGCGCGATGATTTCGCGGTTCTCGATCATCAACTTGTCGTTTTCCACCGCCTGGGTGCATTCCGGCGTGAGCGCGCGGAAGCTTTTTTTCAGGCTTTCGTGCGCCGCTTCGTTCAGCGGGAAGTGGAACAGCTCGGCTTGCTCCAGGTGACGCAGGCGGTAGTCGACGCCGCTGTCGACGTTGACGATCTCGGTGTTCTGCTTGATCAACGCGATGGCCGGCAGGAAGCGCGCGCGTTGCAGGCCGTCCTTGTACAAGCCGTCGGGTACGATGTTCGAGGTGGCGACCAGGGTCACGCCGTTCTTGAACAGCTCTTCCATCAGGGTGCCGAGGATCATGGCGTCGGTGATGTCGGAGACGAAGAATTCATCGAAGCAGATCACCCGTGCCTCGTCCGAGAAGCGCTTGGCGATGATGGTCAGCGGGTTTTTCTCGCCCGGCAGGGTCTTCATTTCTTCGTGCACGCGCTTCATGAAGCGGTGGAAGTGCGTACGGACCTTTTCCTTGAACGGCAGCGCTTCAAAGAAGGTATCGACCAGGTAAGTCTTGCCCCGGCCCACGCCACCCCAGAAGTACAAGCCTTTGACCGGCGTATGGTCTTTCTTGCCAAACAGCTTGCTGAACATCCCTGGCTTGCTTTGCGAGGCCGCGACCAGGTCGTCGTACAGACGCTGCAAATGACGCACCGCGGTTTCCTGGGCAGCGTCATGGAAGAATTCAGGGCGTTTCAGATCAGCTTGATATCGTTCTAGGGGCGTCATAATTTCGTTAGCAAGGCAACAAAAACGGGCCGTCACTGTAACGACGGCCCTGGAGAATGGCAATCAACCCTTGGTCGGGTTAATCCTCGATTGGAGTCAACGCGACGCGCAGGGCTTGGATGGCAGCGTCGCGCGACGTTTCGTCGGCGAACGCAGCGCTGTCGGCCACCGCAGCGCCGTCCAGCCATACGCTGAAGCCCAGGGCTTCAGTGCGCACGTCCAACGTGCCGCCGCTTTGCAATTGCTTGGTCACGGCGCCAGCCGCTTTACCGTCGGCAAAGTTGCGCGAGAGCAACAACTGCTCGCCATCGGCGGCCAGCAAGCGGAAGCGGAAACTGCCGTCGTCTTCGCGAAAGCTCACAAAGCGTGCGGCTTTGGCGGCTTTTTTCTTGGTCGCCAGCGGCGCTGCAGCCTGGTTGACGAATGAACGCAGGCCCACCGCTTCACGCAGCTGGGCCAGGAACGGCGCCGCTACGGCACGGGCTTTCTTGGCGCCGATCAGCAGCAGGTCTTCCATGTCCGAGGGGCGCGACATCAGTTGGTGGTAACGCTCACGCGCTTCGCCCAGTTGACCATCGAGCAGTTGGAACAGACGGTTCTTCGCCTCGCCCCAGCCCAAACCTTGCAGCAACTCGCCGCGAAACTCTTCTTCCTGCGCCTTGGTGGCAAACGCCTGAAACAGGGTGAACAGGTGCGCGTTGTCCGGGTCTTTGGCTTCGCCGGGCGCACGCGAATCGGTGACGATCCGCGAGATGGCGTCTTTCATGTCCTTGGCGCTGGTGAACAACGGGATGGTGTTGTCGTAGCTCTTGGACATCTTGCGGCCATCGAGGCCCGGTAAGGTGGCGACGCTTTCTTCGATCAACGCCTCGGGCATGGTGAAGAATTCTTTACCGTTGCCGAACAGGTGGTTGAAACGCTGGCCGATGTCGCGGGCCATTTCCACGTGCTGGATCTGGTCGCGGCCGACCGGCACTTTGTGCGCATTGAACATCAGGATGTCCGCCGCCATCAGCACCGGGTAGCTGTACAGGCCCATGGTGATGCCCGCGTCCGGGTCTTCACCGGTTTCCACGTTCTTGTCCACCGAGGCCTTGTAGGCATGGGCGCGGTTAAGCAGGCCCTTGGCGGCAACACAGGTCAGCAGCCAGGTCAGCTCGGGAATTTCCGGGATGTCGGACTGGCGATAGAACGTCACCCGGTTCACATCCAGGCCACCGGCCAGCCAGGTCGCGGCGATTTCCATACGCGAGCGCTGGATGCGCTGCGGGTCATCGCACTTGATCAAGGCGTGGTAGTCGGCCAGGAAGTAGAAGGAGTCGGCATTCGCGTCTTGGCTGGCAAGGATCGCCGGGCGGATCGCGCCAGCGTAGTTGCCCAGGTGCGGCGTGCCGGTGGTGGTAATGCCGGTGAGGATACGGGTACGAGTCGTCATGGGTAATCGCTTATCAGACTGCTATCAATTCGAGAGGCGCGGCAGCACCAGATCCTTGAGATCGGTCAGCTTGCCATGAAAAAAGTGTCCGCATTCTGCCACTTTCAGCAGCTCATGGGGGCGTTTCAAGGCGCCAGACCAGTCGTAGACCAGCTGTGGGTCGACCACTTCGTCGGTTTCCGGCTGGATGAGTGTCAATGGGCAGCCCTGGGGCAGCACGTCGGTATCACGCAGGCGCATCACGGCAGCAGCAACCATGAACAGGTGCGCAAGCTTTTCACCCTTGGCTTCCAGGCGACCACCAAGGCTGGCGGCCACATACCCGCCGAAGGAAAAACCGAGCAAGGTGATCGGCAGCTCGGGGTGCTTTTCCCGCAGCCAGGTGGCAGCCGCTTCGGCATCGTCCACTTCACCGGTGGCCATATCGTGCGTACCGGCGCTGGCACCGACGCCACGGTAATTGAAACGTAAAGTAATCAAACCGGCATCGCGGGCGGTACGTTGCAGGGTCGAGACAACTTTATTGAGCATGGTCCCGCCCTGCACCGGGTTAGGGTGGCAGATCAGCGCCAGGCCACGTGGCTCGGGGTGATCCAGGTACAAGGCTTCCAATTGGCCAACCGGGCCATCGATCAAAACGGGGGTTTCACGCATGAGCAAGGAATGAACTCCGTGACCTCTCAAAGGGTCGACTCGTCTAGCTAAAAGTCTGTGCATGGCATCATTGCGAGCTTAATCGCGGTATACAGCGCAGGTCCGAGCCGTTAACGTAAAGCAAAGCCGTTTATAGAGGAAGGACTCGTGGAACACTCGCTCTTAGTTTGGTTGTTGCCGACTCTCGCCTTGGTTGCCGGTGTCGCGATTGGATTTCTGGTTGCCCGCCTGCTGCCGAATGCCGCGCCTAACCGCACGCAGCGTCAGTTGGATGACATTCAGGAACGTTTTGACAGTTATCAGAACGAGGTTGTTACCCACTTCAACAGCACCGCGACCCTGGTCAAGAAGCTCACTCAGAGCTACCAGGAAGTACAGGATCACCTCGCCGATGGCGCCAACCGCCTGGCCCTCGACGACATCACCCGTCAGCGTCTGCTGGCTGCGCTGCATTCCGATGCGCCGCAAACTCCGCGGGAACGTCTGACTCCGCCGCGGGAAAACCAGGAGCCACCACGGGACTACGCGCCAAAAACGCCGAACGCCCCGGGCATGCTGGATGAGCATTACGGCTTGAAGAAGTAAGTCATTTTCAAGCAATAAAAAAGCCCGGCTGATCAATGATCAGCCGGGCTTTTTGTTGGGCACTCACTTCATCAGCCCACATTGATTGAGTTCGGCCTCAGGAGACGAGTTGCTCCTGAAGTCGCCCACCCTCGATCCGCACATGCCGCCCATGGAAGCGCTTGAGGCTGCTGCGATGGCCGACACTGACGATGCTCAGCCCTGGCAACTCATCAATCAAGGCTTGGTACAACGTTGCCTCATCCTCTTCATCCATCGCCGAGGTGGCTTCGTCCATGTACAGCCATTGCGGTGCGAACAACAGCGCGCGGGCAAACGCCAGGCGCTGCTGCTCGCCTGGCGAGAGCATGCGTTGCCAGTGGTTGGCTTCGTCCAGACGACCGACCAAGTGCGGCAATCGGCAAGTTTCGAGCACCTGTGCATAACGTTCCGGCGGGTAGACGCTGTCGGCCTGTGGATAACTCAGCGCGGCCTTCAGGGTGCCAATCGGCAAATACGGTTTCTGCGGCAGGAACAGGTAACGCGCCGCCGGCAGGCGGATGCTGCCGTGGCCCGCCGGCCACAAGTGCCCCATGGCGCGCAGCAAGGTACTTTTACCGCTGCCGGAACGCCCGCTGAGCATCACACGCTGGCCCGGTTCCACGGTCATGTCGGCATCGGTGAGCAAGTGGCGACCGTCGGCCAGGTCCATGCCCAAGTCGTTCACCACCAGACGCTCGCCTTCCGGGCGCACATCGATGGCCGGGGCGCGCTGTTCGTTTTCACTCATGGCCTGGTGGAAACTGAGCAGACGATCACTGGTCGCGCGCCAACTGGCAAGGTCGGCGTAAGCGCTGATAAACCAGCTGAAGTTGCCCTGCACATTGCCGAACGCCGAGTTGATTTGCATCAGTTCGCCCAGTTCGATCTTGCCGGCGAAATAGCGCGGCGCAGCGACAATAAAGGGAAAGATGATTGCGATCTGTTCATAACCGGCGGTAAAGAAGGTCAGGCGCTTGGACACTTTCATGATGTCCCAGAAGTTGCGCCATACTTTGCCGAAACGCGCACTCAAACGCTGGTTTTCATTCGGCACGCCGTTATACAGAGCGATGCTCTCGGCATTCTCGCGCACGCGCACCATGGAGAAACGCAGGTCCGCTTCGAAGCGTTGTTGTTGGTTGCTCAGGCCGATCAAGCGGCGGCCGATCAAGTGGGTTATCCAACTGCCGATACCGGCGTAGACCAGCGCACACCAGAACATGTAACCCGGAATGGTAAAGCCAAATACCTCGATGCTGCCGGAAACGCCCCACAGAATGATCGAGAAGGACACCAGGCTGACAATATTGCGCAGCAGCCCCAGGCCCAGGCCCAAGGTGTTCGAGGTGAAGTTATTGAGGTCTTCGGATATCCGCTGGTCCGGGTTATCGGTGTAGCCGCCCTGCTCCAGCTGGTAGTAGTTCTTGTCGGCGAGCCACCGCGCGAAGTGCTTTTCGGTGAGCCAGGCACGCCAGCGAATGGTCAGCATCTGTGTCAGGTACAGGCGGTATACCGCGCCGAGAATCGCCACGGCGGCAATCGCGCCAAAATAGCCGATCAACTGCCAGAAGGCGGCGGTGTCCTTCTTCTCCAGGGCGTTGTAGAAATCCTTGTACCAGTGGTTGATCCACACCGAGATCGCCACGCTGAACAGCGACAGGCCAATCAGTGCCGCCAGTAGCAACCAAGCCCTGCCCTTCTCTTCGCTGCGCCAATAGGGCGTGATCATCGCCCAGGTTCGGCGCAAGAATTGCCCACGCACCGCGTCATTGACCGCAGAATACTCAGCGTTCTGATTCATCGTTCAGGCTCGATAGGGAAGAGATGACAGGCATTTGAACCGATCATAGTCGATCGGTTCAGGGCTCCGTGCGGCCTGAAGCAGGTTGTTCAGACTTTGTTCAGCGCCGTACCGGACGCTTCTGCAGCTTGCGCTGCAAGGTACGCCGGTGCATGCCCAAGGCGCGGGCGGTGGCGGAGATGTTGCCTTCGTGCTCGGTCAGCACACGCTGGATGTGTTCCCACTGCAGGCGGTCCACCGACATCGGATTTTCCGGCACCAGGGTGTCGAGGTCGGCATGCTCGGAGAGCAAGGCGGCCAGCACATCGTCGGCGTCCGCCGGCTTGCACAAGTAGTTGCAGGCGCCACGCTTGATCGCCTCGACGGCGGTGGCGATGCTGGAGTAACCGGTGAGGATCACCACGCGCATTTCCGGGTCAAGTTCCAGCAATTTGGGCAGCAGCACCAGGCCGGAGTCGCCGTCCATTTTCAGGTCGAGCGCAGCGTAGTCCGGCAAGTCGGCCTGGGCGATGGTCAGGCCTTCTTCGGCCGACCCTGCGGTGCTCACGCGAAAGCCACGACGGCTCATGGCGCGCGCCATCACGCGGGTAAAGGTGGCGTCGTCATCTACCAGCAACAGGTGCGGCAGTTCTTCGCCTTCGACTTGGATCTCGTCACTCATCGATATCTCCTCGTGCGACACGGGGCAGGCGCAGCTCGGTGAGCGTGCCACCTTCCTCATGACTATAGAGCTTCACTGAGCCGCCCGCGCGGGTCACGCTGGCCTTGCTCAAAAACAGGCCGAGGCCGAAGCCTTTGCCCTTGGTGGTAAAGAAGGGTTTGCCGATTTGCTCGGCAATGGCCAACGGCACGCCCGCACCGTGGTCACGAATGCTGATGGTCACGTCTTCCGCGTCCCAGTCCAACTGCACACCCAGACCTTCGGGGCAGGCGTCGGCGGCGTTGTTCAACAAGTTAAGCAAGGCTTGGGTCAGGTCCGGCGGCGGCGCCATGCGCGGCACACTGCCCTGGCCCAGCAGGTTGAAGCGGTAACTGGCTTCGGGGCGCATCAAGTGCCAGCGGTTCAGCGCTTCATCGAGCCACTGGGTCACGTCCTGCATCTCCACGGCCAGGCGGCGATTGGCTTCGGCGGCGCGCACCAGTTGCTGCAAGGTCTGTTTGCATTGCTTGACCTGTTCCTGCAACACACTTAAGTCATCTTGCAGCGCCGGGTCGTGATGGTCCTGGACCATTTCATTGAGCAGCACGCTCATGGTCGCCAGCGGCGTCCCCAACTCATGGGCGGCGCCAGCAGCCTGGGTGGCGACTGCCAGCAATTGCTGGTCACGCAGGCCTTCCTCGCGGCGAATAGCGCGCAATTCTTCCTGGCGACGCAACTCTTCGGCCATGCGCGCAGCAAAGAAGGTAATCACTGCGGCAGACAGGGCGAAACTCAGCCACATCCCGTAGATCTGCAGATTTTCCCGAGCGATGGGGAACGTCTGCAACGGGTAAAACTGGGCCAGCAACAAGGTGTACAGCGTCAGCGCGATACCCGACAGCACCACCGAGTAGCGCCATGGCAACGTGACGGCCGCGATGGTCAGTGGCACCAGGTAATACGAAACGAATGGGTTGGTGGAACCACCGGAGAAATACAGCAACACACTGTGGATAAACAGGTCGCAGGCCAGCTGCAGGGCGTATTCCAGTTCAGTTACCGGCCATGTGGTGCGCAGCCGAATAGCCGTGAATACACACAGTACGATGGAGAAGCAGAGGGTCACGGCCAGCTGCAGCCAGGGCAATGGCAGCAGGTCAAACCAATACGCGAGCCCGACGGAACCAGCCTGTGCGGCCAGTACCAAGGTGCGGATGAACGTCAGGCGCCATAGGTTCTGGCGTGTGGCGGAAGTCAGTTTTACGGCGGCGAGCATGAGCTCTCCCGGTGAGCGCTGCAGGCGGATCGGCAGCAGTATAAACGAAGCGGACGCACTGGCACGGCGCGTGTGGCTCTTTGACGCAGGCCGGGCGAATGACCGTTCGTCGGCGCCGCGACAACTTGTAGCGAATGTGTAAACCCGAAGAACCCGACAGCACCGTCTACAGTCATACCGAACACGGCTATCCCTACACGAATACCCTCAAGGAGCTTCCATGTCTCGTTTCACTCGCAGTGCAGCCATTTTCACCCTCAGCGCCAGCGCCCTGGCCAGCCTGCCGGCCATGGCCGCCGATGAACTGCATTACAACCAGATTTCCCTGCGTGCCGAAGTCAGCCAGGAAGTGGCCCGCGACAAAATGATCGTCACTCTTTACACCGAGTCGCAAAATACCGACCCGGCCAAGCTCGCCGCCGAAATCACCACCACCCTGAACAAGGCTCTAGGCGAGGCTCGCGAAGTCAAAGGCGTGACCCTGCGTCAGGGCAGCCGTAACAACTACCCGATCTACGACAACAAGAACCAAAAGATCACCGGCTGGCGTGAGCGCGCCGAATTGCGCCTGGAAAGTGCCGACTTCCCTGCCCTGTCCAAACTGACCGGCGAGCTGCTGAACACCCTGAAAATGGACAGCATGGACTTCGCCATCGCCGACACCACGCGCAAGGCCAGCGAAGATGCGTTGCTCAAAGACGCGGTTGCCGCCTTTAAGGCCCGCGCACAACTGGCCACCGATGCACTGGGCGGCAAGGGCTACAAGATCGTCAACCTGAACTTCAACACCAACGGTTACCCACAACCGTATGCCCGCAACGGCGGGATGATGATGAAAGCAGCCATGATGGATTCGGCGCCGACGCCTGAGGTAGAAGCCGGCACCAGCCAGGTAAATATGAGCGCTGATGGCGTCATTGAAGTACTGCAATAAACCCGTCTGAAACGAAAAAACGGCGCAACCTGTAGGTTTGCGCCGTTTTTTTTGGAGACTACGGCGCATACGCACGTATTACTCAGTGACACATCACGACGGAATCAAATACTCGGTTCTCACAACTCAATGTTGCCACCGACACCAAGGAGGGACACGCAGGCATCAATCACTTCTTGAGAACCGAAATCATGACTTTAACGCTCAAACCGAGACCCTCTGTGCAGCCGCCACAAGAGATCCACACACCTGCTGATTCTGTCTCTCCCCCCCAAATATCAAAGACACAAGCGCCTCAACTACCCGCCGGCGACATGGCCCGGCCTCAAGAAACAGCGTTGCTTAAGTCTTACCTGGAAGCGGTACAGAGCATCGTACTGGGCCTAACCCCCAAGCTGGTAAAAGTTCCTCCTCAGAGCACATTAGGCCAGTGGCTTTCACTGTATCGAGACCAACTGGAACATCCTGTTGTTCAAGGCTGGATGCGTGAACAGAAAATCACTCCCGACAGCCTGCTCTCGATCAACCCCTCTAAAGGGACCTTGACCGCCATGGTCAGAGGCGAAGAAAAAACTTTCAGTCTCACGGACACCACCGGATGGGGACAGGTCTCAGGGCCACTGTTGGCGGCTGCCAAAGTCATCGCACCTGGAAACAGTGGCGTGTTGCGAGTGGGATTGCGTGATGGCTACGTACAAGTCACCGCAAAGGTAGTGGCAAACTTCGCAGGTGTGCCACTCCCCGCCACCCTCGCTGAGGGTCGAGCGCAAATCAGGCAGATGGAACATAAAGTTGCCTTCGACCCCGTCCCCCCCAATGACCGCTTACGGCCAGCCGGCAGCCGTTCGGCCGATGCTCTGCACGTGCATAAACAGAATGCTGCTACGTATTACAGTGCCGCCCCCCAGACACTGGCTTACAAACGCCTGGCCGTTGAGGTTGCCAATAACCTGCCAAACACACGGGCAGAAGCCAAGAAGTGGGCCGAAGCACTGATGTTCAAATTGACCGGCAAAGTCGTCGACGCTGACACCATTTATTTGAACCGCTTTCACAGCTACAACACCCCGCCAACCGGTGACCCAACACCCATTACTGGCTGGGAACACCCCGGCGAAGAGCCGTATTCTTCGTTACGCCTGCCGGATGCCCTGCTGAAAAACTTCTGCGAACACGACGGGATCCCGGGCACCCTGGATGCACAAGCCGGTTTGTATACCGTAGGCACAGGTGAAAGCACAAAGGGCGGGTACGGCGCCCATAACGAATTCCCTCTCGAGCCGTCCAAGCTCATGCACGCCAGCTGGAAGACTGACTTTCAAGCCCAGATGACTCAAAAGATCGACAATTTCTGGAACGCTCATGCGGGTAACTACGAGACCGCAATCAAAGGCGAGTTCGTCTACCAGGCCCGCAAGCAATTAAAAATGGCTGAAGCCCGAACACCGGCCGAGCGCGCGCTGCAGCCACCCGAGCAGCGCTTCACCCGCGAAGACTACGAACTGGTGATGGGCGCAGCGTCCAACCTCCCGCTCGACGAAAATGCGCCGCTCACCGTCGAACAACTCAAGACCAGGGGGCAGGTGAAAAGCAACGTTCAAGTGAACGCCCTTAACATCCACGGCTATACCTCCAACGACATGATGCGATTCAGTGTCGGCGACAATGGCCGGCAAGTGATTTGCTACCCTGGAGCTGTGCCCGTTTTTCTCAGGTTTGACTCTCTTGAGAAACTTGATCAATGGGTTGTCAACCAAACCAAAGATGCAAAAAAACGCGCCGCGTTGATGGCTCATTTTCCGTTGATGTATCACCAGGACCAAACCGCCAATTTTCTTTCGCGCCTGGAAAAAGTAATTATCCCTGTGCTGTGGTTCACACACGTTGGGGAAAAGAAGGACGGCCTGAACACCCTCTTCGACAAAATGGCCACCGGTAAATTGAAAGACCCCGTGATCAATGACAAACACTCAAACATTAAAGCGGATGTGTTTCACGAAATGACATCGGCCAGTCAAGCGCGGATGCACAGTGATGCCGACGTTGTTATCAAGTCCAACAGCGAAGTGACTCGGGATACCTGGCTGAACGACATCACCGTAGCCGCCGGGTTACTGGCCAAGCTTGCGCCCATCGCCGCGCCGGTCGCCGGCGCTGCAATACTCACCGGGTTGACCGAGCTGACCTTAGGCGCAGAAAAAACATCGTCCGGTGACACTGAAGCGGAACGCAACGACGGTGCTTCCAAGGCATTCGACGGATTGCTGAATACGCTGTTCTCGGTCGGGGCAAGTACGATCCCTGAAGACCCTTTTGCACGCCCTCCCGAAACAGAATTACCAACCCTGGAGCTGCCTGCGCCGCCCAAGTCGCCTGAAATAGAGGAACCAAAACCTGGGCCTTCCTCCGGTAGACCTTCGGTAATCGACGGACTTGTACCGCTGCCGCTGCCTAAATCCCAGTCACTCATCCCCTTGGCGCAACATGCCATCCCCAACGGTGAGGAGTTGATAAAAAATGCTACCCGTGACGCACTCGGGGTGTATCGAATGACCGACGCCACGGGGGCATTCCGCCAATTCGTGCGCCTTACCGATGAAACCGGGACAAGCCAGGTCTTTGAGATATCCGGTCGCTACCGATCAGGCGATACCTTTGCCAAAATCATTAACCACGAGGGTGCGGGACTGGTGGTAGTCACACCCGGTCGTGGTAGCGAATGGGCACGCGCGCCGGGCGATGGCGGCGTTCGACTTTGGCCATGGCAGCGCTCAGCATCGTTAACGCCCAGTGAACGCCTTAGACCGGAGTTCTCAGACCTGTTCGCCGAAGTGGATGAGCGAGCGATAAAGCAGGCTGCGGTATTCGACGACTTGTTGAACGTTGATGAGGCAACACCCTACACGGTGTCCACAATTGGCTATGAAGAAAACGGCGCCTTGAAAAGAACGTTGAATATTTCCTGGACGGCCCCAAAAGAGAAGTTTGAAGTGCTGGAATCAGAAAAAGCGAGGCCAATACCAGACAGCACCAGTCTCTATTCGCGTAATTTCATTCTTGATATCAATCGCGCCGACTATACGGTGACTCGCTATACGGAAAACGGAGAGCTTCATTTTAAGCTCGACGCCGGCGGGGACTCGACCGAAAGCATCCAACAGAACAGGCTTAAACAGTTCGAGAAAGCGATTCCCGATGCAAGCCTGCGCGCGCGTATTTCCGAGATCGCCCATCAAGGATCGTCGGGGCCGGCCAATACTGAATTGCTGAACGCCTTGAAAGAAGGCTACAGCCCAAAAGTCAGTAACGCCTCCTATTTTATTGACTATGACCCTGTCAAAAACGAAGCCCAAGTCAACGTCGTCGCCAAGTGGCACGTGAATGATTTAAGGGGTGACGAGATGAAGCTTATTCCGGATATGGAAATGACCAGCACCCGACACTTCAACATCCGCTTGGGTAACGAAGTGTCGGATAACCCTTACATCATCGAAGAGGTGACACCCACACTGTTGACTGCCTCGGTGCCAGAAGCCTCTGGCGAATAAATCCACACGTTTGTCTCTACCTGAACACTCAGAACGGCGGTAACCTCGGTGACCGCCGTTTTCTTTTGGGCCGCTTTATAGGGCGGCTATTTCAGGGGCCTTCATGGAAAGAATTACCTTAAAACCGTTGCTCATTGCCGCAGGCCTTCTGGCCTTTATGCCAATGGCCCACGCTGCCAGCACTCTGGTCTACTGCTCGGAAGCCAGCCCCGCCGGCTTCGACCCGAGCCAGTACACCAGCGGCACCGACTTCGATGCATCTGCCGAAACCGTGTTCAACCGCTTGACCCAGTTCAAGCGTGGTGGCACCGAAGTCGAACCCGGCCTGGCAACCAACTGGGATGTATCCAAAGACGGCCTGACCTACACCTTCCATCTGCGCGATGGGGTCAAGTTCCACACCACCGACTACTTCACGCCTACCCGCGACTTCAACGCGGATGACGTGCTCTTCACCTTCAACCGCCTGCTGGATGCCGACAGCCCATTTCGCAAGGCCTACCCGTCCGAGTCGCCCTACTTCACCGACATGGGGTTGAACACCACGATCAAAACCGTCGAAAAACTCGACGACCACACTGTGCGGTTCAATCTGAATAACGTTGACGCCTCGTTCGTACAGAACCTGGCCATGAGTTTTGCTTCGGTGCAATCGGCCGAATACACGGCCCAACTGTTGAAAGAGGGCAAGGCCGAAGACATCAACCAGAAGCCCGTGGGCACCGGGCCGTTTGTGTTCAAGCGCTACCAGAAAGACTCACAGATCCGTTATGTCGCCAACAAACAGTATTGGAAGCCCGAGGATGTGAAGCTCGACAACCTGGTGTTCGCCATCACCCCGGACGCCGCCTCGCGCCTGCAGAAGCTCAAGGCCGGCGAATGCCAGGTCAGCGGTTACCCGCGCCCCGCCGACATCGACGTGATGAAACAGGATCCGAACCTTCGGGTATTGCAACAAGCCGGCTTCAACCTGGGCTTCCTCGCCTATAACGTGACCCACCCGCCACTGGATCAACTTAAGGTGCGCCAAGCCTTGGACATGGCCATCGACAAGCCGGCGATTATCAAAGCGGTTTATCAAAGCGCCGGGCAATTGGCGCAGAACGCGCTGCCACCGGCGCAGTGGTCTTATGACCCCACCATCAAGGACGCGCCGTACGACCCGGCCAAGGCGCGGGCGCTACTAAAAGAATCAGGGGTTGCACCAGGTACCACCATCAATCTGTGGGCGATGACCATACAACGCGCCTCCAACCCCAACGCGCGAATGTCGGCGCAGATGATCCAGCAGGATTGGGAGAAAGTCGGCATCAAAGCCAACATCGTCAGCTATGAGTGGGGCGAGTACATCAAGCGCGCCAAGAATGGCGAGCACGATGCGATGATTTACGGCTGGACTGGCGACAACGGCGACCCGGATAACTGGCTTGGCGTGCTCTACAGTTGTGCCGCGGTCAAAGGCAGCAACTACGCCAAATGGTGTAACCCGGCTTACGACACGCTGGTGCAGCAAGCCAAGGTCAGCAGCGACCGAGAACAGCGCATCAAGTGGTATCAACAGGCACAGAAAATCCTTAAAGAACAAGTACCTATAACGCCTATCGCAAACTCGACGGTTTTCCAGCCGATTCGAAAAGAAGTTAAGGACTTCAAGATCAGCCCGTTTGGCCTCACGCGGTTTTCTGGTGTGAGTCTAGATAAGTAACAGCGACGCCCCAACCGAGTGCGCCAGACGGCTCGGTTGGACTTTTTTGGTGCACTAAATGCACCGAAAAACCCTCTATATATATGCATTTATGTACAAACTTTCATAAATGCGACATTCCTGTACGTTCGTACCACAGTTTGGCGCTCGTGACGGCTTAGCATCTTGCAATGGGTATGGCCCCTGCATAAGTATCCGCAGGCCGACTCACGAGGTCGCCCTCACCACCAAAAATGACAACAAATCATGAGGCCAACATGCTTAAACACGCAGTCATTCCGCTTTTAGTGAGCGCTGGCCTTATGGCCGCAGCCCCTTTCGCCCAAGCGGCGACTAACCTGGTGTTCTGCTCCGAAGGGAGCCCGGCCGGTTTTGACCCAGGCCAGTACACCACCGGAACAGACTTCGATGCTTCGGCCGAAACCATGTTCAACCGTCTGACCCAGTTCGAACGCGGCGGCACCGCTGTGATTCCTGGGCTAGCCACCAGTTGGGACGTGTCCCCGGATGGCCTGACGTACACCTTCCACCTGCGTGACGGTGTCAAGTTCCACACCACCTCGTACTTCAAACCGACCCGTACCTTCAATGCCGATGACGTGCTGTTCACGTTCAACCGCATGATCAACAAGGACGATCCGTTCCGCAAAGCCTACCCCACCGAGTTCCCGTACTTCACGGACATGGGGATGGACACCAACATCAAGAACATCGAGAAAGTCGATGACCACACCGTCAAGTTCACCCTTGGCACCGTGGACGCTGCTTTCATCCAGAACCTGGCGATGAGCTTCGCTTCGATCCAGTCGGCTGAATACGCCGCCCAACTGTTGAAAGAAGGCAAGGCACAAGACATCAACCAGAAGCCAATCGGCACTGGCCCGTTCGTGTTCAAGAGCTACCAGAAAGATTCCAACATCCGTTACACCGGCAACAAGGATTACTGGAAGCCTGAAGATGTGAAGATCGACAACCTGATCTTCGCCATCACCACCGACCCGTCGGTGCGTATCCAGAAGCTGAAGAAAAACGAATGCCAGGTGACCCTGTTCCCACGTCCAGCCGACCTCAAGGCGCTGGGTGAAGACAAGGACTTGAAACTGCCGCACCAAGCCGGTTTCAACCTGGGCTACATCGCCTACAACGTGATGCCGGTGCTCAAAGGCCAAACCGCGCCTAACCCACTGTCGGACATCCGCGTGCGTGAAGCCCTGGACATGTCGGTGAACAAGCAGCAGATCATCGACTCCGTGTACCAAGGTGCCGGCCAACTGGCCGTCAACGCCATGCCGCCGACCCAGTGGTCCTACGACACCACCATCAAGGATGCCCCGCACGACGTGACCAAAGCCAAGGCTTTGCTCAAGGAAGCAGGCGTTAAGGAAGGCACCGAAATCACCCTGTGGGCGATGCCGGTTCAGCGTCCGTACAACCCGAACGCCAAGCTGATGGCTGAGATGCTGCAGAACGACTGGAAACAGATCGGCCTGAAGGTCAACATCGTCAGCTACGAGTGGGGCGAGTACATCAAACGCTCCAAAGGTGGCGAGAACCAGGCCATGATCATTGGCTGGAGCGGCGACAATGGTGACCCGGACAACTGGCTGAACGTGCTGTTCGGCTGCGACTCGCTGGCCGGTAACAACTTCTCCAAATGGTGTGACAAGAAATTCGACGGTATCGTGAAAGAAGCCAAGGCTACGTCGGATGTCGCCAAACGCACCGAGCTGTATAAGCAGGCGCAACATATCCTCAAAGATGCAGTCCCGATGACACCTATCGCGCACTCGACGGTGTATCAACCCATGCGCAACACCGTACAGGACTTCAAAATCAGCCCATTCGGCTTGAACTCCTTCTATGGCGTGAGCGTAAGCGGCAAGTAAGGATTAATAACGGCGACGTTTCACAACGTCGCCGTTATTGCATCCGCCTAGACCGTAGGAAACAGGCCACGACAGCCGTCATTGCGTCTTACAGCAATGAGCCGCGACGTATAGCTCCGTTACCTACAAGGTCAATCCGTATTGGCGCATTTACTGCGAAGTCCGCGACCCATAACGTCGTAGGACAGCAGAAGCACCAATCACGGAAAGGCACTTGCTGTGTGTGGGATCAGTGATGTCTCCCAGGCAGAAGCCTGGGTGATTGCTCGCTGATAACAACAACAAACAAGGATCGGGATCGTCATGCGCCATACCACCGTTCTATCCGCAATTTTTGGCACCAGCCTGCTGGCTGTGGCCACGATGGGCCAAGCCGCCGACAAGAAGAGCCTGGTGTTCTGCTCTGAAGGCAGCCCGGCCGGGTTTGACACCGCGCAATACACCACCGCCACCGATAACGATGCGGCCGAGCCGCTGTATAACCGCTTGGTCGAGTTCGAAAAGGGCGCGACCAACGTGGTGCCTGGGCTGGCAACCAAGTGGGATATTTCCGAAGACGGCCTGACTTACACCTTCCACCTGCGCGAAGGCGTGAAGTTCCACAGCAACAAGGAGTTCAAGCCGACGCGCGACTTCAACGCCGACGACGTGCTGTTCACCTTCAACCGCATGCTTGACCCCGAGCACCCCTTTCGCAAGGCCTACCCTACCGAGTTCCCATACTTCAACGGGATGAGCCTGAACAAGAACATTGCCAAGGTCGAAAAAACCGACCCGCACACCGTGGTGATGACCCTGAACACAGTCGACGCTGCGTTCGTACAAAACATCGCCATGAGCTTTGCCTCGATTCTGTCGGCCGAATATGCCGAGCAGTTGCTTAAAGAAGGCAAACCCAGCGACATCAACCAGAAGCCGATCGGCACTGGCCCGTTTGTCTTCCAGCGCTACCAGAAAGACTCGCAGATTCGTTATGTGGGTAACAAACAGTACTGGGACCCGAGTCGGGTCAAGCTCGATCAGTTGATCTTCGCCATCAACACCGACGCCTCGGTGCGGGTGCAAAAGCTCAAGGCCGGTGAGTGCCAGATCACCCTGCACCCACGCCCGGCCGACGTCGACGCCCTCAAGGCCGACCCGAAACTGCAACTGCTGACCAAGCCAGGCTTCAACCTCGGCTACATCGCCTACAACGTGCGCCACAAACCTTTCGACCAGCTCGAAGTGCGCCAGGCGCTGGACATGGCGGTGAACAAACAAAGCATCCTGAATGCCGTGTACCAGGGCGCCGGCCAACTGGCGGTCAACGCCATGCCGCCGACCCAGTGGTCCTACGACGACACCATCAAAGACGCCGCCTACAACCCGGAAAAAGCCAAGGAACTGCTCAAGGCTGCCGGCGTGAAGGAAGGCACCGAGATCACCCTGTGGGCGATGCCGGTGCAACGGCCGTACAACCCCAACGCCAAGTTGATGGCCGAGATGCTGCAAAGCGACTGGGCCAAGATCGGCCTCAAGGTCAAGATCGTCAGCTATGAGTGGGGCGAATACATCAAGCGCACCAAAAACGGTGAGCACGATATCAGCCTGATCGGTTGGACCGGCGACAACGGTGACCCGGACAACTGGCTGGGCACTCTTTACAGCTGCGACGCCATCGGCGGGAACAACTACTCCATGTGGTGTGACCCGGCGTACGACACGCTGGTCAAGCAAGCCAAGGTCGTCACCGACCGCGAACAAAGGACTGTTCTGTACAAACAGGCGCAGCAACTGCTCAAACAGCAGGTGCCAATCACGCCAGTCGCCCACTCGACGGTCAACCAGCCGTTAAGCGCCAAAGTCGAAGGGTTCAAAGTCAGCCCCTTCGGCCGCAACGTGTTCTCGGGCGTCAGTATCACCCCATAAGAAAATAACCGGATTGCAGGGAGCGACGTTGGCTCCCAGGCAAACGTGCAGCCTTTTGTTGGGAAATTTCCTACGGCAAACGTTTGCAAGGCTTGAACGAGTTACACACCCAATAGCCGGTTCACCTAAAAAAGACCGGCATTAAAAAGAGAACCAAAGGAGCTTCACCCATGAAACTGAGCAGCAAAGCGCTTCTGGCCCTGGCCATCAGCAGCATCACGGCAACCGCCTTCGCTGAACCCGCCAGCCAGGAATTCGTTCCTACCACACTGGCTGGCACTAGCGCCCAAAGCGAGGCCAAAGGCTTTATCGACGGTCAAAGCCTGGGCGGTACTACCCGTAACTGGTTCTCCAGCGAGCGTAAATTCCGTGGCCAGCGCTTCTCTTATAAGAAGCACGGCGTGACAGAAACCGACGCCAACCGGACGAACTGGCTGCAAGGCACCATCCTTAACTACTCCTCGGGCTTCACCCAAGGCACCGTGGGCGTGGCGACCGAAGTGGCGGCTTACAACGTTGTGGCCCTGGACCGCAGCAAGCGTGACATCAAGGGCGGTTCCAACCGTACCCTGGCTGACTCCGACGGCGATGCCGTAGGCCAGTGGAGCAAACTGGGCCTGGCCAACGTCAAGTTCCGTGTCTCGAACACCACCTTGACCGCCGGTCGCCAGAACTTCAGCAGCGGCATCGTCGACACCATCGGTAACCGTGCACTGCCTTCGAGCTTTGAAGGTGTGTCGTTCGACAGCCAGGAACTCAGCAACCTGTCGTTCCAGGGCGGTATTTTTGACCGCGTTTCGCCACGTACCGAACAGAGCCTGTCGAAATTCCGCTCCGAGTACGGCAATGGCCAGGAAACCGACAAGGTCAAAACCCTGGGCTTCAACTACCAGCCGTTCAAAAGCCTGAAAACCAGCGTTTTTGCCGCTAACGTCGAAGACTTCTGGAACCAGTACTACTTCGGCGCTACCCACGAACTGGGTGATGCCCAGACTCTGGCACTGACCACCGGCTTGAACTACTACAAAACCACCGACACCGGCAGCAAGAAGATGGGCAAAATCGACAACGACACTTACTCGTTGTCTCTGGGCCTGACTCACCAAGCCCACAGCCTGACCTTCTCCTACCAGGCCGTGAACGGTAACGAGTACTTCGACTACCTGCACGAAACCAACGGCATCTACCTGGCCAACTCCCTGACGTCCGACTTTAACGGACCGAACGAGAAGTCCTTCCAAGTTGCCTACGGCCTGAACATGGCTGAATACGGCGTGCCAGGCCTGAAGTTCAACGTTTACTCGGCTCGCGGCTGGGGTATCGACGGTACTCACTACACCGGCACCGCCTACGGCGAAGCGGGTGTAGCTCGCAGCGACCTGCGCCTGATGAACGGTGAGACTCACCAGGAATACGGCATCGGCACCTCTTACGCGATCCAGAGCGGCGCACTCAAGGCCACCACCATCCGTGGCACCTACGTCACTCACCGTGCCAGCGCCCAACAGGCTGACGGCAACATCCGTGAGTTCCGCTTGGTCACCACCATCCCGTTCAACATTCTTTAATTAGCGCCAGGTAGACAGCGGGCTCATCACGAGCCCGCTGTCTACGCTTGTCTGGTTCAATCGATTGCAGAGGGCCCTGAATGAAAATGCTCCCGCTACAAGCTGCCATTGCCGCTGCGCTGTTGAGCGTTGCGATCGGCGTTTCAGCCAAACCGCTGGTGGTCTGCACCGAAGCCAGCCCGGAAGGTTTTGACCCGGTTCTGTACACCACCGCAGTAACCGCCGACGCCGCCGCTGAAACCATGTTCAACCGCCTGGTGGACTTCAAGCCCGGCACCACCGAAGTTGTACCGGCACTGGCCAAGGCCCTGCCCGAGATCAGCGCTGATGGCCTGACCTACACCTTCCACCTGCGTGACGATGTAAAGTTCCACACCACCGACTACTTCAAACCCACGCGCAACATGAACGCCGACGACGTGCTTTGGAGCTTCCAGCGCCAGCTGGACCCGAACCACCCGTGGCACAACAAGTCCGTCGTGGGCTACCCATACTTTGAAAGCATGGGCTTCAAGGAGCTGCTCAAGAGCGTAACGAAGACCGACGACCACACCGTTGTCTTCACACTGACCCGTCCTGAAGCACCGTTCCTGGCCGACCTGGCCATGGCGTTTTCCTCGATCCATTCCGCCGAATACGCCGACCAGTTGCTCAAGTCCGGCAAGACCGATGACCTGAACGCCAAGCCAATCGGCACCGGCCCGTTCATCTTCACCCGCTACGCCAAAGACGCCCAAGTGCGTTTCAAGGCCAACCCGGATTACTTCCGTGGCAAGCCGCCAGCTGACCCGCTGATTTTGGCGATCACCACCGACAACAACGTGCGCCTGCAAAAGCTCAAGGCCAACGAATGCCAGATCGCGCTGTATCCGAAACCGGATGACGTGCCGAGCATGAAAGCCGACCCGAACCTGAAAGTGGCCGAACTGGCGGCGATGACCACTGCCTACACCGCGCTGAACACGACGCACAAGTACATGAGCGACGCGCGCGTGCGCCATGCGATCAACATTGCGTTCGACAAAAAAGGCTACAACGAATCCCTGTATGGCAAAGGCAACGCCATCGACGCCACTGGCCCGTATCCACCGACGCTGCTGGGTTTCAGCGACAAGCTGAAGAACC
Organism: Pseudomonas antarctica; assembly: GCF_900624995.1. Lineage (GTDB taxonomy): Bacteria > Pseudomonadota > Gammaproteobacteria > Pseudomonadales > Pseudomonadaceae > Aquipseudomonas > Aquipseudomonas antarctica. Next base: position 88,708 of record NZ_UYXQ01000006.1, read on the forward strand.
CGCCACGTGACCTGGATAAAGCCCGCGCCCTGCTCAAGGAAGCCGGCGTACCGGAAGGCACCGAGTTCACCCTCTTCACCCGTAACGGCGGCGGCCCGACCAACCCTAACCCGATGCTCGGCGCCCAGCGCATGCAGGCGGATCTGGCTCAGATTGGCCTGAAGGTCAACATCAGAGTCATGGAATGGGGCGAAATGCTCAAGCGCGCAAAAAACGGCGAGCACGACATGGTTTCCGCCGGCTGGGCTGGGGATAACGGTGACCCGGATAACTTCCTCACGCCAAACCTGAGTTGCGATGCAGCCAAAAACGGCGAAAACTACGCCCGCTGGTGTAACAAAGAGTTTCAAGACTTGATTGATAAGGCACGCGCTATCGAGGAACCCTCGAAACGGGCTGCACTCTACGAACAAGCCATGGACGTTTTCGGCAAGGACCAACCCTGGATTCCCATGGCTTACCCGAAAATGTTCACCGCCATGCGCAAAAACGTCGAAGGCTTTACCCAAAGCCCTCTGACCACCAATAACTTCGCCACCACCCAGGTGAAGTAATAAGAGAAGACGCTCGGCACCGTCGACATTGACGGTGCCGAACCTGCCTAACCGGCTGATTGAGGTACACAACAAGATGTTTAGTTTTATTGCCCGCCGATTGGGGTTATTGATCCCCACGTTTTTCGGCATCACGTTGCTGACGTTTGCGTTGATTCGCATGATCCCCGGCGACCCCGTCGAAGTCATGATGGGCGAACGACGAGTCGACCCCGAGATGCACGCACAGGCAATGGAACGCCTCGGCCTTAACAAGCCGCTGTACGCGCAATATTTTGACTACGTAGGCAAGCTCGCCCACGGCGACCTCGGCGAATCCCTGCGCACCCGCACCAGCGTGTGGACCGAATTCACCGCCCTCTTCCCGGCGACCCTGGAACTGTCCATGGCCGCCCTGTTGTTCGCCGGTATCCTAGGCCTGTTGGCCGGGGTGATCGCGGCCTTGAAACGAGGATCCCTGTTCGACCATGGGGTGATGGGCATCTCCCTCGCGGGATATTCGATGCCGATCTTTTGGTGGGGCCTGATCCTGATCATGTTCTTCTCGGTGAGCCTGGGCTGGACCCCGGTTTCCGGGCGCATCGACCTGCTCTACGACATCGAGCCGCGCACCGGCTTCATGCTGATCGACACCTTGCTGGCTGACGAGCCGGACGCTTTCTGGGATGCCCTGCACCACCTGATCCTGCCGGCCATCGTGCTCGGCACCATCCCGCTGGCGGTGATTGCGCGCATGACCCGTTCGTCGATGCTCGAAGTACTGCGCGAAGACTACATCCGCACCGCCAAGGCCAAAGGCCTGTCGCCGGCACGCGTGGTATTCGTGCACGGCCTGCGTAACGCGCTGATCCCGGTACTGACCGTAGTCGGCCTGCAAGTCGGCACCCTGCTGGCCGGTGCGGTTTTGACCGAAACCATCTTCTCGTGGCCTGGCATCGGCAAATGGCTGATCGAAGCCATTGGCGCGCGGGACTACCCGGTGGTGCAAAACGGCATCCTGTTGATCGCCTGCCTGGTGATCCTGGTGAACTTCGTGGTGGATATCCTCTACGGCTTCGCTAACCCACGCATCCGTCACCAGCGCTGAGATCATGACCATGACCACACCTACTCAAGTGTCAGCAGTCGATCAAAGCCTGCTGTATCCGTCCCCGTACAAAGAATTCTGGCAAGCCTTTTCCAAGAACAAAGGCGCAGTTGCTGGCCTGCTGTTCATGTTGCTGATCGTGTTCTGCGCGATCTTCGCCCCGTGGGTTGCGCCGCATAACCCGAGCGAGCAATACCGCGACTTCCTGCTCACCCCACCGGTCTGGCTGGAAGGCGGGCAGATGCAGTTCCTGCTCGGCACCGATGAACTGGGCCGTGACCTGCTCTCGCGCCTGATCCAAGGCTCGCGCCTGTCACTGCTGATCGGTTTGTCGTCGGTAGTGATGTCGCTGATTCCGGGCATCCTGCTGGGTCTGTTCGCCGGGTTCTTCCCGCGCATGCTTGGCCCAACCATCATGCGCTTGATGGACATCATGCTGGCCCTGCCGTCGCTGCTGCTGGCTGTTGCCATTGTCGCGATCCTCGGCCCTGGCCTGATCAACACCGTCATCGCCATCGCCATCGTGTCGTTGCCATCCTATGTGCGTCTGACCCGTGCTGCAGTGATGGGCGAGCTGAACCGCGACTACGTGACGGCCGCCCGCCTCGCCGGCGCCGGCCTGCCACGCCTGATGTTCATCACCGTGCTGCCTAACTGCATGGCGCCGCTGATTGTGCAGGCCACCTTGAGCTTCTCGTCGGCGATTCTCGATGCCGCGGCCCTGGGCTTCCTCGGCCTTGGCGTACAACCGCCAACCCCTGAGTGGGGCACCATGCTGGCTTCGGCCCGTGACTACATCGAACGCGCCTGGTGGGTGGTGAGCTTGCCTGGTTTGACCATTTTGCTCAGCGTGCTGGCAATCAACTTGATGGGTGACGGCCTGCGCGATGCGCTGGACCCGAAACTCAAGAACGCCGCCTGAGGAGATTCCCATGTCACTGTTAGAAATCAAGAATCTCAACGTGCGCTTCGGCGACAAGACCGCCGTGCCGGTGGTCGATGGCCTCGACATTTGCGTCGACAAAGGCGAAGTACTGGCGATCGTTGGCGAGTCGGGCTCGGGTAAATCCGTGACCATGATGGCGCTGATGGGCCTGATCGAGCACCCCGGCATCGTCACCGCCGACGCCCTGAACTTTGACGGCAAGGACATGCTCAAGCTGAGCAACCGCCAACGCCGCCAAATCGTCGGCAAAGACTTGGCGATGGTGTTCCAGGACCCGATGACCGCGCTGAACCCCAGCTACACCGTGGGTTTCCAGATTGAAGAAGTGCTGCGCCTGCACCTGAAAATGTCCGGCAAGCAAGCACGCAAACGCGCGATCGAACTGCTCGAAAAGGTTGAAATCCCAGGCGCCGCCAGCCGTATGGACGCCTACCCGCACCAGCTGTCCGGCGGTATGAGCCAGCGTGTGGCAATCGCCATGGCAATTGCCGGCGAGCCGAAACTGCTGATCGCCGACGAACCGACCACGGCCTTGGACGTGACCATCCAGGCGCAGATCATGGAACTGCTGCTGACCCTGCAGAAAGAGCAGAACATGGGCCTGGTGCTGATCACCCACGACTTGGCCGTGGTAGCCGAAACCGCCCAGCGCGTGTGCGTGATGTACGCCGGTCAAGCCGTGGAAGTCGGCCAGGTGCCGCAGTTGTTCGACATTCCGGCGCACCCGTACAGCGAAGCGCTGCCCAAGGCGATCCCTGAGCACAGCCTGGGCGCCTCGCGCCTGGCCACGCTGCCGGGTATCGTGCCCGGCCGTTATGACCGCCCGCAGGGTTGCCTGCTGTCGCCGCGTTGCCCGTATGTGCAGGAATCCTGCCGAGCCCAGCGGCCTGGCCTTGACCCGAAAAGCAACAGCCTTGCGCGCTGCTTCTACCCCTTGAACCAGGAGGTGGCGTAATGGCCGTCGTTCTTACCGCCCGCGACCTGACCCGTCACTACGAAGTGTCCCGTGGCCTGTTCAAGGGCCATGCCCTGGTACGCGCACTTAATGGTGTGTCGTTCGAACTGGAAGCTGGCAAAACCCTCGCCGTAGTAGGCGAGTCGGGATGCGGTAAATCCACTCTGGCGCGTGCACTGACACTGATTGAAGAGCCGTCGTCAGGCTCGCTGAAAATCGCCGGCCAGGAAGTTGCCGGCGCCGATAAGGCCCAGCGCAAGCAACTGCGCAAAGACGTGCAGATGGTGTTCCAGAGCCCGTACGCCTCGTTGAACCCACGCCAGAAAGTTGGCGACCAACTGGGCGAACCGCTGTTGATCAACACCAACCTGTCGGCGGCCGAACGCCGCGAGAAAGTGCAGGCAATGATGAAGCAAGTGGGCCTGCGCCCTGAGCATTATCAGCGCTACCCGCACATGTTCTCCGGTGGCCAGCGCCAGCGCATCGCACTGGCCCGCGCCATGATGCTGCAACCTAAAGTGCTGGTGGCGGATGAGCCTACATCGGCACTCGACGTATCGATCCAGGCCCAGGTGCTTAACCTGTTCATGGACCTGCAGCAGGAATTCAACACCGCCTACGTGTTCATCTCCCACAACCTGGCGGTGGTGCAACACGTCGCCGATGACGTGATGGTGATGTACCTCGGCCGCCCGGTGGAAGTCGGTCCCAAGGAAGACATCTACGCACGCCCTCTGCACCCCTACACCCAGGCGCTGCTGTCGGCCACCCCGACCATCCACCCGGACCCGAACAAGCCGAAGATCAAGATCGTCGGCGAATTGCCTAACCCGCTGAACCCGCCGCCGGGTTGCGCCTTCCACAAGCGCTGCCCGTATGCGACAGCGCGTTGCAGCAGCGAGGAGCCGCAGTTGCGTGCGCTGGATAACCGCCAAGTGGCTTGCCACTACGCGGAGCAGTTTGTGGCCTGAGCCTGCAACAAAAGTGCCCCGGCAGTTCAATCCGGGGCACTGCTTGAGTTCTACAGCCCTTCCCATCAGGTTGCGCATCAGCCTGGCGGGAGGGGCTTTCTTTTTGGGCGCTCACCAACAGTTTTCTATTGCTAACACCCGTTAGGTATTCGAAAGCAATCTAACAAACTGTCAGTTCTCACAGTAGCCCCCTCAGGCCTTTTACTTTGTCATGAGCTCACCTCTTTTACCCAACGGACGGGTCATCGCTCATGACAACTTTCACTGTTTTTTTCTGCGGCACCGGCTCAACAAAGTTCGATGATTGGAACGCAAATTACTGGAACGGCGAGTTGATTTCCACGCTGGCGCAAAACACGCAAAGTGTCAGTAAAGAGTTCGCCGAATGGATCGTTATCGACGGCCCAGGCAGCGGAAACTTGCAGGCCGATGAGATGTTCGCGGAGTCTGGCAATTACCTTCAGTTAAAAGGCGCGGCCCTGGGTTCCGGCTGGGAAGAAAATGTGGCTCACGCGATTAACATCATGAAGGGCACGTTCACCTGGCAGCGCGAAAAACTGACCGAGGAAAATTACACTCAACTGCAAAAAGCCGGCATCCCGATTGAAGAAGTCAAAACCACGGGCAGTTGGTATTGGCGCACGTATGATTACGGTACGCGCAAAGTAACGCAGCAGCAGCTGCAAGAGCAGATCATCAAGACCTTCCGAAAAGACGGCATCATTCCCACCCACGTTAACCTGGTCGGCTGGAGCCGCGGCGGGATCAGCTGCCATATGCTGGCCAATGCGATGCTCAATGACAGCGCCTTGAAAAACGTGCCAGTCAATATCTTTGCTGTCGACCCAGTCCCGGGGCTCCTGAACTTCCAGGACAACCGGGTAAAACTCGGTAGCAACGTAAAAGAGTATGTCGCTTTTTACGCCAGAGATGAGCGATCGCTGGGCTTTGCCTGTGTGGTTCCCGAATGCGATAAAACCACTAAGGTTCATATCTATCCCATGCCAGGCCGCCACGCGACCTTAGTGGGCAATGCTGCCGCCAATGGCAACCAAGGCGCAAAGGTGTATGCAGAGCCGGGCCAGCTTGTTCGCCACTTTGCAGAAACGTGCCTGACGCGCTGGGGCGTTCGCTTGGAAAAGAAACTCAACCTCACGCCAGCGCAGATAAATGAACAGCTCGCAAAGATGAAAGATGACGTGGGTGGGTATGTGAAAATGCGCAGCACGGTGTACACCACCAGTACTCAAACTACAGGTGAGCGCAGCGTTACCAAAGGCAGCAAGGATATAAAATTTACGGCTGCCACCAGCAACGACTACAGCCCAGGACTGGGGCTTTCAATCGAACATATCCTGAGCAGCGATCACTTCACAGACATCAGCTGATAGGCATCGGGTTGCTGTCCGCCGCGTGCAGACAAAAAAATGCCCTGGTGCTTCAATCCAGGGCATTGCTCAAGCCCTACCGCTACTCACACTGGGATGCGCATCAGCCCGGCAGGCTGGGCTTTCTTTCACGGCGACTCAGGTATCGCTGTCACTTTCAGTGTCATCATCGTCTGGCGGAGCTTGCGGGTCATCGTCATCCTTCGCGCCGCCCTGATCTTCATCACCGGCCTGCGACTCGCTCTTGGCCAGTTGCAGCCCACCTGTCTGTACCGTCTTCGCTGCCACAAACCCTACCTGGCTGCCCTGCACCGGGTTATGCGCCCAGGCCGTCGACATCCCCAACGACAACAGCACCAGCACTTTTATCAACAGCACTACACGTTGAAAAATACTCATGGTCGATTTCCGTCCAGTCAGTAGATGAATCCGCACGACGCCGGTTTACCGTCGCCTGGCTAGAAGCTAGTCCCAATGCGGGGTTTGCGCCAGGCCTCAGGTGTCGCCGTCGTCGTAGGTTTCGCTGTCTTCACCTTCGTTGTAGGGGTTTTCTGCATCTTCCTTGGGCGCGGGCTGAGCCTGTGGTTGCCAACTGCCGGAGTTGACCTCGTTCTGCTTTTTCTTGGTGACTGGGCCGGTGTCTTTCCACTGGGGCGTGCCTGCATCCGCCAGCGCCGGCATGTGTGCCAACCCTATGGCCGCTAACAGCATCACGTGGATAGCGCGTTGAGTTATACGCACACGGGTCTCCTATTCCATCGATAAGTGGGTGACGTATTCGAAACGCTAGACCGGATGCACGGTTCTCGCCAATCCATCGCCAAGCGCAGATCAGAATTGGCCGCTCATGAAAACGGGCGAAGCACGGCCTTGTTCCGACGCCGTCGAGGACAATGTTCATGCTGAGTTCGAGAAGAAACACGCCCCTTGAAATAACTTACAGACCTCGCTCGACACGTCTGAAATTTGCAACATCACCGCACTGTATATTGCCCAACTTAAAGCAGGCGAATAGAGTTTTCACTTCTTCACTGGACACGGAAAACCTCACATGAAGTATCGCCCTATATCCCGCTCACTTAAAAAATTATTAAAGGACATCTACGAGGATAACGATGTCTCTCTGATTGAATTCAAAAAACTCCAAACAGAGTCGGATCGGCGCTGGGAGGGCGTGATTGAAAAATTTGGCAATGACAGCACACTTATCGCGTTTCAAAGCGCCATGGACGTCGCTCTGCATTTACTGTATCTCAGCGTAGATCATATTAAACACCAAGCGCCTAGTGACTTTAACGAAGCGGTGGTAAAGGATGCTGTGATTGCACAAATTGAAACGGCTCGCGCGGGCGCTGAACTGGCGCTCAAACAACTTCCCGCCGGGCCGAACTTCTTATAAATTTCACGGTCATTGGCAACCTGTTAAAAAGGGCGAAGCCATAAAGTCTTCGCCTTTTTTGTGCCGCTTTGACCTTCATAAGGCTCACGCCTCAGGGGGTTTGTGATGACGTCACCTATACCTCGACCCGGTAAAAAATCTTACGTAAAAAAGTCTTTAAAACATGGCACAGCAAGACAGTTCTGAAATTTGTAACCTTTCAATCGAACTTATTGCATCCCTCGAATATCCACCACTAAAGTCCCGGTACCAACCCATTGCCGAGCTTACCGAAATGAAGCGATTCCTTACTCTATTTGCACCCCTCTTCGTCTTGTTAAACATCACTGCCTGCGCAGGTCTCTACAACACGACGTACAATGATAACTGGGACTATTCCGAGCGAAATAAGGATGGGCAACTGTCAAGACAGGAATGGAGTATCTATATGGATGACCGCTACGTTAAAACAGCAACGGAACGGGGTTACGCCAACAAATCAGAATTTGATGACGCTGCCTTCAAGACGGCAGACAAAGACACCAACGGTTTTATCTCACGCCCCGAATATGACCAATTTGTCAGCGAGGCAACGACCAACAGTTACTTTCCAACTAAACGGTAGTCAGTCGAATGCTCGCCTGAGTCGTTTCATTATGAGTCGATGATACGCAACTCACCAAGAGCGGCCATACGAATCGTATGGCCCCTCTCATTTTTTAGTGATGCTCACGCGTCGCACGGAATTTCACATCCGGCCAGCGCTCTTCCATCAGCGCCAGGTTGACCCGGGTCGGGGCCAGGTAAGTCAGGTGACCGCCGCCGTCCACCGCAAGGTTTTCCACAGCCTTGTTGGAGAACTCTTCCAACTTCTTTTTATCGCTGCAATCGATCCAGCGCGCGGAGTACACGGTGATCGGCTCGTAGGAGCACTCGACCTTGTATTCCTCTTTCAAGCGGCTAGCGACCACGTCGAACTGCAGCACACCGACGGCGCCGAGGATGATGTCGTTGCTGCGCTCGGGGAAGAACACCTGGGTGGCGCCCTCTTCCGCCAGTTGCTGCAGGCCTTGGCGCAGTTGCTTGGACTTGAGCGGGTCACGCAGGCGTACGCGGCGGAACAGTTCCGGGGCGAAGTGCGGGATACCGGTAAAGCCCAGCACTTCGCCTTCGGTGAAGGTGTCACCGATCTGGATAGTGCCGTGGTTGTGCAAGCCGATGATGTCGCCCGCGTAGGCTTCTTCGAGCTGTTCACGCTCGGAGGAGAAGAAGGTCAGGGCGTCGCCGATGCGCACGTCCTTGCCGGTGCGCACATGGCGCATCTTCATGCCTTTTTCGTATTTGCCCGAGCAAATGCGCATGAAGGCGATACGGTCGCGGTGCTTGGGGTCCATGTTCGCCTGGATCTTGAACACAAAGCCGGTGAATTTCTCTTCGACCGGTTCCACGGTGCGCTCGTTGGCGACGCGAGCCAGAGGTTTGGGCGCCCAGTTCACGACGGCATCGAGCACGTGGTCGACACCGAAGTTGCCCAGTGCAGTACCGAAAAACACAGGCGTCAGCTGGCCGTCGAGGAACTCCTGCTGGTTGAACGCGTGGCAGGCGCCCTGCACCAGCTCCAACTGATCGACGAACCGGTCGTACTCGTCACCCAAGTGGGCGCGGGCTTCGTCGGAGTCGAGCTTCTCGATGATTTTCACATCGGTGCGCTCGTGACCGTGGCCGGCGGTGTAGACAATGATGTAGTCGTCGGCCAGGTGGTACACGCCCTTGAAGTCGCGATAGCAACCAATCGGCCAGGTGATCGGCGCGGCCTTGATCTTCAGGACCGCTTCGATTTCATCGAGCAACTCGACCGGGTCGCGGATGTCGCGGTCGAGTTTGTTGATGAAGCTGACGATCGGCGTGTCGCGCAGACGGCACACGTCCATCAGCGCAATGGTACGTGGCTCAACGCCTTTACCACCGTCGAGGACCATCAAGGCCGAGTCCACTGCCGTCAATGTGCGGTAGGTGTCTTCGGAGAAGTCTTCGTGGCCCGGCGTGTCGAGCAGGTTGACCATGTGGTCGCGGTACGGGAACTGCATGACCGACGTGGTAATGGAAATACCCCGTTGTTTTTCCATTTCCATCCAGTCGGAGGTGGCATGGCGGTCGGATTTGCGGGATTTCACCGTGCCGGCCACTGCGATTGCCTTGCCCATCAGCAGGAGCTTCTCGGTGATGGTGGTTTTACCGGCATCGGGGTGGGAAATAATGGCGAAAGTGCGGCGTTTCGCGACTTCGGCGGCCTGGTGGGTCATGGGAAATCGCCTGGCAGGTGAGTCAAAAAAGGGCGGCGAGTATAGCGCAAACCCCAGGCGCCGGACCACCGTTCAGCCCATTGGGGGTGGCTAAATGCTGCCAAGTGTGGAACCTTTTAAAAGGTAGAGACGTCCACTCCCCTGCTATCGCACTCGGAACAGGGGCTGAAAAATCAGCAAGTTAGCCTGACGAGGCTGCGCTCATGGTTCGAACTCATACCGCGTTGCCGGTATAGACGAACTGCTTTTCGCGACCCCATTCAGAGGCAGCCAGAAATGGCATGCCGCAGAGAATTGTGTTCGCCGACAGAAGAAAAAAAGGAGTCCGCCTGTGGCTATTCGCTATGGCAAAGGGCTGATAGGAGGCGTGATCGTCGTCACTCTCCTGGCCCTGCTGGTCCACTGGATCGGCATTAACACGATCGAACTGTACCGCGACGATTTGTTGTTTTACCTGCAAGCACACCTGATCCTCGTTCTTGTCTCCATGCTGGCTGCCCTCGTTGTAGGGATCCCCGCCGGTATCCTGCTCAGCCGACCGAACATGGTCGGGCGCGCAGAACGCTTCATGCAGATCTTCAACATCGGCAACACCGTCCCTCCCCTGGCCGTACTGGCCATCGCCCTCGGCGTCCTCGGCATCGGCAGCGGCCCGGCGATCTTCGCGCTATTCCTCGCCTCCTTGCTGCCCATCGTGCGCAACACCTACGAAGGCCTGAAAAACGTGCAAGGCTCCCTCAAAGAAGCCGCCACCGGCATCGGCATGACGCCGCGCCAGGTGCTGTTTCGCGTGGAACTGCCAAACGCCGTGCCGATCATTATCGGCGGTGTGCGCGTGGCCCTGGCGATCAACGTCGGCACCGCACCGCTGGCCTTCCTGATTGGTGCCAACAGCCTGGGCAGCCTGATCTTCCCCGGCATCGCCCTGAACAACCATCCGCAACTGCTGCTCGGTGCGGCATGTACCGCGTTGCTGGCATTGCTGCTCGACGGCCTGGTGACCATGGCCAGCCGCCTCTGGCTGGAACGCGGGTTGCGTGCGTCTTAAGGCTTGGCCCCGTCTTAGGCCTGAAAGAGGAACCAACATGAAGAAACTGACGTTGATATTGAGCTGCGTCCTGCTGCTGGCAGGTATTGCGCAAGCCGCTGAAAAACCGGTGATCCGCATCGGTGCCCGAGTGTTCACCGAACAGACTTTGCTCGCCGAAATCACGGCCCAGTACCTGCGCACCAAAGGCTATGACACCCGCGTGACCGGCGGTCTGGGTAGTAACCTGGCGCGCAGCGCCCAAGAAAGCGGGCAACTGGATATGCTCTGGGAATACACCGGGGTGTCGCTGGTGAATTACAACCATGTGGACGAGAAACTCAGCAGCGAAGAGTCCTACGCACGGGTAAAAGAACTCGATGCAAAACGAGGCCTTGCCTGGCTGTCGCCGTCGAAATTCAGCAACACCTACGCGTTGGCGCTGCCAGAGAACGTGGCCAAGGAATTCCCGCAGATCAACAACATCAGCGACCTGACCCACGCCCTGGCCCAAACAAACAAAGGCACGCGCCTGGTGGCCCTGGACACCGAATTCGCCAACCGTTCCGACGGTATGGACGGCATGGTCAAGCTGTACGACATGAACCTGACCCGCAAAAACACACGCCAGATGGACGCCGGCCTGGTCTATACCGCGCTACGTAATGGCCAGGTATTTGCCGGTTTGGTTTACACCACCGACGGTCGCCTAAGTGCCTTCAAATTGAAGCTGCTGGAAGACGACAAACATTACTTCCCGGACTACACCGCCGCCCCCGTGGTGCGCCAGGCCTACCTCGATGCTCACCCGCAACTGGCGGCTGACCTCAAGCCGTTGGCCGCGCTGTTCGACGATGAAACCATGCGTCAATTGAATGCGCGAGTCGACGTCGACCATGAAAGTCCGTCCGCTGTCGCCGCAGACTTCCTGCGCCAACATCCGCTCAACTGATTAGAGGAGAAGACATGGAATTCCTGAACGCCTTTTCCCATCTTGATTGGGCACTCGTCCTGCACCTGACCTGGCAGCACATCACCTTGGTCGGTATTGCCGTGATCCTGGCGATTGTCGTCGGCGTGCCCCTTGGCGTGCTAATGACCCGCTTCCCGACCCTGGCCGGCCCGCTGCAAGCCAGCGCCACGGTATTGCTGACCGTGCCATCCATCGCCCTGTTCGGCCTGCTGCTGCCGTTCTACTCCAAGTTCGGCCAGGGCCTGGGGCCGATGCCAGCGATTACTGCGGTGTTCCTCTACTCCCTGCTGCCGATCATGCGTAACACCTACCTGGCCCTGACCGGCGTGGAACCGGGCATTCGCGAAGCCGCCAAAGGCATCGGCATGACCTTCGGCCAGCGCCTGCGCATGGTCGAGTTGCCCATCGCCGTGCCGGTGATCCTCGCTGGCGTGCGTACCGCCGTGGTGATGAACATCGGCGTGATGACCATCGCCGCCACCATCGGCGCCGGTGGCCTGGGTGTACTTATTCTGGCTTCCATCAGCCGCAGCGACATGTCGATGCTGATCGTTGGCGCCGTACTGGTCAGTCTTCTGGCCATCTTCGCCGACCTGCTTCTGCAATGGCTGCAACGCTCGCTGACTCCAAAAGGACTGCTCAAATGATCGAACTTCAAAACCTGACCAAGACTTTTCAAAGCAACGGCAAAACAATCTCTGCCGTGAACGACGTGAGCCTGACTGTCAATGAAGGCGAAATTTGCGTATTCCTCGGCCCGTCGGGCTGCGGCAAGAGCACCACGCTGAAAATGATCAACCGCCTGATCAAGCCCACCTCGGGCAAGATCCTGATCAACGGCGAAGACACCACCGACCTCGACGAAGTGACCCTGCGTCGCAACATCGGCTACGTGATCCAGCAAATCGGCCTGTTCCCGAACATGACCATCGAGGAAAACATCGTGGTCGTGCCCAAGCTGCTCGGTTGGGACAAACAGAAATGCCACGACCGCGCCCGCGAGTTGATGAGCATGATCAAGCTGGAACCCAAGCAGTACCTGCATCGCTACCCGCGTGAACTGTCGGGTGGTCAGCAACAGCGGATCGGCGTGATCCGCGCGCTGGCGGCCGATGCGCCGCTGCTGTTGATGGACGAACCGTTCGGCGCGGTCGACCCGATCAACCGCGAGATGATCCAGAACGAGTTCTTCGAGATGCAACGCGCGTTGAAAAAGACCGTGATCATGGTCAGCCACGACATCGACGAAGCGATCAAGCTGGGCGACAAGATTGCGATCTTCCGCGCCGGCAAGCTGCTGCAGATCGACCACCCGGACACCCTGCTGGCGCATCCGGCTGACGAGTTCGTGAGCAATTTCGTCGGCCAGGACAGCACCCTCAAGCGCCTGCTGCTGGTAAAAGCCGAAGATGCGGCGGATAACGCGCCGTCGGTAAGCCCGCAAACCCCGGTGGCCGAGGCGCTGGAACTGATGGACGAAACTGACCGCCGCTATGTGGTCGTCACCTGCGCCGAAAACAAGGCACTGGGTTATGTACGACGTCGCGATCTGCACCGTCAGACCGGTACCTGCGGCCAGTACTTGCGCGAGTTCAACGCCACCGCGGCGTATGACGAGCATTTGCGCATCCTGTTGTCGCGCATGTACGAGTTCAACCGTTCGTGGTTGCCGGTGATGGATGCGGAGCGGGTGTTCCTGGGTGAGGTGACGCAGGAGTCGATTGCTGAGTACCTCAGTTCCGGTAAGTCGCGTGGCGGTAAGACCAGCATTGTTTCGCCTGCCGAGACAGCGTTGGCCTGATAGACCGCTATCGCGGGCAAGCCCGGCTCCCACAGGGAAATGCATTCCAACAGATGAATGCAATTCAAATGTGGGAGTTGGCTTGCCTGCGATGAAGGCACCGCAAATCCTCCTGATTTACCCCATCCGGGGAACATCAATCCGTCACACCTGTCGGTTACATAAGTAGCTGCACAAGGTCGCGCGACGAACGCGTGCAAAAACGCGACATTTTTAGTTGATCCCACGCCCATCAAGCCCTAAAGTTCGCGCCGAACGTCCATGCTGGAAACGATCCATCCGGCTCAAGTACTGACGACGAGACAGCAAGGCCAAGGGAAGCGGTTACGCCCATGGCCTTTTTGCTTTCGGCGACATGCCTTGGGAAGTAGGCGAACCAAAGTGGGGATACGGAGGACGTTCATTTGCACCCATTGATCAATTTAGTTTGCCCTTAGGAGTCTCCCAGCATGTCGATCAACGTCGAAGACTATTTCGCGCGCGCCACCTTTGACAAAATGAAGGCGTTCGCCGACAAGCAAGAAACCCCGTTCGTGGTGATCGACACCGCGATGATCAGCCAGGCCTACGATGACCTGCGCGCCGGTTTCGAATTCGCCAAAGTCTATTACGCCGTCAAGGCCAACCCGGCTGTCGAGATCATCGACCTGTTGAAAGACAAGGGCTCGAGCTTCGACATCGCCTCGATCTACGAGCTGGACAAGGTCATGGACCGTGGCGTCAGCGCCGACCGTATCAGCTACGGCAACACCATCAAGAAATCCAAGGACATCCGCTACTTCTTTGATAAAGGCGTGCGCCTGTTCTCCACCGACTCCGAAGCCGACCTGCGCAACATCGCCAAGGCCGCGCCGGGCTCGAAAGTCTACGTGCGTATCCTCACCGAAGGCTCGACCACGGCTGACTGGCCGCTGTCGCGTAAATTCGGCTGCCAGACCGACATGGCCATGGACCTGCTGATCCTCGCCCGTGACCTGGGCCTGGTGCCGTACGGCATCTCGTTCCACGTCGGCTCGCAACAGCGCGATATCAGCGTGTGGGACGCGGCGATCGCCAAGGTCAAAGTGATCTTCGAGCGCCTCAAAGAAGAAGACGGCATCCACCTCAAGCTGATCAACATGGGCGGCGGCTTCCCGGCCAACTACATCACCCGCACCAACAGCCTGGAAACCTACGCCGAAGAAATCATCCGCTTCCTCAAGGAAGATTTCGGCGACGACCTGCCGGAAATCATCCTGGAACCGGGCCGTTCGTTGATCGCCAACGCCGGCATCCTGGTCAGCGAAGTAGTATTGGTTGCACGTAAATCGCGTACCGCCGTCGAGCGTTGGGTGTACACGGATGTGGGCAAGTTCTCCGGCCTGATCGAAACCATGGACGAAGCCATCAAGTTCCCGATCTGGACCGAGAAGAAAGGCGAGATGGAAGAAGTCGTGATCGCCGGCCCTACCTGTGACAGCGCCGATATCATGTACGAAAACTACAAGTACGGCCTGCCGCTGAACCTGGCGATTGGTGACCGGATGTACTGGTTGTCGACCGGCGCGTACACCACCAGCTACAGCGCGGTTGAGTTCAATGGCTTTCCGCCGTTGAAGTCTTACTACGTGTAAGCCAGCCGCACACAAAAAACCCATGACATGTCATGGGTTTTTTTATGGCTCAGGAAAAGGCCACGGCACGTCGCGGGTAGACATGGGCCAGCCGGTGCCCTTCGGGCAAGTGCAGGTTGCGCTTGGTGTTGACGGACGGGGGCCCGGCAGTGATTTCACCGTCGGCCCACTTGGTATTTTCCAGCGTTTGGCAAAGGCGCAGCGCTTTTGCGCGCAAAACAGAATATTTCTCGTTAAGCCACGGCATAATGCGCGCCGTGACCTATCTATCCAGCTCAGCGAGGCCGTCAGACGTGTTGAAGAAAACCCTGTTCCAGTTGCACTGGTTCTTCGGCATTACGGCCGGGCTGGTGCTGGCGTTGATGGGGATCACCGGGGCGACGGTCTCGTTCCAGGATGAAATTCTGCGGGCGCTCAACCCGACGGTACTGCACGTCGAAAAACGCGAAGCCGGCGTACTGCCGCCTGCCGAGCTGGTGCGCAAGCTTGAGGCCACCGAAGGCAAGACCGTGTCGATGCTGTGGGTGGAAAGCGAAAGCGCCAACGCTGCGCGGGTGATCTTCAGCGCACCGCCCGGCGAGCGTCGTGGCCAAATACGCTACTTCGACCCCTACACGGGCGACTACATGGGCGACGCGGTCGGCCAGGATTTCTTCGTTTTTGTGCTGCAACTGCACCGTTTCCTGGCCATGGGCGACACCGGCCGGCAAATCACTGGCGCGTGTACGCTGATCCTGGTGTTTTTCTGCCTTTCCGGCCTGTACCTGCGCTGGCCGCGCCAGGTGGCGAGCTGGCGCGCCTGGCTGACAGTGGACTGGCGCAAAAAGGGTCGCAGCTTCAACTGGGATTTGCACTCGGTGTTCGGCACCTGGTGCCTGCTGTTTTATCTGTTGGCCGCGCTGACCGGCCTGTATTGGTCCTACGATTGGTACAACCAGGGCCTGACCAAACTGCTTTCCGATGCCCCTCAAAATGAACGCATGCGCAAGCGCGGGCCGGCGCCAGAAGGCCCCGCGCCGGTGGCCAATTACGACGCTATCTGGAGCAGTATCTACGCCAACGCCGGCCCCGGCTTAAGCGCCTACAACATCCGCATGCCGGCCGTCGCCGGGCAACCGGCCATTGTTTATTACCGGCTCAAATCATCGCCTCACGACCGCGCGCTGAACCAGATCAACCTCGACCCATCCACCGGCGAGGTCAACGCCCATGACAGGTACGCCAGCAAGACCCTCAAGTCGCAATTGCTGACCAGTATTTACGCACTGCATACCGGCAGTTATTTCGGCCTGGTGGGCCGCATCATTCTCACCCTCAGCGCGTTGTGCATGCCGCTGTTCTTTATTACCGGCTGGCTGCTGTACCTCGACCGTCGCCGCAAGAAACGCCACGTGCGCGACGCACGCAAAGGCCTCGGCGCCAACCCTGGCGATGCCTCGGCCTGGTTGATCGGTTTTGCCAGCCAGAGTGGCTTCGCCGAGCAGCTTGCATGGCAGACGGCTGGGCAATTGCAGGCCGCCGGCCTGCCGGTGAAGGTGCAACCCTTGGGCAATGTCAGCCCGGACGACCTGCGCCAGGCAGACAATGCGCTGTTTGTAGTCAGCACCTTCGGCGACGGCGAAGCCCCTGACAGCGCCCGTGGTTTTGAGCGCAGCGTGCTCGGCCAGGACCTGGCGCTTAAAGGTCTTAATTACTCGGTGCTGGCTCTGGGTGATCGTCAGTACGAACACTTCTGCGGTTTTGCCCGGCGTCTGCATTTCTGGCTGACTCACCAAGGCGGCAACCCGCTGTTCGCGCCGGTGGAAGTCGACAGTGGTGACGCCGACGCCTTGCTCACCTGGCAACAGCAACTGAGCCAACTCACGGGTCACGCACCTGCAGCGGCATGGCAGACCGCCCAGTACGAAAACTGGACACTCACCCAACGTACCCTGCTCAATCGTGACAGCGTCGGCGCGAACATTTACCTGCTGGGCCTCACACCGCCGTCACCACAAAGCTGGCTGGCAGGTGACCTGGTGGAAGTACTGCCGCGCAATGGCCCATGCGCCATCGAACACTTCCTCGAAGGCCTGGGCCTGGCCGGCAACGACAGCGTGCTGATCGACGGCCTGGCGCAAACCCTCAACCAAGCCCTGGCGACACGCCAACTGCCGGACAACCGTGCGCACCTGGTCGGCCTGCACGCTCAGGCGCTGGTGAGCGCATTGGTGCCGCTGGGCCTGCGCGAATACTCCATCGCCTCGATTGCCAGCGACGGCGTAGTGGAGCTGATCGTACGCCAGGAACGGCACCCTGACGGTCGCCTGGGCCTGGGCTCGGGCTGGCTGACCGAACACGCTGCCATCGGCTCAAGCATTAGCCTGCGCCTGCGTCGCAACAGTGGTTTCCATTTGCCGGAGGCGCCAGTGCCGCTGATTCTGCTGGGCAACGGCACGGGCCTTGCCGGCTTGCGCAGCTTGCTCAAGGCTCGCATTGCCGATGGCCAGCAACGCAACTGGCTGCTGTTCGGCGAACGCAATATCGCCCATGACTACTTGTGCCAGGACGAGCTGCAAGGCTGGTTGGCCAGCGGTGATCTGGCCTTGCTGGACCTGGCGTTTTCCCGTGATCAGGACGAGAAGATCTACGTGCAAGACCGTCTACGCGAATCGGCGGACGTGCTGCGCCGATGGCTGGCAGACGGCGCCGCGATTTATGTCTGCGGCAGTTTGCAGGGCATGGCGACTGGCGTGGATCAGGTGCTGCACGAGGTGCTCGGCAGCGAGACCGTGGAGCGCTTGATCGAGCAAGGGCGCTATCGTCGGGATGTGTATTGAGCCCCTGAAGGAACATAGATCAAATAGGGGAGGAGGCTTGCTCCCTCCCACATTTGATTGCAGGTCAAATCAGACCGGTTGCAGCTTCTGCTCGAACACTGAGACCCCATCCAGATCCCGCAGGATGACGGTCAGCTCCGCCGTCTGCCCATCAATCTGCACTTCGCCAAAAAACTGAAACCCGGCAAACGGTGAGGTGTTTTGCGCAGGCGGCGCCTTCTCGAAAACCACCTCAGGCCCAAACGTCTTGTCCAGTGCGTTCGGCCCAAAACTCCCCGCATTCAAAGGCCCGGCAACAAACTCCCAGAACGGCTCAAAATCCTGAAACGCCGCACGGTCCGGGTGGTAGTGATGCGCCGCGCAGTAATGCACATCCGCCGTCAGCCACACATGATTGCGCACCTGCTGCGCGCGCAAAAACCCTAACAGCTCGGCGATTTCCAGCTCGCGGCCTTGCGCCGGGCCAGGGTCGCCGTTGGCAATGGCTTCCCAGCGCGGCACGCCGGGGCTGACCTCGCCGTCGGGCACGCCAAGGCCGATAGGCATGTCGGCGGCGATGACTTTCCACTGTGCCTGAGAGGCCTTGAGTTCGCGCTTGAGCCAATCCAACTGCTCACGGCCCATAAAAGGTTTTTCGCCGCCCAGGTTATCGTCGTTGGGGCCACGGTAGCTGCGCATATCCAGCACAAACACATCCAACAACGGGCCATAGCTGAGCTTGCGGTAGATACGCCCGCCGCCATCGACGCTTTGTCGACGCATCGGTGAATATTCAAGCCAAGCCTGACGTGCGCGGCCGACCAAGGTGTTGATGTCTTTGGTCTGATAACGCTCATCCAATTGCTTGCTCGGCGACCAGTTATTCACCACCTCGTGGTCATCCCACTGCCAGATCTGCGGCACCTCGGCGTTGAAACGGCGCACATTTTCATCGAGCAGGTTGTAGCGATAATTGCCGCGATATTCATCCAGGGTTTCGGCGACTTTGCTCTTGGCTTCGGTGGTGATGTTGCGCCAGATGCGACCGCCCTCAACGGTCAGTTGCGCCGGCACCGGGCCGTCGGCGTAGATGGTGTCGCCACTGTGAATAAAGAAGTCCGGCAGGCGCAGGCGCATGGCTTCGTAGATGCGCATGCCGCCGATGTCCGGGTTGATGCCGAAACCCTGGCCGACGGTGTCGCCACTCCATACAAAACGGATATCGCGGCGCTGTTGCGGCACGCTGCGCAAGTGACCGAACCACGGCTCGCTGGCGACGCCGGTCTGGGCGTCTTCAAAGTGCACGCGATAGAAAATCGCCTGATCGAGCGGCAGCCCGGTGAGTTCGACGCGGGCGGTAAAATCGGTACGGCTGTCTGCCAGTGGCGAGATGAATGTGCGCGGGTTGCTGAACACACTGCGAGTGTCCCACGCCACCACCATCTTCGCCGGGCGGTCGCTGCGACTCCAGATCATCGCACGGTCGCCGAGCAAGTCACCGGACTGCACACCGTCGGTGAGTTGCGGCCGGTCTTTGACCGACGCAATGACCGCAGGCGCCAGCCCCGGCAGCAACAGACCGGCGCCGACGGCTTGCATCACACGGCGACGGCCGAGATCGAAGTGGCTCATGCAGGTGCCCTCTTACCTATCAAAAGGGACACTTAACCACGCGGGGATGAAGCACAGATGACACTGCGCTATCCGGAGCAAGCCCCTCGCACATGCTGAATCGCATCAGGCCTTGGCTGAGGCAACCGCCAGCTCCACCGCTTCCGGGCGTTTGATCAGCGCATAGACCAAACCGGTCAACAGGCTGCCGGCGACAATCGCCAGCAGATACAGCAGCGCATGGTTCATCGCATTCGGAATCACCAACACAAACAGACCGCCATGGGGCGCGGCAAGTTTGCAGCCGAAGTACATCGACAATGCGCCGGTCAACGCGCCACCGGCGATGCTGGCCGGGATCACGCGCAACGGGTCTTTGGCGGCAAATGGAATCGCGCCCTCAGAGATAAAGCACAGGCCCAGAATCATCGCGGCCTTGCCGGCTTCGCGTTCAGTCTGGGCAAACTTGCGCCGTGCCAGGAACGTGGCGATGCCCATGCCAATCGGCGGCACCATACCGGCGGCCATGGTCGCCGCCATAGGGGCGCCACTGGATGCCGCCAGCAAGCCGACCGAAAACGCATACGCCGCCTTGTTGATGGGCCCGCCGAGGTCGACGCACATCATGCCGCCCAACAAGATACCCAGCAGCACCGCGTTGGTGGTGCCCATGGTGCTGAGGAAGTCGGTCAGGCTGGTGAGCAGCCGCGCGACCGGCGGCCCAACCAGGTAAATCATCGCAAGGCCGGTAAACAAGCTCGCCAACAATGGAATGATCAGGATCGGCTTAAGCGCTTCCAGGCTCTGCGGCAATTTCACTGCGCGGGTAATCAGCTTGACGCAATAACCGGCGAGGAAACCGGCGAGGATACCGCCGATAAAACCGGCCCCCAACGTACCCGCCAGCAAACCGCCGATCATGCCGGGCGCAAGGCCCGGACGGTCGGCAATCGAGTAGGCGATGTAGCCCGCCAGCAACGGCACCATCAACATAAAGGCCTGGTCGCCAACGGTTTTGAGGGCTGCCGCCAAGGTGCCTTTTTCTTCGAACGCATGAATACCGAACACAAACGACAAAGCGATCAACAAACCGCCCGCCACCACCATCGGCAACATGAACGACACGCCGGTGAGCAGGTGTTTGTACACGCCGGTTTTTTCCGTTTTCTTTGCTACCGCGCCACTCGCGGCACTTTCCACCGCGCCCTCGGCCAAGGCCTTGTTGAGGGTCGCTTCGGCTTGCTTGAGGGCAATGCCGGTGCCGCAACGGTAGATCTTCTTGCCGGCGAAGCGCTCGGTGGCGACTTCAATATCAGCCGCCAGCAACACCACGTCGGCATTGGCGATGGCCTCCGGGCTCAGTGGCGTGCGCGCGCCGACCGAGCCTTGGGTCTCGACCTGTAAGTCATAGCCCAAACGCTTGGCGGTTTGCTGCAGGGCTTCGGCGGCCATAAACGTGTGAGCAACGCCCGTCGGGCAGGCGGTGATCGCCACGATACGCGGCGCGTTTTTTATCGGTTGCGCAGTCGCCACATAGACGGCCGCCTCTTCGGCGCCACGGCGCAATATCGCCTCGACGTCCGCCAGCGCCTGCGCCGGCGTGCTCTGGAACACGCGCTTGCCGACAAAGCGCTGCATGTCCACCGGCGTGCTGCTGACCAGCAACACCCATTCGGCGTCATCAAGCGTGGCCTGGGACAACTGGCGCTCCGGGCGCTGCACGTCCACCACTTCCACGCTGGTGCTCCAGCCTTGGCGTTGCGCAGCAGCGTCCAACAAGCGGGCGCACAGCACACTGGTGACCATGCCATTCGGGCAGGCAGTAACAATGGCTAACTTCATCACAAACCCTCTTATTGTTCTGTCAGCGCGCGCACATGGACGCCGCTTTCAAGACGCGCCAACTGCGCGTCATCGCTGATGCCGAAACCGATCTGCGTGACGGCCATCGCGGCAATCGCCGTGGCGCGGCGCAGAGTGGTTTGCGGCAGATCAGCACTGAGCAAACCGTGGAGCATCCCGGCTAGCAACGAGTCGCCCGCGCCCACCGTGCTGGCGACGCTGACCTTGGGCGGCGTGGCATGCAGCGCCGTGCCCGGGCTGAACCAGTTCACACCGTCGGCGCCATGGGAGATCACCACGTGCTCCACGCCCTGGGCGTGCAAACGCTCGGCGGCCAGGGCCTGTTGCGCGATGGAGTCCGTGGGGCAATCCAAAGCCTCGGCCAACTCTTCAGTGTTGGGTTTGATCAACCACGGGCCCGCCTGCAAACCGGCGCGCAAGGCTTCGCCGCTCGTGTCGAGGGCGACTTTCAAACCGAGGCTTTTCAGATGTTCCAGCAAACCTTTGAACCACTGCGCAGTGACGCCACCCGGCAAGCTACCGGCGACCACCACGGCGTCGTGCCCAGGCGCAATCAGCGTCAGTTGATTGAGCAACGCCGCTTGCGCCTGCTCACTGACCTGCGGCCCTGGTGCGTTGATGTCGGTGACCCGGCCATCCTGTTCGGCGATCTTGATATTGCTGCGGGTTTCGCCCGGCACACGGATAAACGCATCGGCAAAGCCACGCCGCGCGATCAACGCCTCAAACGCCTGAGGGTTGTCTTCACCGAGAAAGCCGCCCACGGTGACTTCATGGCCCAGGTCCGCCAGCACTTGGGCGACATTGACACCCTTGCCGGCGGCATGGGTCAGCAGGGTTTCGCTGCGGTTGACTTCACCCGGTTCCAGGCGCGCCAGGCGTACCGTGAGGTCCAACGCCGGGTTCAGCGTCAGGGTCAGAATCTTCGCCATTTACACGGCCTCCACTAGGGCTCGCACTTCGGCGGGCGAACCCACCGCAAGGGCTTTTTGCGCCAGGCCCTGGGCCTCGCTCAGACTGAATTCGCGCACCCGCGCCTTCACTTCAGGAATGCTGCGGGCCGACACGCTCAACTCATCCACACCCAGGCCGATCAACACCGGCACCGCCAGCGGGTCCGCCGCCAATTCGCCGCACACCCCCACCCATTTGCCATGGGCGTGGGCCGCGCGCACGGTGATGTCGATCAACTGCAACACCGCCGGGTGCAGGCCATCGGCCTGGGCCGACAGCGTCGGGTGGCCACGGTCGATGGCCAGGGTGTACTGGGTCAGGTCGTTGGTGCCGA
Organism: Pseudomonas antarctica; assembly: GCF_900624995.1. Lineage (GTDB taxonomy): Bacteria > Pseudomonadota > Gammaproteobacteria > Pseudomonadales > Pseudomonadaceae > Aquipseudomonas > Aquipseudomonas antarctica. The sequence continues at coordinate 111,264 of NZ_UYXQ01000006.1, forward strand.
CGCTGAAAAAGTCGACCTCCTTGGCCAATACCGGCGCGATCAAGGCGGCGCAAGGCACTTCAATCATGATCCCCAGTTGCAAGTCAGCCACCGGGATTTCCAGGCGCAGGCGTTCGGTCATGTCACGGGCCGCGCGCCATTCATCGACGCTGCCGACCATGGGAAACATGATGCGCAGCGGCCGGTTGTCCGCCGAACGCAGCAGGGCGCGAAGTTGGGCTTCCATGATCTGCGGGCGTTGCAACGTCAGGCGAATACCACGCACGCCAAGGAAGGGGTTTTCTTCCTCGGCGATCGGCCAGTACGGCAGCGGTTTATCGCCACCCACGTCGAGGGTGCGCACCACCAGCGGGCGACCGTCGAGGCCATCAAGCACGCGGCGGTATTCGGCTTCCTGGGTGGCTTCATCCGGCGCTTGCGGGTGGGCCATGAAAATCAGTTCGGTCCGCAGCAGGCCGATACCTTCGGCGCCCTGCTCCACCGCGCCGGCCACACCGGCGCTTTCGCCGATGTTGGCGAACACTTCAACCGCATGGCCGTCACGGGTCAGCGCCGGTTCGTGGCGCTGGGCCGAGGCGGCTTGCAGGCGTTGCTCGCGGGTGTCGCGTTCGACGGTGGCGCGTTGCAGGGCGGCGGCGTCGGGGTCGATATGCAGGCGCCCGCGCTGGCCGTCGAGCAGCAACGGCGTGCCGGACACGAGCAACAACACAGCCGGGCCTGCGCCTACCAACGCGGGAATGCCCAGGGCTCGCGCGCCACGCGCGGTGAGGATGCCAGCGACGCGGGCCGGGGCCAGGCGCGCAACGTCGGAGGGGCCGACCTCATCCATCACCAGGATGTAAGGCTCGCTCGGCTCCTCGGCGGTGTCGATGCCGCACAGTTGTGCCAGCACACGGCGGCCAATGTCGCGCAGGTCCGCGGCGCGCTCGGCGAGCAAGGCATCCTGCAGCGCCTCCTGCTGCTTGGCGGCGGCTTCGATCACGCTCATCCACGCCGCTTGCGCGCTCTCGCCTTGCTTGAGGCGCGTGTCGACTTCGTCGGTCAGCTCCGGGTCGTCGAGCATTTCCTGGTGGGTGATGAAAATCTCGCGGATGGCTTTGGCCTGGCTGCGTTCAATCAGGCCTTGGATATCGCGGCGCACATCAGCCAGGGCGCTCTGCAGGCGCTGGCGCTCAATGGTTGAGGACTCACCGCGAAGCGGGTAATCGAACACTTGCTGAATCTGGATATGCGCAGGCCCGATGGCAATGCCCGGTGCGGCAGCGATGGCCTGGACCTGGCTGCCAGCTGCGGGCGCGCTGATCACCGGTTCGATGTCGACGGTGGCGGGCTGGGCACTCACGGTCGGCAGCGGCTCAACCTCTTCGCCGAGGCCTGCCTCTACCGCAGCCAACAGAGCGGGCAGCGCATCACCCGCAATCGTCGGCTCAGCAACAAACTCCAGCACCTGCCCGCGACGGGCACCGAGGCTCAGTAACTTGCTCAGGCTTTTCACCGACACGGCGCCTACCGGGCCATCAACGATGCGTACACGGATATCGCCGTCAAAACTTTTCGCTAATTGCGCGAGGATTTTCGCCGGCCGTGCATGCAGGCCATGGGCATTGGCCAGAGTGATGCGCGCGCTCGGCCAGTCGGGCGGCAGTTCGCCGCCGAGTACTTCGAGCACCGCGCGACTGCTGGTGGCGCGGCCCAATTCCTGGCCGCGCCCTTCAATCAACAAAGCGCATAGGCGTTCGAGCAAGGTCTGGTGCGCTTCGCCGAGGCTGGCCAAGCAAAACAGGCCGTTGAGGGGCTGGCCGAGGTAGCGCATCGGCTTGTCCGGCGTCACGAACGCAAGGCCCGGGCGCTTCACCGTCTGCTCGCTGTGCAGCCACCACAGGCCGTCGCCCAGGGGCAGCGCGTCAACTTGCTGCAATACGGCGGCAAAGCCGTTGCTCACACAGTCGGCTTGGCGCAGCAAACGCGCACCGCGCCATACCAGCTCTTCAAAATCATCGGCGGACACGCCCAGGCTGATCATCTGCGCATCCAGCGCCAGTTCCTGCGGCGCACCTTGCAGCAGTTTCAGCAACGCTTCGGCGGAGCTGGCACGGCGCAGGGCCTGGCCCAGGTCGGTCTCACCGAGGGCACGGGTGAGCAGTTGCAACAGGCGCAGGTGTTCATCGGATTTGGCCGCAATGCCGATCGCCAGGTAGACGATCTGGCCGTCGCCCCAGTCCACCCCTTCGGGGAACTGCAACAGGCGCACGCCGGTGGAAAAAACCTGGTCACGGGTTTCTGGGGTGCCATGAGGGATAGCAATACCTTGGCCGAGAAAGGTCGAGCCTTGGGCTTCACGGGCTTGCAAGCCACTGAGGTAGCCTTCGGCAACCAGGCCGTCAGCCGCCAGTTTGTCAGCGAGCAGGTGCAAGGCAGCAGATTTATCCACAGCCCTCTGGCCCATGGATATCTGCTCTACAGTGAGCTCAAGCATGCCGTTCTCCTAGTTAGTGCGGTGTGTGCACTAGGTATTGTTTTGAATAAATCAGCGCAGGATGTTCAAAAATACTGACTGAGCGGTCAATTGGCAGTAGTCACTCAGCGCCGAACATCGCAAAAATACGCCTGCTGAAACGTTTAATCTAGAATTTATGGCAGATTACGCGCTAATTATGCAAGCTTGAAGGGCCACTCGGCGCTTGAGCTCAGACAATAGTCGCGCGCAGGAATCGGTTACGATTGGACAAAATGTCGGGGCAAGCTCGAAAAAACAAGGAAATCCCGGTTTGAAACTCAGTGATATCGCACGTCTGGCCGGTGTGTCCGTGACCACCGCAAGCTACGTCATCAATGGCAAGGCCGCACAGCAACGCATCAGCCAGGCAACCGTCGAGCGGGTGCGTGCGGTGGTCGAAGCCCATGGTTTTACCCCAAACCCCCAGGCGGCCGGGCTGCGCAGTCGGCATACGCGCACGTTGGGTTTCATCCTGCCAGACCTGGAAAACCCCAGTTACGCACGAATCGCCAAGCTGTTGGAACAAGGTGCGCGAGCACGCGGCTATCAGCTACTGATCGCCAGTTCTGACGATGAGGCGAACAGCGAGCGCCAGTTGTTGCAACTGTTCCGCGCACGGCGCTGCGATGCACTGTTTGTCGCCAGTTGCCTGCCGGCCAGCGATGACAGCTACCGCGAGCTGCACGCCAAGGGCCTGCCGGTAATTGCCATTGACCGGGTGATGGAGCCTGCGCAGTTCTGCTCAGTGGTCAGCGACGACCGCCAGGCCTGCCAGCAACTGACCAGCAGCCTGCTGCAACCGGTGCCCAAGCAGATCGCACTGATAGGGGCACGCCCCGAGCTGAGCATCAGCCAGGAGCGTGCTGCCGGTTTCCGCGAAGCCCTGCAAGGGTTCACCGGTGACGTCATCATCGAAGAGGGTGAAGCCTTCAGCCGTGACTGCGGCCGACAACTGATGGAGCAACTTCTGCAGCAACTGGGGCATTTGCCCGACGCACTGGTGACCACCTCCTACGTGCTGCTGCAAGGCGTGTTTGACGCGCTGCACGATTTCCCACTTAAGTCGCGACCGTTGCGCCTGGGTACCTTTGGTGACACCCAATTGCTGGACTTCCTGCCGTTGCCGGTCAATGCAATGGCCCAGCAACATCAGTTGATTGCCGATACCGCCTTGCGCCTGGCCCTGGCCGCCATCGAAGAAGAACAGTACCAACCGGGCGTGCACGCCATCGGTCGAACCTTCAAGCAGCGTATTCACGAGGCTTAAGCGTGGAACTGATCGACACCCACACCCACCTGGACTTCCCGGACTTCGACATTGATCGTCGGGAAGTGCTGGCGCACAGTCGCCAACTCGGCGTGCAGCGCATGGTGGTGTTGGGGGTGTATCAGCAAAATTGGCAACGGTTGTGGGATCTGGTGCAGACCGATGAAGGCTTGTTCGCCGCCTTCGGCCTGCATCCGGTGTACCTCGATGAGCATCGCCCCGCCGATCTGACGGAGTTGGGCGATTGGCTTTCGCGCCTGCACGGTCACCGCCAACTGTGCGCCGTCGGCGAAATCGGCCTGGACTACTTTCTCGAACAGCTGGACCGTGAGCACCAGCAACGTCTGTTTGAGGCCCAGTTGAAACTGGCGGTGGACGTCCAACTCCCGGCACTGCTGCACGTGCGCCGCAGCCACGCGGCGGTGATCGCCACACTCAAGCGCATTCGACTGCCGCGCGGCGGCATCATCCATGCGTTCGCCGGCAGCCTTGAGGAGGCGCGCGAGTACATCAAGCTCGGGTTCAAACTGGGCCTGGGCGGTGCGGCCACCTGGCCTCAGGCACTGCGCATGCACAAGGTGCTCGCCCAATTGCCCCTTGAGGCGGTAGTGCTGGAAACCGACTCGCCGGATATGGCGCCCGTCATGTACCCAGGCCAGCGCAACAGCCCGCAACACCTGCCGGACATCTGCAGCGCCTTGGCCGAACGCATGGGCATCAGCCCCTTGTTATTGGCCGAGGCGAGCACACGCAATGCGTGCGATGTGTTCAATTGGTAGTGGGTTGACTGCTTGCAAGTTCAACGTCAGCCGCTGCCGGTAACGGGCATAACGCAACACCAGGAAGTGCACCAGCACCACCACCAGTGAAACATTGAGTTGCCCGATCACGCTGAGCAGCCCGAGCCACTCGGCCACCATCGCCACGATCAGCACCGCACAGGTCATGACCATCATGCTCGGGCGCACCATGCCCCAGTGATCCAGCGACTTGAATTGGCGTAGCTGCCTGGGGCAGCTCAACTGCAGGATTTGCTGGCAGTACGGGCAATCAAAGGGCTCATGGATGGCGATGGCGTTCAGTTGCCAAGGCTTGAGTTCAAACGTGATGTCGCAATAGGCGCAATGCCCTTTGATGCCGATAAAAACGCTCATCGTTGTGCCTCCTTGGACCGGGACGAGTTGAAACAAATTCTCACCCATTCCGGCACGGAAAAAAGACACACACGCAAATCAAGACAGGCACCACGCCCAACAAAGACCAAATCCTACGCACCGACCCTACACACGAAACGCCCCGATCAATTGCTTCAACTCGATGACCTGCGTCGACAGCAGCCGGCTGGCCGCTTCGGTCTGATACGCGCCTTGGGCCGCATGCTCGCCGGCACGGTTGATGGCGACGATATTCTGGTCGATATCGTGGGCGACGGCAGTTTGCTGCTCCACGGCAGCGGCGATCTGCTGGTTCTGATCGACGATCATGCCGACCGCACCGAGGATATTTTCCAGCGCCTGCTGGACCTTTTCCGACTGCCCCACGGTGCCATTCGCCACGGCATGGCTGGTGCCCATGGCCTTTACCGCGGCACCGACGCCACTGTGCAATCGGCTGATCATCTGTTCGATTTCTTCGGTGGAATGCTGGGTACGCCGGGCCAGGGTGCGCACCTCATCAGCGACCACCGCAAAACCACGGCCCTGCTCACCGGCACGTGCCGCCTCAATCGCTGCATTCAGCGCCAGTAGGTTGGTTTGTTCGGCGATGCTCTTGATCACTTCCAGCACGCGACTGATCGACTGGCTGTCGGTGGCCAACTGGTTGATGACCCGCACCGACTCATCGATTTCCGAGGCCAGGCGCGCAATGCTGCCTTGCTGGGATTGCACCAGGCCACGGCCGCTGGCGGTTTCATCATTGACGCTATGGGCACTGCTGACCGCTGCCGCCGCGCTACGCGCCACTTCCTGGGCCGTGGAAGACATCTGGTTCATCGCCGTGGCCACCTGCTCGATCTGACTGCGCTGCCCGCAAACCGCCTGATTGCTGTGGGCCGACACCGCCTGCACCTGGTCGGCTTGCAACTCGACCTGACTGACGGTGTGGCCGACGCGCTCGATCAGGTCGTGAATTTTGGCTACGGTGGCGTTGAACACTTGCCCCAAATCCCCCAGTTCATCGCGGCTTTGCGCAACGAAGGTGACGGTCATGTCACCGGCCGCGACCTTGTCCATCATCGCCCCCAGGCGGCGCAAGGTTGTGCGGGTCGAAGCATAGAAACCCGCGTACAAGTAGAAGATCAGTAAAAACACCGCCGCCAGGGCCGAGACCAGCACCACCATGTGCGTACGGTTTTGGGCCAGGCGCTGCTCAAGTTGCTGCTCGAGGAAGGTCAAGGTGGCTTCATTGAGCTGGTAGGTCTGGGCCATCAGCGTGCTGACGTCTTCATAGAAAGCCTGCCAGGGAGCATCCAGGGTTTGCGCCATGACGACCTGCTCTTCAAACACGTCACTGCCTTGCTTGAGGCTCGCATTGCTGGCCTTGGCCAGGTTATCGAGCGCCGTATGCGCGGCGTTGCTGGTGCCCAGAGCATCCTGCAATTTCAACGCGTACTCAGCCTGGAGTTTTTCCAACTGCTGCAGCAGTTCGTCAAAGCGTGTGCTGGAGGATGAATTGAGAAAGCCTTGGCCCAGGGAATACGCCCCCATGGCGCGCCCTTCGCCCAAGGTTTGAGTGACGTGCGGGGTTACGCGGGTGACCAGCTCACTGAGTTGGCGTAAATCAGTCTGGGCATCGCGGCTCAAACCGGACTGGCTGGCGATGATCAGGCTAAGCATCTGGGCTTGATTGAGCAACTTGCCGATCAGCGCGCTTTTACTTAGCAGCGAGGTTTCCTGTTGCTGAGCCTTGAACGCAGCGATCATTTCGTCGCGCTTGCCGTCAAACGCGCTGACCTGCTCAGGGTCGAGGGCCATGGCGTTGAGCCCTTGTAGACGACTTAGCACGCTCTGCTCCAAGGCGCTGATCTTGCTTTCCAGGTCACCGGCCTTACCGGACTGACCAAGTACCGCGTTGATCTGTACTTGGTTGTTGAGGGTTTCCAGGTCACGGCGCAGCGCCACACTGCTGCCGAGCAGATCAAGGCTTTGCAGTTCGACCCGTGTGCCCTGGAATTCAGACCAGGAATCACGCACCAGGAAATAATTGGTCGCCAGCATCGGCAGCAGGAACAGCACGCTGATCAGGCTGAATTTCATACCGAAACTCAGGCGGTTCATCAGCGCGACGGCGGGATAGAGCAAGCTCTTCACAGGTGAACTCCCTTTCTATTATTTTTATTGAGGCGCAAGGGGCGCGGCAGAAAGCCACTATTTGGCGCTCTGTCTGTATAGCTCAATTCGAAAGGGAGTTTTGTAACGTAAGGTTAATGACCGGTGGTGAGCAGGCTTGTTGTGGCGAAGGAGCTTGCTTGCGCTGGGGCGCGAAGCGTCCTAAAAAGCTGGCGACTGCTACGCTGTCGAGCGGGAGCAAGCTCCCTCGCCCAAAAAAACCAAACGCATTACTTGCTACGGCAACACCGTCCAAATCGCAAACCCGGCATACCACAGCACCGCCGCACGCAGCAGCAGTTCCCACAGGCGATCCAGGCTGTTAATACCATCCGCCCCCACCACCGGCGGTGGTATCTCAGCCGCCGCAAGACCTACTTTTTCCATCAACTGTGCAGCGCTAATCTCCCAGCTCAACAGCTCATGCAGCATCACTCGGCTGACCGCGACAAAGTTACCCACCAAGGCAAAACTCGCCGCCAGCAGGCGTACCGGTAGCCAGTCAAACGCATGGCGCATCTGCCCGGCACGCTCGGCAACCAACGGGTTCTGGCTATGCTCGCTGGCCAACGCCAACAGGCGATAAGCCAGCGCAGCGACCGGGCCCAGCAGGAAGTACCAGAAAATCACCGCGAAAAAGCTTTGGTAAGCCTGCCAGAGCAGATGGCCTTGCACGCGCTCCAGCAACTGCTCGCCACTGTCGGTCGCAATCTTCAGATCGCGCTCGGCCACGTGTTCCGCCGCTTGCAGGTCACCGCGCCGCCAGGCATCGCGAAACGGCCCGAGCCCAGCCAACAAGTCGCCACGCCCCAGGCTATAGATCACCACCAGCAAGTGCACCGGTAGCGCCAACAGGCCATAAGCCACCGGTTCCAACACCATCAGCAACAGGGCCAGCAAGGCCACCGGCAACAACACCAGCAGTACCAGAATCAACCAGGGCTGCTTGCCCATGCGCGGGCTCGATTCCAGCTTGGCCAGCTCATGCAACCATCCACCGTCACGCTGCAACCGCCGACGCAGGGCCGAAAATTTCTCGATCCAGACCGCTAGCACTAACACCAGAAAACTCATCGTGCGTGTCCTCCATCCTGCAGGGCGCTGCGAAAGCGCGTCCAATCAAAAGCCGGGCCCGGGTCAGTCTTGCGTCCCGGGGCGATATCACTGTGGCCACAAATACGCTGCTGGGTAATGTCCGGATAAGCCGCCAGCAGCTGGCGAGTCAGGTCGATCAGCGATGCATATTGGGCCGCGGTAAACGGTAGCTCGTCCGTCCCTTCCAGCTCGATGCCCAGCGAAAAGTCGTTGCAGACCTCGCGCCCCTCGAAACGGGATATCCCGGCGTGCCAGGCGCGGTCCAGGCACGATACAAACTGCGTCACAGTGCCGTCACGCTCAATCAGAAAATGCGCAGACACGCGTAGGTCGGCAATGCCTTCATAGTAGGGATGTTCCGTGACATCCAGGCGATTCTGAAAGAACTCATGCACCTTGCCAGTGGCAAACTGCGCCGGGGGCAAACTGATGTTATGCACCACCAACAGTGAGATTTCGCCTGCGGGGCGCTCGTTATGGTTGGGCGAAGGGCAATGACGAATGCCCTGGCACCAACCGCTGGTGGGGTCCAACTGCATACAGGTTCCTTGAATGAGACGAGGTGTTACCAGTATGCCGCGTTCAGCCCTGCGGTTGCGATCACTTGCCGCGATTGAGTTCACGCAGGTTGCCAACCACACACGCCAGCGCACGGTCGAACAACAGCCTATCGTCCAAGGTGCGCAGCGCGCCGTGCTTGAACGCCATCGCTAATTGGTCAGCCGTTTTCTCCAGGACTTTGAGCCCTGTGCGGTTGACAAAAATATAGCTATTGGCTGGCGCCATGATCGCCGTCAGTTTGCACCGCAGGCGGGTGCCTTCGTCTGGACGGAATTCAAACCAGCCGCCGATGCGCAGTTGGTGAGCCTTGAGCAGGTCCGGGTCATCGCTCGGCAGGCTTTCCATGGAATCAGGTAACCCGGCACTGAATGAAAAGGGCTCGCGCACCTTGATCGGCGTGTCGGTGCTCTCGCCTTCGGCAGACTGAACATGCATCGCCTGCAAGCGCACAAAAAACTCACGCATGCTGAAGGAGTCGAACGCCGCACTGGTCAAGCCGTTGCGCAATGCAGTGAGCAGCCCAGGCAGTTGCTCCAGCAAGTGTCGGCCAGCTTCTGTGTCTTTCTGCAGGCCCACGCTCCAGATCAACTCGTCCATGGTGCGCACCGCCGCCTGCGACTGCACCGACTGTTCGCCGTGCTTGAGGCTGGCCAACAACAGCACCTGGCTCCAGGCCTGCTGCAGGAACTGCACCACCGATTGCGGTAATACCTTGCCCAGTAACCGTCGGTTGAGCAGGTCGGCCACACGCTCACGAGCGGCTTGCGTACGCACCCGCCCTTCTTCGGCCTCACGGGTGTGCTGCTCAAGCAGCTCGCTACGGCGACGTTCATCGCCGGTAAACGCAGTGAACTGCGCCAGCAATTGGGAAAAAATCGTCGGGTCTTCGACGAAGTCATTCAGCAAACATTGCACCACCTGCTCAATCTGCAGGTACAGGCTGTCACGCTGGTAGTCAGCGTGTGGGCTCCAGCCCATGGCGGCAGCGGCGATTTCATTGAGCAGTCGCCGCGCCGGATGGTGGGTACGGCTGAAAAAACTCTTGTCCAGCAACGCGACTTTCACCAGCGGGATCTGCAAGCGGGCGATCAACCCCTTAAAGGCGTCCGGCACGGTGCAGTCGTCGAGGATGAACTCGAACAGCAGGGCAATCAGGTTGATCGCATCCTCATCAGCGTCTTCCACCACGCGGGATTTTCCGCTCTTGACGCTGACTCGGGTCAACAGCTGCCCAAGCTGGTTGCGCAGGTCGAAATCGTCTTCAACCTCAGGCTCCGGCACGTATTGCTGCAAGTGGGAGAGCAAACGCAGCAGGTCACGGGGGGCGATGGATTGCGGCTCGGCGCTGGCCTCCAGGGTGGGCGCTACGCTGCCACGCTCGCCAGCGAGCAACTTTTGCAACGCGGCGAAGGCTTCCTGGCCGTTTTCATCCAACGGCTGGTCGACGCTGGCCAAGCGGCCTTCGTGCTGTTGCTCGCGCGCCGCACGCCCGCCAAGGCGACGTGACGGTACGGCCTTGAGTTCAGGCAATACCCCGGTGGCAACCAGTAACTGGTTGGCCTCGCCGAACAGCTGATCAGCGTCACTTAGCACATACTTTTCAAAGAGCTTGAGCATGATCAGCTTGACGCGGATCTCTACCCCCAGGCTGCGCCCTGCGCGCAAAAAGAACTCACACAGCAGTGCCGGCCCCAACGGGTTATCGCGCTCATCCAGGGGCTTGCCCAGCAATGCACTCAAGCGCGCGGTCAATTGCCCCAGCGCCAGGCCATCGCGATGCCGCACCCGGCCGAGCATGGCCTCCAGCGCAACGGCTTTTTCCAGATCGTCTTTGGAAGTGCCAGGCGCCGCTTCGTAGGACACCACCGGTACCAAGTGCGGATCACCGTGCCCGGTGCGGCCCAGGTTGGCGAACGCTGCGAACAGTTGCTCCATAAACACGCGCTCGAAATTCTTGCGCTTGAGGCGCAGATCACGCATGGCTTCAAAGAAAATGTGATGGTCCGCATTGCTGCGGGCTTTGTCGGCCATTTCGAACAAGGTGTCGTCGGCGTTATCGAACAGCTCCTGCAGACCTTGCTGCAGTTGTTGGGCAACCTTGTCGCGAACCTGCAGCAACACCACCGGCAGGCGCGCGAGCGGCGATGGCGTGGTCTGTGCCTTATTGATGGGCACCACCTTTTCGTCAATGTGCATCCTGGCCTCCAGAAACGGCGGTGTTGAAGTGGGCAATAACGGCTACAGGCCAAAAGGGTGGCTGCAAAAACCGATCATCACCAGGACGTCAAAGCTATGACGCCAATTGCAAGGCGCGAGATTATCTTGCAAATGAGGGGAGTTGCGCCAGCAAACTCTGCCGTTGTGCTGTAAATGAATAGGGAGCCTGGGTTCAAAGGCGCACACCCCCTATAATCGAGGCACTTTGTTTGTGGAGCCTGTTATGCCGAATCTCCGTCTTGCCGACCTCACCGCCGAAATCGAAGCCAACGTGCGCCGCGCACTGCTGGAAGACATCGGCAGCGGCGACATCACCGCGCAATTGATCCCGGCCGAACGGCTGGCCAAAGCCACGATCATTACTCGCGAGGCGGCGGTTATCGCCGGAACCGCCTGGGTGGACGCGGTATTCCGCCAGCTCGACCCCAGGGTTGCGGTGCATTGGCAGGTAGCCGACGGTGAGCGCGTCAGCCCTGACCAAGTGCTGTTCCACCTCGAAGGCCCAGCCCGTTCACTGCTGAGCGGCGAACGCTGCGCGCTGAATTTTCTGCAAATGCTGTCAGGCGTCGCCACGCGCGCTCAGTCGCTGGCAGACTTTGTCGCCACGACTCAGGTCAAGCTGCTGGACACCCGTAAAACTCTGCCGGGCCTGCGCCTGGCGCAAAAATACGCGGTGACCTGCGGCGGTTGCCATAACCATCGCATCGGTTTGTATGACGCATTTCTGATCAAGGAAAACCATATCGCCGCGTGTGGCGGCATTGCCCAGGCGATTAAGGCCGCCCACCAGATCGCCCCGGGCAAGCCCGTAGAAATCGAAGTGGAAAGCCTGGATGAACTGCGCGAAGCACTGGCGGCGGGTGCCGACATCATCATGCTCGACGAGTTGAGCCTGGAGGACATGCGTGAGGCCGTGCGCCTGAACGCCGGCAAAGCCAAGCTGGAAGCCAGCGGCGGGATCAATGAAACCACCCTGCTGCCCATCGCAGAAACCGGAGTGAACTACATCTCCATCGGCGCGATGACCAAGGATGTGAAAGCGGTGGATTTGTCGATGCGCCTGAGTATCTGAGGCACATAACCAAAAGCCTTGGTGAAATGCTTGTTGTGGCGAGCGTGCTGGCCACAACAAGCTCGCTGCAGGCTTAGCGCCTAGACCACCAGGTCATTCATCTCGCAATACTCTTCCCATTCGACACCCAGCACCTCGGCGGCCTCTTTGTGCAAGGCTAGCCGTGCGGCTTCGAACGCTTCGGGTGTCGAGGTGTACTTGAGGGTCAGTTCCCAAGGCTGATAGCCCTGGCTTTCGGCCTCATCCTCAAATGCCCACTGAATCTGATCGCGCTGATCATCAGCACTCAGGTCCTTGATCTCGTCTTTAAGCTGCGGCGACTCTTCGAGGTATTTTTCGAGCGCTGCTTGGTGCCGAACTTCCTGGGTCATTTCAGTCGTGGTCATGTTGTTCTCTTAGATCGAGGAATGGGGATGCATCTGGGTCATCAAGGTTGCGCAGATACAAAAGAGCAGGCATGAATACCGGCTCGTCTGGCCTTCAGAACCATTCTGGGATCATCTGAAAACGTTACCTTTGAAACAGTGTTGCCTTTGTGCCCGAGACAGGAATCGAACCTGCGACCTTCGCGTTACGAGTGCGCTGCTCTACCAACTGAGCTACACGGGCGATGGGCTAAAGCTAGCACCGCATTAGGCATGCGGCAACTAACTCGCCTATCGCCCAGCGGCCGTTATGCCCCGTCGGCGCCGCAGCCCTTGGCCACGTATTGCGCGTCGGCGTTGGTTGCGCACTTCCAGCCAGCGGTGGCGCTGCGCGTCAACGTGATGGTTTTGCCCAAGACGGGTGCAGGTGCATCCAGAATTTCACAGCTTATGGAGCCGGCGCCGGTAGCCACATCGCCAGCCACGTCGATCTTGCAATTGGCGGTGGGGCTGGTGCCACCGATCAAGGCCAGGGTCGGCACGGTGCCCTGGTTGAGGGTGTCTTCGAAACCGGCCTTCAACGCGGCGATTTCTGCCAACCCCGCGGTGAACTTGGCCTTGGCCTGGTGCTTGGTGTACAGCGGCAAACACACAGTGGCCAAAATGCCGATGATTGCCACGACGATCAACAACTCGATCAAGGTAAAGCCTTTCTGACGCATCACATTCACTCTCCAGAGATAGAACCCGTAACAAGGCGCGTCCTGCGCCCCGCATTATGCAACGGCGCCAGTGTACTCATCCGCGAGCGGCCAATCGCGTGCAAGACGCACAATCTGACATTTTAACGCCCGCCGCCGACCAGCCCGAATCCGGCACCAGACTAAGCTATAAATCTTCAACGACCTGTGTGCGAAAACGTGAGATGAATGACGCTGCAACGATCTACGCCTGGGAAGGCATCAACCGCAAAGGGCGTAGGGTGTCCGGGCAAACCGTCGGCCATGATCTGGCGCTGATCAAGGCGCAGTTGCGCCAGCAAGGGATCTGCCCCGGCCGCGTGCGCAAAAAAACCACTCACCTGCCAAGCTTCGCCATACCGATAAAACCCGCCGATATTGCCTTGTTCACCCGCCAGTTGGCGACATTGCTGAAGGCTGGCATACCCTTGTTGCAAGCCTTCGACATTATCCGCGAAGGCTTCGACAGCCGACTGATGCGCGAGCTGGTAAAAGGCTTGAAGCAGGAAATCGCCGCCGGCAATAACCTGGCGGCAGCACTGCGCAAGCATCCGCGCTACTTCGATGACCTGTATTGCAACTTGGTCGCTGCCGGCGAACAGGCTGGCGCCTTGGAAACCCTGCTGGAGCGGGTGGCGGTGCACCTGGAAAAAAGCCAGCAGCTCAAAGCGCGAATCAAGAAGGCCATGACCTACCCCCTCGCCGTGATCGTGATCGCATGCCTGGTCAGCAGCGTCCTGCTGATCCATGTGGTGCCGCAGTTCCAGAGCCTGTTTGCCGGCGTCGACGGCAAACTGCCCGGCTTTACCTTGAAGGTGATTGCCTTATCCGAATTCCTGCAACAGGCCTGGTGGATGGTCGCGCTTGGGGCAGGCGCCACAATTGTCGGGGTGCGCCAGGCCTACCGGACATTGCCTGGTTTTCGCCACTGGCTGGACGCCGGTTTGTTGAACGCGCCTCTGGCAGGCACACTGCTGAAAAAATCCGCCGTCGCCCGCTATGCACGCACACTCTCGACGACCTTTGCTGCAGGCGTGCCCTTAGTGCAGGCTCTCGATTCCGTGGCAGGCGCGGTAGGTAATGGGTTGTTCAAACAGGCGATCGAGCATATGCGTCACGATGTATCCACAGGCATGCAGTTGCATCAATCCATGGCCAGTAAGGGGCTGTTTCCCGGCATGGCGATCCAGATGACGGCGATCGGCGAAGAATCGGGCACCCTGGACACCATGCTGGAAAAAGTCGCCAACCACTATGAGGCCGACGTGGACAACCTGGTCGATAACCTCACCAGCCTTATGGAGCCGCTGATTATGGTGGTGTTAGGCGGCATCGTCGGCGCCTTGGTCATCGCTATGTACCTGCCGGTGTTCCAGTTGGGGTCCGCATTTTGAGCCTGCTGCTTCAAGAAGAACCCTGGGTGTTTGTCGGGATCGCGCTGTCACTCGGCCTGATCATCGGCAGCTTCATCAACGTGCTGGTGTGGCGCCTGCCGACGATGCTGCAGCGCGAATGGCGCGCCCAGGCCCAGGAGGTGCTCGGTTTGCCTGCAGACCCTGCGGGCCCCGCCTACACCTTGATGCGGCCCAATTCGTGCTGCCCGCGGTGCAACCAGCCGATTCGCCCGCGGGAAAATATCCCGCTGCTCAGCTACCTGCTGCTCAGAGGGCGCTGCGCTCAATGTCGTGAACCGATCAGCGCGCGCTACCCGTTCACGGAGCTTGCCTGCGCGCTGATCTCGGCGACCGTTGCCTGGCATTTCGGCTTCGGCTGGCAAGCTGGCGCAGTGATGTTGCTGAGCTGGGGGTTGCTGGCAATGAGCCTGATCGATGTCGACCATCAATTGCTGCCCGACGTTCTGGTGCTGCCGCTGCTATGGCTGGGGTTGATCCTAAACAGTGCCGACGTGTTGGCGACACTGCCCGATGCGTTATGGGGCGCCGTCATTGGTTACACGAGCCTGTGGACAGTGTTCTGGCTGTTCAAGGTGGTCACCGGCAAGGACGGCATGGGCTATGGCGACTTCAAGTTATTAGCCCTGCTGGGGGCTTGGGGTGGCTGGCAAATTCTGCCGATGACCCTGCTGATGTCGTCGCTGCTCGGCGTGCTTGCCGGGCTGGTCCTGATGCGTTTGCGTAAGCCCCAGGCTTCGATACCCATGCCGTTTGGTCCATGCCTGGCGATTGCCGGCTGGATTGCATTGCTCTGGGGTGGTCAAATAACCGACTTCTATTTGCAGTCTGTCGGTTTCAAATGACCACTTCTGTTGCAGCACCTTGGATTCTTGGCCTCACCGGCGGCATCGGCAGCGGTAAAAGCGCGGCTGCCCAGCACTTTATCGACCTGGGCATCGACCTGGTAGACGCCGACCATGCTGCCCGCTGGGTGGTCGAGCCCGGGCGGGCGGCCTTGGCGCAGATCGCCGAGCATTTCGGTACTGGCGTATTGCAGCCCGATGGCCAGTTGGACCGCGCCGCGTTGCGCAAGCTCATCTTTGAAGTACCCGAAGAGCGCCGATGGCTCGAGGCTCTGCTGCACCCGCTGATCGGTGAGGAAATTCGCAGCCACCTGGCGCGCGCGCGGTCGCCCTACGCGATTCTGGTGTCGCCGCTGCTGATTGAGTCCGGCCAGTACAGCATGACCCAGCGCATCCTGGTGATCGACGTGCCGCAATCACTGCAGATTCAGCGTACCCTGCAGCGCGACGGCATCAGCGAACAGCAGGTGCAGGCGATTCTGAAGGCTCAGTCCAGCCGCGAAGACCGCCTGAACCATGCCGATGACGTGCTGGTCAATGACCAGGACCTCGCCTGGCTGCACAGCGAGGTCGAGCGACTGCACCACTTTTACCTTACTTTGCGTGGAGGCCGATCATGAGCCAACCTATGACCGTCGACTGCCCAACCTGCGGTGCGCCCGTGGAATGGAAAGCGACCAACCCAAACCGGCCGTTCTGCTCGGACCGTTGCAAACTTATCGACCTGGGCGCCTGGGCGTCGGAAGAACATAAAATCCCGGTCAGCCCGGATGCGGAGGACGACCTGTTCTCCGAAGACCTGCCACCGCGTCACTAAGGCCGCATAAAGGCGTATTCCTGCTGGTCGTCGAGGTTTTCTGCAAGGTATTGCAGCTCGTCGGCCAGGTCTTCGAAACTGCGTACGCCTTTGCTCTGCTGCACTACCGCGCTGAGCATGGCGCGCAGGGTCAGGCCTGGGTCAAAACCGATTTCCTGCGCGGCGTCCTGGCTCCTGCGCAACTCCTGCCTCGCCCATTCGTACACACTCATAATCCAAGCTCCTGGAAGAATTTCGCAGAGCATGGGCCTGTGCCGCTACCTGAGATTTGATATGGATCAACGCTGCGAATCGTCATCCTTCCAGGGGGCCGATAGATAACGCGTGCGGTTGAAGGTTTCAAGCCATTCAGGGCAGAACACCACCAGGGCGCTGACGACCATGCCGTTGATGAACGCCTCGGGGAAGATGATCAGCCATAGATAACCGACAAAATCCTCCAGCCATTCCGGCATTGCAAAACGGCCGTCGAACCACAGCAGGCCCAATGCAGCCAACAGGCAGAGCAGCGCCGACAGCGCGGCGGCAAAAAAGCCCGAGCAGAAGATATACACAAAGGGATTGCGTGGTTGCGCCCGCTCGACCAGCACCGCGCAGGCCTCAGTGACCAGCACAGGCAACACGATCAGCAGCAGGCCGTTGACGCCGACGGCGGCCAAATCCTGGCGCCCCAGCAGAACCAGCCCGAATTGAGCAGCCAACCCGCCGACGATTGCCAAAGGCCAATCGAGCAGCAGGGTGACGGCTGTCATGCCGATAAAGTGGTAGGAAACCCCCGTATCGAAATCTCGCCTTACCAGCCACAGCATGAACAGGGCGAACACCGTACCGAACAACAAATGCTGGCGCCGTCGGTCGGCGAACAGCTCGACCCACGGCGAGCGCAAGATTGCCCATATTACTACTGGCACATACAGCAACCAGCCGATGCTGAGGGTTTCCGGCGCCAGCACCGCGGCGCTGATCACGGCTTAACTTGCTCCAAGGCTTGGCGCAACTCGGCGGCTGAGCTGTATTCGGATTGCGCGACCAGCGTGCCGTTATCGAGTTGCAGCCACAGCACTTTATCCACAGCCCCCGGATAACGCGGGGCGATACGCGCGTCGCGGTCGAGCATGACCCGGTAGTTGTAGGCTCGCATGGCCGGCACGGCAAACAGCTTGGCGATCAGCCGGGGCATGCGCTGGATATCCGCAACAAACACTGTATGCCGCGCTTGGAGGTAGCCCTTGGGCTGACCTTGCAACGCCGCATCGACCAACTTGGCAGCGTCCATACTGCGCGCCACCAACAGAATCTGCGCCTGATCATCCAGGGTGTAGGCCTGATCGAACTGGTCGAGTAAGGTCCACGGCGCGACGCGCTCCCCCACTTCGATGGCGTGGGCCCACAAGGGTAAAAGGCTCAAAAACAGCACCACGAAAAACTTCACCGCAGACTCCTTGGTTTGGATGTTGGTCGAGTGGCCAGTCTACACCGGCGTTTTAAAGCAAGACTTCCTGCCGTCATCATTTGAACGCTAAGCTACCCCTATGGATGACTCAGATTACTTGCGCCTGCTCACGGTAGCGGCCGAACAAGCCAACGCGTTCCTGTCCAATGCCCGCAAATGGGAGCGTGAGCGTTGGGTCTGCCAGCGCCTGCTGCAAGGCTTGAATGTGCCCTATCGGGCCGAAGAGTTTCATGCCGCCGGTCAAGAGCCGCCTGATGTACTGTTTCGCGATGCGAGCTTCGAGGTATTTTTCGTACTGGATGAGGGCCGACGTCTGAACGACGAATGGCGCGATGAGTTGCTGCGCCGGCGCAGTGCATTTTCTCTGAGCCAGTTGGTGCGGCGCGAGGCCAAGCCGCGGCGCATTCCGGCCCATGAATTCCTGCTGCGCCTGGCACCGACGCTGCGCAAAAAAGCGCATAACTATAAAGAGCGCGGCATGGACCTGGGCGAACTGGACCTCATCGCTTTCACCAGCCTCAAGCGCGAGGTGCTGGACCTCAACAGCCATTTCCCGCCCCCCACTGAATACCTGCGCCAGGGCTGGCGCTCGCTGTCCCTGGTAGGGCCGACCTTTGCCCGGGTGCTGTTCGCCCACCCCGACGCACCAGACTTCTTGCGCAACAACCTGGGGCGCAGCATAGTATTCGACGTGGGCATCAGCCTGTGACGCGGGCACAGGCTACGCTTGTGGCAATGCCGCCAATCTCCTGACTGTAACGTGGCGCCCTTTTGCTACGTCTACCTGACGAGGCCTTTATGACCAGCCGCCTGAACCCCGATGACCAACAGCATGTCGAAGAGTACCTGCAACTCTCCCAGAACCAAGTCGAGCGCAAGCCTTTCCGGCCGTGGCTGCTCCTTGGTGTGGTGCTGGTAGTGGTGATCGGGCTGGGTCTGCTGAGCCGCCTTCTGAGTTATCTGACGCTATGAGCTGCCTGGCGCTCGCGAGGGTAACTGCTCCAATTTCTTTTAGCCTTGCGAGATATCCCCATGACCCATCGTATTATTATCGTCGGCGGCGGCGCCGGCGGCTTGGAGTTGGCTACCCGCCTGGGTAAGACTCTGGGCAAGCGCGGCACCGCCAGCATCACGCTGGTGGACACCAACCTGACCCATATCTGGAAACCGCTGCTGCACGAGGTGGCGGCCGGTTCGCTGAATTCTTCGGAGGACGAACTCAATTATGTCGCCCAGGCCAAATGGAACCACTTCGAGTTCCAACTGGGGCGCATGAGCGGGCTTGACCGTGAACAGAAGAAAATCCAGCTGGCCGCCACACTCGATGAAGAAGGCCGAGAGCTGGTGCCTGCACGCGTGCTGGGCTACGACAGCCTGGTGATTGCGGTCGGCAGCACCACCAACGATTTCGGAACCGAAGGCGCGGCGCAGCACTGCCTGTTCCTAGACACGCGCAAGCAGGCCGAGCGTTTTCACCAGCAGTTGCTCAACCACTACCTGCGCGCCCATGCCGGGCAGACCGATACCATTGAGCAAATCAGCGTCGCCATCGTCGGTGCCGGTGCCACCGGTGTTGAACTCGCCGCCGAACTGCATAACGCCGCCCATGAGCTGGCAGCGTATGGCCTGGACCGGATCAAGCCAGAAAACATGCACATCACCCTGATCGAAGCCGGCCCACGGGTATTGCCTGCGCTGCCGGAGCGGATTGGCGGGCCTGTGCATAAAACACTGGAGAAACTCGGTGTCACCGTGCTGACCAATTCAGCGGTCAGCGAAGTGACCGCTGACGCGCTGATCACCAGCAGCGGCCAGGTCATCCCAGCCAGCCTGAAGGTGTGGGCCGCCGGAATTCGCGCGCCAGGTTTCCTCAAGGACATCGATGGCCTGGAAACCAACCGCATCAACCAGCTCCAAGTGCTCCCAACGCTGCAGACCACTCGCGATGAAAACATCTTCGCCTTTGGCGACTGCGCCGCCTGCCCGCAACCAGGCACGGACCGCAATGTGCCGCCACGTGCCCAGGCCGCTCACCAGCAGGCTTCGTTGTTGGCCAAGTCGCTGAAGCTGCGCATTGAGGGCAAGGACCTGCCGTCCTACAAGTACACCGACTACGGTTCGCTGATCTCGCTGTCGCGGTTCTCCGCGGTGGGTAACTTGATGGGCAACTTGACGGGCAGCGTGATGCTCGAAGGTTGGCTGGCGCGAATGTTTTATGTGTCGCTGTATCGCATGCACCAGATGGCGCTGTACGGTTTTTTCCGCACGGCGATGCTGATGCTCGGGAGCAAGATTGGGCGCGGGACTGAGCCTCGGCTCAAGCTGCACTGATCGACTGAACGGCC
The DNA here is from genome assembly GCF_900624995.1 of Pseudomonas antarctica. Taxonomy (GTDB): domain Bacteria; phylum Pseudomonadota; class Gammaproteobacteria; order Pseudomonadales; family Pseudomonadaceae; genus Aquipseudomonas; species Aquipseudomonas antarctica. Next base: position 131,279 of record NZ_UYXQ01000006.1, read on the forward strand.
ACAAAAAAATCCCCCTATCGCACGATAGGGGGATTTTTTATTGGGCTAACTCTGCTGGTAGAACTCGGCCATATAGTCGACAAACGCCCGCACCTTTGGTGCCAGGTGCCGAGACTGTGGATAAAGAGCGTAGTAGTGCCGCTCGCCCAATGAGTAATTGGGCAGAATGCGCACCAGTTGGCCCTGCGCCAAGTCATTGTGCACGGTGGCCTGGGTGAAGCACGCAATGCCCGCCCCGGCCAACGTGGCCGCGTGCAGCGCGCTAATGGTGTTGGTGCTGAACCGCCCCGACGGCGTGACGCTGACTACACCGCCACGTGCCGCGCTCAGTTGCCAATCCGAAGATGCCCCCACGAAGCTCAGCAAGTGATGTTTGTCGAGCTCCTGGGCCGAACGCGGTAAACCATGGCGGCCGATGTAGCCCGGCGAAGCCACCAGCACCTGACTGGAAACCGTCAACGTGCGTGCAATCAGCGAGGTGTCCGCCAGCGCGCTGGCGATGCGTATCGCGACATCAAACCCGTCAGCAACCAAATCGACGAATTGATCATCGCAACACAGTTGCAGCTCAATATCAGGATAGCGCCGCTGAAAACCCGGCAGCCAGTGCGGCAGATCCAAGGTGCCCACCACCAGCGGCACACTGACTCTCAGCACGCCTTCAGGGCGTTGGTGCCCGTGGGCGATGGCCTGGGATGCGGCGTCGAGACGGTCGAGGATATCCACGCACGCCGCGTAGTACTGCTCCCCGGCCGCCGTCAGACTGAAGCGCCGCGTGTTGCGGTTGATCAGCTGGGCGCCCAGCTCAATCTCCAACTGCTGCAACTGCCGGGAAATCGTCGAGTGCGTGGTGTCCAGGCGCTCTGCTGCGGCAGAAAACCCTTTGGCGTCAACGATGCACCGAAAGGCGCGCATGGCGGATAACTGGTTCATGCAACAGGCGGTCCCTGCGGGTTTTGGGGAATCAGTTAACCGGCAACGCAATAATTTGCGCGGTGGTCAGCACCGAGCCGAAAGTGTCTTCAATTTCCGCCAGCGCCGAGTTGTGCAACTCATCCTTGGTTACCGAATGGCCATCGGCGCGGGTAATCGCCCGGGTGGCACTGGCATCGGATGCTACCACAACGTCATAACCCAACGGCGCGGCGTCCCGGGCGGCGCCGGCGACACAGGCGTGGGTCATCAGGCCACTGATAATCAGAGTCTTGACGCCGGCCTTCTTTAATTGCGCATCCAGGTCGGTGCTGGCGAATACGCTGACGGTGGTCTTCTGCACGAGCGTGTCTTGCGCACGCGGCTTCATCAGCGGGTGAAAATCAACGGTCTTGCCGTTCTTGGCGAATACCGCCGCGTCATCCGGGGCGATGTGCTGCACGTGAATGACCTGGATTTTTTCTTTGTCAGCGAATTTGATCAGGCGCTGGGTGTTTTCCAGAGCCTTCATGCCGTCCGGGATCGGCATGCGGCCGGTGAAGTATTCATTCTGGAAGTCGATTACCAGCAGGGCGGTGGTTTTCGGGTCCAGGCGTTCTGTGGGTTTGGCACCCAACATGGCGCGAATGGTGGGCTGCTGATTCGCGGCGGTGTCGGCGGCGACCGCGTAGTGGCCGAACCCCATCATCATGCCGAGGCCCACCAGTGTGGACTTGAGCATGGCAGGTAATGAGCGGACGGGATGAGTGGCAATAGCAAGGGTCATGGTGCGAGTTCCTGAGGTGAGTAAATTGACGAGGCCCAGTCTAGGAGACCGTCATCACCGCACCAACGCACTAATCAGCACAATATTTGTTTGGAATTCGCACAAGCAGGCTAACCAACGGGCAAAAAAAATCCCCGTATCTTTCGATACGAGGACTTTTAATATGGTCGGGGTAAGGGGATTCGAACTCCTGACATCCTGCTCCCAAAGCAGGCGCGCTACCGGACTGCGCTATACCCCGGTAAAAAAAAGGCGACCTTTCAGTCGCCTTCTTCGATCAGTGCTTTTGGCCTCTGATCTTAAGATTCGATTCCAGCGTTAACTGGTCTCAAAAATGGTGGGTCGTGTGGGATTCGAACCTACGACCAATTGGTTAAAAGCCAACTGCTCTACCAACTGAGCTAACGACCCAAAAATGGTCGGGGTAAGGGGATTCGAACTCCTGACATCCTGCTCCCAAAGCAGGCGCGCTACCGGACTGCGCTATACCCCGGTTTTGAAATTGGCTCCGTGACCAGGACTCGAACCTGGGACCCAATGATTAACAGTCATTTGCTCTACCGACTGAGCTATCACGGAACTGCATATTTCAAATGTACAACTTTTACTGCTTTGTAACCTTCTCTTCGACCCGTCCGTATCGCTACGTTCATGTCTCTGAGGCGCGCTATTCTACAATCTTAAAAACCCCTGTCAACCCTTTAAATTGCTTTTAAGACAATGATTTGCGCTTCTTTCTGATTTCTTCTTGGGGAGAAGAAACCCGTGGGCTGACGTTGCTGCGGGGCGCACTTTACAAGCCTTTGCCTTACAGTTCAACGCCCTATCGAAAAAAAAGGCCCCGCAATGCGAGGCCTCCTCTTATAACCATACAGTCTGGGCTTAGTGGAAGACGATTTCGTCGTTTTCCACCGTGGCCGCGACGCTGGTCCCCGGCATGAAGCTGCCCGACAGGATCAACTGCGCCAATGGGTTCTCGATCCAGCGCTGGATCGCACGTTTGAGAGGCCGTGCGCCATACACCGGGTCGTAACCCACCGCGATCAGCTTGTCCAACGCCTCGCTGCTCAGTTCCAAGTCCAGCTCGCGTTCGGCCAGGCGGCTGCGCAGGCGGCCCAACTGGATCTCGGTGATGCCCGCTATCTGATCCCGCGCCAAAGGCTCGAAGATCACCACTTCATCGACCCGGTTGATAAATTCCGGGCGGAAGTGCGAGGTCAGCGCATCCATGACGGCAGCACGCTGCGCCTCACGATCACCGACCAGTTCCTGGATTTGCGAGGAGCCCAGGTTGGAGGTCATCACGATCACCGTGTTGCGAAAATCCACCGTACGCCCGTGGCTGTCCGTCAAGCGGCCATCTTCCAGCACCTGCAGCAAGATGTTGAACACATCCGGGTGGGCCTTCTCGACCTCGTCCAGCAAGATCACCGAGTAAGGCTTGCGCCGCACGGCTTCGGTCAGGTAACCGCCCTCCTCGTAGCCCACATAGCCTGGTGGGGCGCCAATCAAGCGCGCCACGGAGTGTTTCTCCATGAATTCGGACATATCGATCCGCACCATGGCCTCTTCGGTATCAAAGAGGAACTCAGCCAAGGCCTTGCACAGCTCGGTCTTACCCACGCCGGTCGGGCCAAGGAACATGAACGAGCCGCTCGGACGGTTCGGGTCGGACAAGCCGGCCCGGGAACGGCGTACCGCGTTGGACACCGCCACCACCGCCTCTTCCTGGCCAATAACGCGCTGGTGCAACAGGCTTTCCATTTTCAGCAGCTTGTCGCGCTCACCTTCGAGCATTTTCGACACGGGGATGCCGGTCCACTTCGAGACGACTTCGGCGATTTCTTCCTCCGTCACCTTGCTGCGCAGCAACTGGTTCTCACTTTTACCGTGCTGATCGACCATTTGCAGGCTGCGCTCCAGGTCCGGGATCACCCCGTACTGCAACTCGGCCATGCGGTTCAGGTCGCCTTTACGCCGCGCGGCTTCAAGTTCCTGACGGGACTGCTCGATCTTTTGCTGGATCTGCGCAGAACCCTGCACCTCGGCTTTCTCCGACGTCCAGATTTCCTCGAGGTCCGAATATTCACGCTCCAGGCGCAGGATTTCTTCCTGGAGTTTTTCCAAGCGTTTCTTCGCCGCCTCATCCTCTTCCTTCTTCAGCGCCTGGGATTCGACTTTCAGTTGAATCAGGCGCCGATCCAGGCGGTCGAGCACTTCCGGCTTGGAGTCGATCTCCATGCGAATGCGGCTGGCCGCTTCGTCGATCAGGTCAATGGCCTTGTCCGGCAACTGACGGTCAGTGATATAGCGATGGCTCAATTTGGCCGCCGCAATGATCGCGCCGTCAGTGATCGCCACCTTGTGGTGGACCTCATAGCGCTCTTTCAGGCCACGCAGGATCGCGATGGTGTCTTCTTCACTCGGTTCTTCCACCAGTACTTTCTGGAAACGACGCTCAAGGGCTGCGTCCTTTTCAATGTACTGGCGGTATTCGTTGAGCGTGGTCGCACCAACGCAATGCAACTCACCCCGAGCCAGGGCTGGCTTGAGCATGTTGCCCGCGTCCATCGAGCCTTCGCCTTTACCGGCGCCGACCATGGTGTGCAGTTCGTCGATAAACAGAATGATCTGCCCGTCCTGCTTCGACAGCTCATTGAGCAGGGATTTCAGGCGCTCTTCGAACTCGCCACGGAACTTGGCACCGGCGATCAGCGAGCCCATGTCCAAAGACAACAGGCGCTTGCCTTTAAGGCCGTCTGGCACTTCACCATTAATGATGCGTTGGGCCAAGCCTTCGGCAATCGCGGTTTTACCCACGCCAGGTTCACCGATCAGCACCGGGTTGTTCTTGGTGCGGCGTTGCAGCACTTGGATAGTGCGACGAATTTCGTCGTCACGGCCGATCACCGGGTCAAGTTTGCCTTCTTCAGCGCGCTTGGTCAGGTCAACCGTGTATTTATCCAGAGCCTGGCGCGACTCCTCATGGTTGGGGTCATTCACCGCTTCGCCGCCGCGCAGGTTGTTGATGGCGTTTTCCAAGGCTTTCTTACTCACGCCCTGGCCCAGCAACAATTTGCCAAGCTTGCTGTTGTCGTCCATTGCGGCGAGCAGCACCAGTTCGCTGGAAATGAACTGGTCACCTTTCTGCTGGGCCAGGCGATCCGCCTGGTTGAGCAGGCGCGCCAAGTCCTGCGACATGTTCACGTCGCCGGTAGGGTTTTGGATTTTCGGCAGTTGGTCGAGCTCTTTGCTCAACTCCTTGCGCAGGCTGTTGACGTCAAAGCCCACTTGCATCAGCAAGGGCTTGATAGAACCCCCTTGCTGCTCCAGAAGCGCCTGCATCAAGTGCGCAGGCTCGATGGCCGGGTGGTCAAGGCCCACCGCCAAGGATTGAGAGTCAGATAAGGCCAATTGCAATTTGCTGGTTAAACGATCAATACGCATTAGTCACCTTCCTTTTGAGCAGGCCGGAGCTATTACGAGCGAGCTCGCTCGCGAGAACACATCCTGAATGAAGAAACCTGCCAGATACCCCTATAGATGGGGTGGATTCTGCAAGATTCAAGCGATCAATGGTCGATATGGACCAGGGTTGACCCAGATCAAGAGAGTCTAGCGGTCAAGCCAGATCAGGGAGGCAAACCGACCGGTGCGAGGGCTGCGGCGGTAAGAAAAGAAGCGCGGATCAGTCACGGTGCAGAAACCGCCACCATATACAGCGGTGACACCGCGCGCGGCCAGGCGCAGGCGTGCCAACTGGTAGATGTCGGCCAAGTACTTGCCGGAGTTGTGGCTTGGAACGAAGGCTTCGGCGGTAATCGGCAGTGGCTGCATGAAGGCTTCACGCACTTCCGGGCCAACTTCAAAGGCTTGCGCGCCGATTGCAGGGCCCAGCCAGACCAACACTTCGCCGGGTTCGGTGTTCAAGCTTTCAAAGGCTGCGTCCAATACGCCTGCTGCCAGCCCGCGCCAACCGGCATGGGCGGCCGCCACGCGAGTACCGGCACGGTTGCAGAACAACGCGGGCAGGCAATCGGCGGTCATTGATGTGCAGGCAATCCCAGGCGTGCTGGTCCAGCTGCCATCGGCTTCGGCGATGCGCGACGGGTCAGCCTCGACCACGGTTGTCCCGTGGACTTGGCGCAGCCACGCAGGCTGAATATCAAAGGCATCGGTCAGACGACGGCGATTCTCAAGGACGGCCTCAAGGCTGTCCTCGACATGATCGCCCAGGTTAAGGCTGTCGAACGGCGCCAGACTGACGCCGCCCGCACGGGTGGTAACGCAGGCTTTCACCCCGGCCGGCGCGGGCCAGTCAGGAATCAGCCAGTCACTCATCCGATAAACGCCTCGCGATCCTGCTTGAGCAGCGACAACAACCAGACCAGATCGTCCGGAAGAGGCGATTCCCAGCTCATCCGCTTACCACTCGTCGGATGATCCAGCTCCAGGAAACGGGCATGCAGTGCCTGGCGCGGGAAAGACTTCAGCGATTCAACCATGGTCTGGCTTGCCGCCGGCGGGATACGGAAGCGACCGCCGTAGGCCGGATCTCCGACCAACGGGAAGTTAATGTGCGCCATGTGCACGCGAATCTGGTGCGTACGACCGGTTTCCAGCTTAACCCGCACGTGAGTGTGGGAGCGGAAACGCTCGAGTACACGGTAGTGGCTGACGGCCTGCTTGCCGCCCTCCATTACCGCCATACGCTGGCGCTGCTGGCCGTGGCGGCCGATAGGGGCGTTGATCTTGCCACCTGCCACCACCACGCCGATCACGATGCACTCGTAGATCCGGCTGACGCTACGGCTTTGCAATTGTGTGACCAACTGCGTCTGGGCCTGGATAGTCTTGGCCACCACCATCAAACCGGTGGTGTCCTTGTCCAGGCGGTGCACGATGCCGCAGCGCGGAACATTGATGATGTCCGGCACGTGGTGCAACAGGGCATTGAGCAAGGTGCCATCAGCGTGCCCGGCTGCCGGGTGAACTACCAGGCCTGCGGGTTTATTGATGACCAGGATGTCGTCGTCTTCATAGACGATATCCAGCTCGATGTCCTGGGCGACCCATTCTCCCTGGGCTTCCTGCTCGGCAGTCAGCTCAAGAATCGCACCGCCATGGACTATGTCTCGCGGGCGGATAACCGCTCCATCCACAGTCAGGCGGCCGTCTTTGATCCAGGCGGAAAGGCGCGAGCGCGAGTGCTCAGCGAATAATTGTGCGGCGACTTGATCGAGGCGTTGGCCGCCCAATTCGGACGGCACCTCTGCGCGAAGTTCAATTTTATCGGACATGCTCAGACTAGGCGTGGCACAGCCTTTGGTTTCGGCTGCGCGCTTGTGGTTAAATACGGCGTCTTTTGCCCCGAGGCTTTCAACGGGGCGCTCATCATAACAGGACGGCCCCGCCCAAGACAGCGGCCGTCATAGGGACGCAAGCCGCCATGCAAGTGAAACACCTGCTGCTGATCGCCATCCTCGCCATGACTGCTGCTTGCTCGTCAACAAAGGAAGTCGTCGACGAAAACCTGAGCGAAGTCGAGCTGTACCAACAAGCTCAAAAAGACTTGGACAATAATAGCTACACCAGCGCCACAGCGAAGCTGAAGGCCCTGGAGTCGCGCTATCCGTTCGGGCGCTACGCCGACCAGGCACAGCTCGAGCTGATTTACGCCAACTACAAGAACGCCGAGCCTGAGGCTGCCAAGTCTGCCGCCGAGCGTTTTATCCGGTTGCACCCGCAGCACCCGAACGTGGACTACGCCTACTACATGAAGGGCCTGACCTCGTTCGACCAGGACGTTGGCCTGCTGGCGCGCTTCCTGCCGCTGGACATGACCAAGCGTGACCCGGGTGCTGCCCGCGACTCCTACAATGAGTTCGCCCAGCTGACCAGCCGCTACCCCAACAGCCGCTACGCGCCGGACGCCAAGCAGCGCATGATCTACCTGCGCAACCTGCTGGCTTCCTACGAAATTCACGTAGCCCACTACTACCTGACCCGTCAGGCGTACGTCGCTGCCGCCAACCGTGGCCGCTATGTCGTGGAAAACTTCCAGGAAACCCCATCCGTGGGTGATGGCCTGGCAGTGATGACCGAGGCTTACCAGCGCCTGCACCTGGACGCCCTGGCGACCACCAGCCTGGAAACCCTGAAACTCAACTACCCGGATCACCCAAGCCTGAAGGACGGCCAGTTCGTGCCTCAGGTTGCTGAAGCGGACAACCGTTCGTGGCTGAGCAAGTACACCTTGGGCCTGATTGAATCCCGTCCACCGCTGCCGCCGGGCGAAACCCGCGCCAACCAGGACGTGATGAAGCAGTACCAGGACGCCAAGGACGCTATTCCTTCGGACCTCAAGCCACATGACGAAAACGGCGATGTGATCGAAGAGCAGGAGCCACAGGCCCTGGGCAACAACCAGGACCGCTCGTGGTTCAGCTACATGACGTTCGGCGTGTTTGACTGATTGCATCCGGCGTCATCAAGAAGGAGCCTCTCGAGGCTCCTTTTTTATTGCCGAGTATTATTGCGCTGTGCGCCTGCTGCCACCTTGGCTAAACTGGCGCATTCCTTGTCGAGAAACTGCCCATCATGCTTCGTCTACTGTTCTGGATTGCCGTTATTGCTGCCGCGGTATGGTTCTGGCGCAAATTCAAAAGCCCGGCCGCCAAGCAGCAACGCGCCAGCGAACCCGACGCCGCTTTGATGGTGCGCTGCGCCCACTGCGGCGTACACCTGCCGCAGGATCGCGCACTGAGCTCACGCCAAGAGTGGTATTGCACCCAGGCGCACCTGGAGCAAGGGCCGAAGTCTATTCAGCGGTGATCCGACCGGCGGGCGCATAGGCCGCCGGATCAATGATCGGTGTACGCCCCAGCAACAAGTCGACAAACAACTGGCAGGATGCCGGTGCGAGTACCAAGCCATTGCGGTAATGCCCGCAATTGAGCCACAACCCTTTTACGCCTGGAACCTCGCCGATGTAAGGGATACCTTCCGGCGAGCCGGGCCGCAAACCAGCCCAGTGACCCACAACCTCGGCGCCCGCCAACGCGGGAATCAACTCCACAGCTGACGCTTTGAGGCTTTCCAACGCCGATTCGGTCGGGGTCTTGTCGAACCCTTCATGCTCCAGCGTACTGCCGATCAGAATGTGCCCATCACGCCGAGGGATCGCATAGCGTCCTTTGGCCAGCACCATGCTCGACAAGAAATCAGACGCACATTTGTACAAAATCATTTGACCTTTGACCGGTTCCACAGGGAGCGACAAGCCCAACTTGCCCAGCAGTTCCCCGCTCCAGGCTCCAGCGGCCAACACGACCTGATCTCCGAGGATCGGCCCCACAGCTGTATTCACGCCCACGACATCTGCGCCCTCATGAACAAACCCGTGCACCTCGCACTGCTCATGAATAGTCACGCCAGGTAACGCCAACAGCGCCGCCTTAAGGGATTTAACCAGGCGCGGGTTGCGTACATTGGCCACGTCCGCCATGTAGATCGCCTGGGAATACCCGCCTCCCAGCGCCGGCACCGCATCGTGGGCAGCCGACACATCCACTTTACTCAATGGCCGGCCTTCACGGGCAGCCCAGGCGAGTGCCTCGGCCTCATCCTCCAGGTCCAGCCAGTACAAACCCGTGGTATGAACCTCCGGATCAACACCCGTGGCGGTAAACAACCGCTGCGCCAGTTGCGGATAAAAATCCTGGGACCAATGCGCCAGCGCAGTGACCGCCGGGCTGTAGCGCCACGGATACAGCGGCGACACGATGCCGCCGCCCGCCCAGGACGACTCCTGCCCAAGCCCCGAGCGCTCCAGCAGAATGACTGCCTGCCCCTGGATGGCCAGGTTGTAGGCCGTCAACAACCCGATTACTCCGCCACCGACAATCACCACTTGCTGTTGCTTAGCCATCATTTGATCCAGCCGATAAAAAGGGAAAAGCGTAACCGGCGCCCATTCATCCAGCACCCTCATCATTGCCCCCAGCACGCCTTGCGCGACATCTCAGGTGATGCGCCGGGATTGCTACGCACGCCGGAGCTGGTCAGGCTGAAGGCAACGCAAGGGTCATCCGCCATGACTGAGCCAACGACAGGCGTGGCCAGCAGGCTGAATGCCTGAGGGTTCAATGCAGCGCTGATTCTATAGCGATCATTGCCCTCACTGACGCCGCTTGCATCAATAAAAGTACCGTTGCGCGTGTAAAAGCGTTCCAGGTAGTGGACTTGCTCGGCCAACAACGCAGCGATTTCTGCGCGATAGACTTTTTTTACATAACCGGTATACGCGGGGTAAGCGATCCCGGCCAGAAACGTGATGATCGCTACAGCGATCAGTAACTCGACCAGGGTAAACCCTTGGCAATCCTTGCCCATTGTTACGCTCCTCATTGAAGTTGCCGCCATAAAACCCGACGAAATCCCGCGCCTACCTCTTCGCTCACCTGTGCATACACCGCCTCCAGAACCGTACGCGATTGGCCACTGAGCCCCACTGCTGTCACGCGGTACAACGAGGCTGGTGTTGCTGGTGGCAAACCCGCCAGCCCCGCTCCCTGCCCCAGCGATTGGACCGCATACAGGCCACCCTTCAAGGCAATCCAGTTGACTGTTGAAGCAGGGTTCGACCCGGCGCCCACCACCGAAAACGATTCCTGTGGCGGTGCGCAGGCGCTGATTGATCGGCACAACGGCAGCCCGGCCCCGGCGTGCAGGGCTGTCGACTCCCCCAGCGTCAGGCCGCTTTCGGCACTTTGAAATGATTGATTGCGATGCCAGACGCCGCCGGCAATCTTTTGCTGGGACACAGCACCTTGCATCGAGGCCATGCCGATCAGTGATAACACCAACAAAAACACCAGGCTGATCAGCAGGACCATGCCCTTCTGCCGCAGGTAAAACCCGTGAAAACTCAGCATAATTACCCTACCCCAACCGATTACGCAGCGCGGCCACGACACTGTAGGCCTGGTCCTTGACGCGCCCGGTCGGGTCTCGCAGTGTCATCTGGATACGCACACTGCGTATCAGCGACTCATCCACCGGGCTGACGTCATAGCGCACCACGCGAGTCGAACCGGTGTTGGCCGCCACGCCAAAACTGATCTCGAACACCTGTACGTTATCCACCAGCACCGTCTTGGCTGGCGCTGCAGGCGTACTGACCTTCAACTGACCGGCTTCAAAGGTGTAGGTGAGCTGGCGTATCGCGAACCGAATCTGGCCAGGCGCCGGTGGCGGCGAGTTCCCCAAATAGGCTTGGGCTGTGCCAATGCAATCAGAGAGCACCGTCCAGTCAGGTTTGCCACCCTCGGCTCCCGAATCGGCCGTGACCACCGTGAGTGACTTGGAACTGCCCGTGGCACTCCAGCCAATCGGTCGATCAAAGGCTGGCGGTGCGTTTTCGATATAGGCCGTCGCCAGGCAACCGAACATACCCGCCTGGCGAACATCCTGAATCATCTTACCCAGCACAAACCGCGCATCATCCTGCAGCAACATAGCGGCCTGCTGGCTGGCGTGAGTGGTTCGAGCGCTGACGACGACCTGGCTGACTCCGAGGATCAACACCAGCCCGACCGCCAGCGCCAGCAACAACTCCACCAGGCTGAAACCCTGTGCGTAGCGATTCATTGCGCCACCGCCAAATCACCGGCAATGCGACTGGTGAGGGTGAAGGTTTCCCGCGCACCGCGGGCGTTCGCTCCCCTGGCGTCATCCCAACTGACACTGACGGTCACTACGCTGCCACTGACCACCACGGAGCCTTTGCCGCTCGTACCGGCAAAACCGACGATATTGGCTTCAAAATCATGCAGGTCCAGGTCACGCACGCTGGCGCTGGCCGTATTGAGTGGCGGGCCTTCGGTTCGACCCCATGAGTAATCCGCGCCAGCGTTGGCACGAACTCGGTCCAGCATGTCGTAGGCAATGAAACTGGCCTGGCTGATCATCCTTGAACTGTCGGTGTACTTGAGTGCATTGAGCTGGATTACCGCAGCGCCCAGCAGGCCAACCGCGAGAATAAGCACCGCTACCAGCACCTCGATCAGGGTCATGCCGACTTGGTGCCGGGGCAAAGCGCAGACAGGGTGTGTATTGGGGCGAGCAAGCATTACCGTCGTCATCCGTGTCGAAGGCCGGAAAAAAGCAGGAGAAACCTGCTGTGCGGCCCAAGACTAGCGCCAGTTTTTGACTGGCGCTGCTCCCGGAACAAAGGGAAATACTTTGGACATAAAAGCCATCATTCAGCGCCAGAAGCAGCGCGCTATACCTATGCCTGTCACCTGAAACATTGAACACGTCCACGGAGGGACGGCCTATGAAACAGCGCGGCTTCACCCTGATCGAACTGCTGCTCAGCCTGGCGCTGAGCGGCATCCTGGCGAACCTGGCGGTACCGAGTTTCAGAGGTTTGCTTGAATCGCAGCAACGACAAACAGCGGCGCAGTCGCTGGCCAGCGGCCTGCGCTACGCACGTACCGAGGCTATCGCACGCAATCGCGCGGTGGTCATTCATGCCCGGGAAGAGGACTGGGGCCTGGGTTGGAGAGTGATCGTGGACGAAAGCGGGCGCGGCCACCAGGACGACAAAAACCCCGTGCTGCTGGAACGACAGGGCAGCGGGCAAATACCGATAGTAGGGAATGGGCCGGTCAAGAGCCAGGTACGCTTCAGCGGGTTGGGCGAACCGATATTTTCAGCAGGTGGTTTCCGCGCAGGCACTGTGCATGTGTGCGACACGGGCCAGGCGCAAAGCCTGTTTCAGGTAGTTCTTGCCCCCAGCGGGCGCATCAGCCTGCGCAGTGACCCAACCGAGCAGGCGTTGTGCCGGAGTGCCTCCGGCACCTTGGGGCTTAAAGCAGCGAGCGAACCCGCAGCTCCTTCGGCATCGAGAACGTGATGTTCTCTTCACGGCCGGCCAACTCATCGGCACCGGTTGCCCCCCAGGCCTGCAGCTGTTGGATCACACCGCGTACCAGGACTTCCGGTGCTGAAGCGCCCGCCGTAATGCCGATGCGCTCGACACCGTCGAACCAGCTGCGCTGCATGTCTTCGGCACCGTCAATCAGGTACGCCGGGGTGGCCATGCGCTCTGCCAATTCGCGCAAGCGGTTGGAGTTGGAGCTGTTCGGGCTGCCGACCACCAGCACTACATCGCACTCATCGGCCAATTGCTTGACCGCGTCCTGGCGGTTTTGCGTGGCATAGCAGATGTCGTCTTTGCGCGGGCCGCCGATGGCCGGGAAGCGCGTGCGCAGGGCATCGATTACCCGGCTGGTGTCGTCCATCGACAAGGTGGTCTGCGTGACAAAGGCCAGCCGCTCAGGGTTTTGCACCTGCAGGTTGGCGACGTCTTTTTCGTCTTCCACCAGGTAGATGGCGCCGCCATTGCTGGCGTCGTATTGGCCCATGGTGCCTTCGACTTCCGGGTGACCGGCATGGCCGATCAGGATGCATTCACGGCCGTCGCGACTGTAACGCGCAACTTCGATGTGCACCTTGGTCACCAGTGGGCAGGTAGCGTCGAATACTTTCAGGCCACGGCCGGCAGCTTCAGTACGCACGGCTTGGGAAACGCCGTGGGCGCTGAAGATGACAATAACGTCGTCTGGCACTTGGTCGAGTTCTTCGACAAAGATAGCGCCGCGCGCGCGCAGGTCTTCAACCACAAATTTGTTGTGGACGACTTCATGGCGCACGTAAATCGGCGGCCCGAAGACTTCCAGGGCGCGATTGACGATTTCGATCGCCCGGTCCACACCGGCGCAAAAGCCACGGGGGTTGGCGAGTTTGATTTGCATGCTGTGCCTCGTGTCTTGCAGGGCAAGAAATTGGATCATTGCAACCGCAGGCGCGGCTGGTCTCTATTTAACAACACGAATCAAATGTGGGAGCGGGCTTGCTCGCGAAAGCGGTGTGTCAGCCAACATATTTACTGAATGTGCCTCAGCATTCGCGAGCAAGCCCGCTCCCACACTTGCTATGTTTCGTCAGTTAGAGCGCTTTAACGTCGAAGATTTCAACGTCAAACGTCAAGGTTTTACCGGACAACGGGTGGTTGAAGTCGATGGTCACTTGCGCGTCATCGAAGGTTTTCACCACACCGGGCAGCTCGGTATTCGCCGCATCGTTGAAGATCACCAGCAAGCCTTCCGACAGGTCCATGTCCTGGAACTGCGAACGCGGGATGATCTGCACGTTTTGCGGGTTGGGTTGGCCAAAGGCATTTTCCGGCAAGATCTGCAGGGTACGCTTGTCGCCAGCCTTGAAACCGAACAAGGCCGCTTCAAAACCCGGCAGCAGGTTGCCGTCGCCGACCTTGAAGGTCGCCGGGGCTTTATCGAACGTGCTGTCGACCGTGTCGCCATTCTCCAGGCGCAGTGCGAAATGCAAAGTGACTTCCGTGTTCTGGCCGATGCGTTGCTCAGCCAATACCTGATCAGTCATTGACGGTCTCTCCGGTTTTCTTACTTTTGAACATGTCCAACGCCAGCATGATTGCACCGACGGTGATGGCGCTGTCGGCAAAGTTGAACGCCGGGAAATACCAACGGTTCTGCCAATGCACCAGGATAAAGTCGATCACATGGCCCAGGGCAATGCGGTCGTAAAGGTTGCCCAACGCGCCACCCAGCACCAAGGCCAGGGCGATGGCCAACCAGGTGTCATCGCGGCCCAGGCGTTTAAGCCAAACCACCAGTACGGCGCTGACCACCACGGCGATCAGGGCGAACAGCCAGCGCTGCCAGCCGCCACCATCAGCGAGGAAGCTGAAGGCGGCGCCGGTGTTGTAAGCCAGGGTCCAGCTGAAGTAGTCGGGAATAACCACGATCTGCTGGTACATCTGTAAGGCGCCTTCGAAGTGAGCCTTGCTGAGCTGGTCAATGACCAGCACCAGCACGCTCAGTACGAGCCAGCCCAGACGTCCGAAACGACCGGCTGCATTAGGCATAGTGGCGAACCTCACCGGCACCGCTGATGTTGTCGACGCAACGACCGCAGATTTCCGGATGCTCAGGGTTCACGCCAACGTCTTCACGGCAGTGCCAGCAACGCGCGCACTTAGGAAAGGCCGACTTAACCACTTTGAGCTTGAGACCCGGTACTTCGGTAGCTAAGGCATCCGCTGGCGCCTGGGCAAACGGTGCCAGGCTTGCGGTCGAGGTGATCAACACAAAGCGCAGTTCGTTGCTCAGCTTGGCCAGGTCGGCGCTCAGGCCTTCCTCGGCAAACAGGGTGACTTCGGCCTGCAAGTTGCCGCCAACGGCCTTGGCCGCGCGCTGCACTTCCAGCTCCTTGTTCACCGCAACTTTGACGGCCATCACGCCTTCCCAGTACTCGCGGCCCAGTTCGAAGTCTGCTGGCAATTCGGTCAAACCTTCGTACCAGGTGTTGAGCATCACCGACTCGTTACGCTCGCCCGGCAGGTACTCCCACAGCTCGTCGGCGGTGAAGGCCAGGATCGGTGCGATCCAGCGCACCAGCGCTTCAGAGATGTGATACAGCGCGGTCTGCGCCGAACGGCGCGCCTTGCTGTTGGCGCCGGTGGTGTACTGGCGGTCCTTGATGATGTCGAGGTAGAAACCACCCAGCTCCTGCACGCAGAAGTTGTGGATCTTGGAGTACACGTTCCAGAAGCGGTATTCGCCGTAGTGCTCCTGCAACTCGCGCTGCAGCAACAGGGTACGGTCCACGGCCCAACGGTCCAGAGCGAGCATGTCCTCGGCCGGGAGGATGTCGGTGGCCGGGTTAAAACCGGTCAGGTTCGACAGCAGGAAGCGTGCGGTATTGCGGATACGGCGGTAGGCATCGGCGCTACGGGCCAGGATCTGATCCGACACAGCGATTTCGCCCGAGTAATCGGTCGAGGCCACCCACAGACGCATGATGTCGGCGCCCAAGGTGTCGTTAATTTTTTTCGGCTCGATCACGTTCTTCAGCGACTTGGACATCTTGCGACCCGTCTCGTCGACGGTGAAGCCGTGGGTCAGCAGTTCGCGGTACGGCGCGTGGTTGTCGATGGCGCAACCGGTCAGCAACGACGAGTGGAACCAGCCACGGTGTTGGTCCGAGCCTTCCAGGTACAGGTCGGCGCGTGGGCCGGTCTCGTGCCCCATCGGGTGCGAGCCGCGCAGCACGTGCCAGTGGGTGGTGCCGGAGTCGAACCACACGTCGAGGGTGTCGCTGATCTTGTCATACAGCGGCGCCTCGTCGCCCAGCAGTTCGGCGGCGTCGAGCTTGAACCAGGCTTCAATGCCTTCCTGCTCAACGCGCAGGGCCACTGCCTCCATCAGTTCGACGGTGCGTGGGTGAAGTTCGCCGCTTTCCTTGTTCAGGAAGAACGGGATTGGCACGCCCCAGTTACGCTGGCGGGAGATGCACCAGTCCGGACGGTTGGCGATCATCGAGTGCAGGCGCGCCTGGCCCCAGGCCGGGACGAACGTGGTGTCTTCGATGGCTTTGAGCGAGCGCACACGCAGGGTGTCGCCGCTGACCGGCTCTTTGTCCATGCCGATGAACCACTGCGCGGTGGCGCGGTAGATCAGCGGGGTTTTGTGGCGCCAGCAGTGCATGTAGCTGTGCTTGATGGTTTCGGTGTGCAGCAGTGCACCGACTTCACGCAGTTTGTCGATGATCGGCTCGTTAGCCTTGAAGATGAACTGGCCGCCGAAGAACTCCAGCGATGGCGCGTATACGCCATTGCTCTGCACCGGGTTGAGGATGTCATCGTTGACCATGCCGTAGGCTTTGCAGGTCACAAAGTCGTCAACGCCGTAGGCCGGTGCGGAGTGAACCACACCAGTACCCGAACCCAGCTCAACGTAGTCAGCCAGGTACACCGGCGACAGACGGTCATAGAACGGGTGACGGAAGTTGATCAGCTCCAGCGCGGTGCCGGTGGTGGTGGCGATCACCGAACCTTGCAGTTCGTAGCGAGCCAGGCAGGCCTCGACCATTTCCTCGGCCAGCACCAGCAGGCGATCACCCACATCCACCAGGGCGTAGGTGAATTCCGGGTGCACGTTCAGCGCCTGGTTGGCCGGGATGGTCCACGGGGTGGTGGTCCAGATCACGATGGCAGCCGGTTTGCTCAGGCTTGCCAGGCCAAAGGCCTCGGCCAGCTTGGCGTCGTCAGCGATCGGGAAGGCCACGTCGATGGTCGAGGACTTCTTGTCTTCGTACTCCACTTCCGCTTCAGCCAGGGCCGAACCGCAGTCGAAGCACCAGTTCACAGGCTTGAGGCCCTTGAACACAAAACCGCCTTCGACGATTTCAGCCAAGGCACGGATTTCACCGGCCTCGTTCTTGAAGTTCATGGTTTTGTACGGATTGTCCCACTCGCCCAACACACCCAGGCGGATGAATTCGGACTTCTGACCTTCGATCTGCTCAGTGGCGTAGGCACGGCACAGTTCGCGAGTTTTATCCGCGCCCAGGTTCTTGCCGTACGTCACTTCGACTTTGTGCTCGATCGGCAGGCCATGACAGTCCCAGCCCGGAACATAAGGCGCGTCGAAACCCGACAGGGTTTTCGAGCGCAGGATCATGTCCTTGAGAATTTTGTTCAGCGCATGACCGATGTGAATCGTGCCGTTGGCATAAGGAGGGCCGTCGTGCAGGACGAACTTCGGACGATCCTTGCCAATTTCGCGCAACTTTCCGTACAGGCCAATACTGTCCCAGCGCTGCAGGATCTGCGGTTCGCGCTGTGGCAGGCCGGCCTTCATTGGGAAGGCGGTGTCCGGAAGGTTTAGCGTGGCTTTATAGTCGGTCATTTAAGGCTCTTCGGTTAGCGATGGGCGCTAGGTGCGGCTAGTGCACGGGCGGCGGCGACATCCGCATTGATCGCCGTTTTCAACGCCTCAAGCGAGGCGAAACGCTGCTCTTCACGCAGCTTCTGGTGGAAAACCACCGTCAAACGCCGGTCATACAAATCACCGGCAAAATCTAAAAGATGAACTTCCAGGTGGGCCTTGCCATCACCCGCAACCGTGGGTCTGACGCCTATATTGGCGACTCCCGGCCACGATTGGCCGTCGATGTCGACACTCACCAGATAAACCCCGGTAAGCGGCACACGACGGCGCTTGAGTTGCACGTTGGCGGTTGGCGTGCCCAGTTGGCGCGCCAGCTTCTGGCCGTGCAGTACCCGCCCGGCAATGCGGAACGGGCGACCGAGCAAACGCTCGGCCAGGGCGAAGTCGGCAGCGGCCAGGGCGTTACGCACCTGGGTACTGCTCACGCGCAGGCCGTCCAGTTCGACGGTTTGCGCGGCTTCGACGGTAAAACCTTGATTCACGCCGGCGTGCTGCAGGAAGTCGAAATCGCCGACGCGGTCGCAACCGAAGCGGAAGTCGTCGCCGACCTCCAGGTGCTGCACGCCCAGGCCATCCACCAGGATACGGTCGACGAACTCGGCAGCGCTGAGGCTTTGCAAGCGCTGGTTGAAAGCCAGGCAAAGCACACGGTCCACACCCTCTTCGGCCAGCAGCTGCAGCTTATCGCGCAAGCGGGCCAGACGTGCCGGCGCCGTTTGCGGGGTAAAGAATTCCCGCGGCTGTGGCTCAAAAATCACCACGCAGCTGGGCACGCCCAACTCGACCGCACGTTCACGCAGCCGGCCCAGGATAGCCTGGTGGCCACGGTGAACACCGTCAAAGTTGCCAATAGTGGCGACGCAGCCCCGATGCTCGGGGCGCAGGTTGTGGAGACCTCGAACCAGCTGCATAACGCGCTTCTTGCTCATAAAGTGGTCGATTATAACCACACCCGGCCCCGGACGACAGGCAACAGCGCAGGCCAAGTGGATCGAATCGATAAAACAACCGTTTTATCGCAGCAAAGTCTCTAGCTTAGCGACCTGCGATTGAAATCCCGCAGGCGGAAGCCCTGCAGCAACAACATCCCGAAGTACACCACCACACCGGCCACCACCAATACGCCCAAGCGCAGGAACCGCTCCAGCATATGGCCTTGGTCCCAGGCCGGCATAAAGTGCATCAGACCAAGCAATACTGCCGACATGGCTGCCACCGCCACCACCAGCTTGAGCGCAAACATGCCCCAACCTGGCAGCGGCTGGAACATCTGCTGCTTGCGCAGTTGATAAAACAACAGGCCGGCATTGATGCAGGCACCGGCACTGATGGCCAGGGCCAAACCGGCATGGGCCAGCGGGCCGATAAACGCCAGGTTGAGCAGTTGCGTGACGATCAGGGTGAAAATCGCGATTTTGACCGGCGTGCGGATGTTTTGCTGGGCATAGAAGCCTGGGGCCAGCACCTTAATCACGATAATGCCGAGCAAGCCGACGGAATAAGCCACCAGCGCGTGCTGGGTCATCAATGCGTCATGTGCGTCGAATTGGCCGTATTGGAACAACGCGACCGTCAGCGGCTCGGCCAGAATCCCCAGCGCCAGCGAGCACGGCAGCACCAGCATAAAGCACAGGCGCAAGCCCCAATCGAGGATGCGCGAGTACTCTTGGCGGTCCTTGCTGGCATAGGTGCGCGCCAGGGTCGGCAACAAAATCGTGCCCAAGGCTACGCCAAGCACGCCGGACGGCAGCTCCATCAGACGATCGGCGTAATACATCCACGAAACCGAGCCCGAGACCAGCAACGAGGCGAATGCGGTATTGATGATCAGGGAAATCTGGCTGACCGAAACGCCAAGGATCGCCGGCAGCATATTGCGCATCACGCGCCATACGCCCGTGTCCTTGAGGTTGAGGCGCGGCAGTACGAGCATGCCGATCTTTTTCAGGTGCGGCAGTTGGTAGAGCAATTGCGCCAGGCCACCAGCCAGTACGGCCCAACCCAGCGCCATTACCGGCGGGTCGAAGTACGGCGTGAGGAACAGCGCGAAAATAATCATGCTGACGTTCAGCAGCGTCGGCACGAAGGCCGGCACCGAGAAGCGGTTCCAGGTGTTGAGGATCGCCCCGGCCAGGGATGACAGGGAAATCAGCAATATATAAGGAAAGGTCACCCGCAGCAGGTCAGTGGTCAGCGCGAATTTTTCCGGCGTGTTGGCAAAACCAGGCGCCGTGGCCCAGATCACCCAGGGCGCAGCGAGCATGCCGGCGATGGTCACCAGCATCAGTACCAAGGTCAGCAGGCCTGAGACATAAGCAATAAATGTGCGGGTCGCTTCCTCGCCCTGCTGAGTTTTGTATTCGGCCAGGATGGGTACGAACGCTTGGGAAAAAGCCCCCTCAGCGAAGATCCGCCGCAGCAGGTTGGGCAGCTTAAAGGCAATAAAGAACGCATCAGTGGCCATGCTGGCGCCAAAAATGCGCGCCAGCAGGGTGTCACGTACGAACCCCAAAACCCGGGAGATCATCGTGATAGAGCTGACGGCAGCCAACGATTTGAGCAGATTCATTGAAAGAGTTTGCGCCTATAGATAAAGAGCAGGCGAACAAAGCGCCCACTTATGCGATACTGCGCGCCTGCAACAGCACAGAGCCAAAGCTCGCGAGTTTACAGGTCAAGCGCCGGAAATAAATCACCCGCCTCTTCAGATCGACCACTCAGCAGTTCGCATCAGCCGCCCTTGACAACCCATCAAGTCATCGGCATGATTCGCGGCCTATTTTGTTTGCTATTTCCTAAAAAGTCTTTCGAGGAGCTCGACGGTGGCCAACACACCTTCCGCCAAAAAACGTGCAAAACAGGCTGAGAAGCGTCGCAGCCACAACGCCAGCCTGCGTTCCATGGTTCGTACCTACATCAAGAATGTAGTTAAAGCCATCGACACCAAAGACGCTGAAAAAGCCCAAGCTGCTTACGTTCTGGCCGTGCCAGTTATCGACCGTATGGCCGATAAAGGCATCATCCACAAGAACAAGGCCGCTCGTCATAAGAGCCGCCTGAATGGCCACATCAAGGCTCTGAACGTCGCTGCAGCAGCCTAAGTGGTAACAACTGCCACGTGACCCAGGTTACGTAACAGTTAAGAAATGCCCCGTACCGAAAGGTCCGGGGCATTTTTGTTTGCGCTTAGAAAGCCACCTTCGAGTGAGCGGGCTTATTGTGGCGAGCTCGATTTACTTTTCAGGCACCCAAAAAAACGCCCCGAACCAGTCGGGGCGTTTTTGCGAGCAACTGATTAAACCATCAATCAGTGCTGATGACCGCCTTCA
Organism: Pseudomonas antarctica; assembly: GCF_900624995.1. Taxonomy (GTDB): domain Bacteria; phylum Pseudomonadota; class Gammaproteobacteria; order Pseudomonadales; family Pseudomonadaceae; genus Aquipseudomonas; species Aquipseudomonas antarctica. Next base: position 152,146 of record NZ_UYXQ01000006.1, read on the forward strand.
CCGTGAACGTGGCCGTGGGCCACTTCTTCTTGGGAAGCGTCACGGATGGCAACGATCTTCACTTGGAAGTTCAGGCGCTGGCCAGCCAGTGGGTGATTACCGTCGACCGTCACGTCGTCGCCGTCCAGATCACGGATGGTGACGATCTGCATTTGGCCGTCCGGCGCGGAGGCGTGGAACTGCATGCCCACCTCCAGCTCGTCAACGCCTTCGAACATGCTGCGGCTCAGGGTGCTGACCAGTTCGGCGGAGTATTCGCCGTAGGCATCTTCAGGTTCTACGGCGACGGTCAGTTCGTCACCGACGTTCTTGCCTTCCAGAGCCTTTTCCAGGCCAGGGATGATGTTACCTGCGCCTTGCAGGTAGACCAGCGGCGCGCCGCCGGCGGAGCTGTCGATGACCTCACCAGCGTCGTTGGTCAGGGTATAGTCGATGGAGACAGCCTTGTTAGCGGCGATCGTCATGGGGCGAGACCTTTTGCATAAGAATGAAGAACGGACAAGTCTAAACAAGGATTTGCCCGAAAGCGAACACAACCCGGACAGACGGGGTCGATCAACGGCATCCTTCATCATTGGGTTCCACCAGGACGAAGACCAACACTGGGTCGCCGAGCTGTCCTGCGGCCACACCCAACACCTGCGCCATCAGCCGCCCTGGCAGTCCCGCGCCTGGGTACTCGACCCCGCGCAACGCCTGGAAAAAATAGGTCAACCCTTTGCGTGCGGCTGGTGTGCGCAAGAGCGCGAATAACGATAACCTTGGTGCCTGATTCCCGGTAGGTGCTCAAGCATAGAGCGCCACCGAAGCCATGCACCTCCAGAGAATTCGCATGCAGACTTTTTTTATCGCGCCCACCGATTTTGGTGTGGGTCTGACCTCCATCAGCCTTGGGCTGGTGCGTACCCTTGAGCGGGCCGGGCTGAAAGTCGGCTTTTTCAAACCGATTGCCCAGCCACACCCTGGCGATACCGGCCCCGAGCGTTCCACCGAGCTGGTGGCGCGCACCCACGGGCTGAAACCGCCACAACCGCTGGGCCTGGCCCATGTGGAGCGAATGCTCGGCGACGGCCAGCTCGACGAATTGCTCGAAGAAATCATCACCCTGTATCAGCAAGCCGCCGTGGGCAAGGACGTGCTTATTGTCGAAGGCATGGTGCCGACTCGCAGCGCCAGCTATGCGGCGCGGGTCAACCTGCACTTGGCCAAGAGCCTCGACGCGGAAGTAATCCTGGTGTCGGCGCCGGAAAACGAAGTGCTCACCGAGCTCTCCGGCCGCGTGGAATTGCAGGCCCAATTGTTCGGCGGCCCGAAAGATCCGAAAGTGCTGGGCGTGATCCTCAATAAAGTGCGCACCGACGAAAGCATGGAAGCGTTCTCGGCGCGCCTCAAAGAACATTCGCCACTGTTGCGCAGCGGCGATTTCCGCCTGCTCGGCTGCATCCCCTACCAGCCGGAACTGAACGCGCCGCGCACCCGCGACGTGGCCGACCTGATGGGCGCGCAGATCCTCAACGCCGGCGACTATGAAAGCCGACGCATGACCAAGATCATCATCTGCGCGCGCACCATGCGTAACACCGTGGAACTGCTCAAGCCCGGCGTGCTGGTGGTAACCCCCGGCGACCGCGATGACATCATCCTCGCCGTGAGCCTGGCCGCAATCAACGGCGTGCCGCTGGCGGGGCTGCTGCTGACCAGCGACACCCTGCCCGACCCGCGCATCATGGATTTGTGCCGTGGCGCCTTTCAGGCCGGGCTGCCGGTGCTGTCGGTGAGCACCGGCTCCTACGACACCGCCAACCAGCTCAACAGCCTGAACAAGGAAATCCCGATTGATGACCGCGAGCGTGCGGAGATCATCACCGATTTCGTCGCCAGCCACCTTGATGCACGCTGGCTGCACCAACGCTGCGGCACGCCACGGGAGATGCGCCTGTCGCCAGCCGTGTTCCGTTACCAACTGATCCAGCGCGCACAGGTCGCCAACAAACGCATCGTGTTGCCCGAAGGCAGCGAGCCGCTGACCGTGCAAGCCGCCGCCATCTGTCAGGCGCGCGGCATCGCCCGTTGCGTGCTGCTGGCCAAACCCGCGGATGTGGAAGCAGTGGCCCGCGCCCACGGCATCGAACTGCCCGAAGGCCTGGAGATTCTTGACCCGGACCTGATTCGCCAGCGCTATGTCGAACCGATGGTCGCGCTGCGCAAGAGCAAAAGCCTTAACGCGCCAATGGCCGAACAGCAACTGGAAGACACCGTGGTGATCGCCACCATGATGCTCGCACTGGATGAAGTGGACGGCCTGGTTTCCGGGGTTATCCATTCCACCGCCAACACCATCCGCCCTGCCCTGCAGTTGATTAAGACCGCGCCCGGCTGCACCTTGGTGTCGTCGGTATTCTTCATGCTGTTCCCGGAGCAGGTGCTGGTGTATGGCGATTGCGTGATGAACCCGCACCCAAGCGCAGTGGAATTGGCGGAAATCGCCTTGCAAAGCGCCGACTCGGCCGCCGCGTTCGGTATTACGCCGCGCGTGGCGATGATCAGTTACTCCAGTGGCGACTCGGCCAGCGGCGAAGAAGTGGAAAAAGTCCGCGAAGCCACCCTGCTCGCCCACGAGCAGCAAAGCTCGCTGTTGATCGACGGGCCTCTGCAGTACGACGCCGCCGCCAACGAAACCGTGGCCCGGCAGTTGGCGCCCAACAGCCAGGTCGCCGGCAAAGCCACGGTGTTTGTGTTCCCCGACCTGAACACCGGCAATACCACGCACAAAGCCGTGCAACGCAGTGCCGATTGCGTGAGCCTGGGCCCCATGCTGCAAGGCCTGCGCAAGCCGGTAAACGACCTGCCGCGCGGTGCCCAGGTCGACGACATCGTGTACACCATCGCGCTGACTGCGATTCAAGCCGCCAACCGACCTATGGATATCTAAATGCTGGATTTTCTACCTGCTGCCGTGCGCGGGGTGATCGCGTCTTTGTTGTTGGCGTTGAACACGATCCTGCTGTGCTCGTTCCTGTTTATCGTCGCGCTGTTCAAGGCGCTGCCCTTTGCCAAGCGCTTCAGCGAATGGCTGATGAACCACACCCACGAAGCCTGGGTGACCAACAACAAAGGCTGGATGAACCTGGTACGGCGCACGCGCTGGCACCTGACCGGCCTTGAAGGGCTGGACTATGAGCACTCCTATCTGGTGACCAGCAACCACCAGAGCTGGGTCGACATCATGGTGTTGCAGTACGTGCTCAATCGGCGGATTCGCCCGCTGAAGTTCTTCCTCAAGCAAGAGCTGATCTGGGTGCCGGTAATTGGCCTGGCGTGGTGGGCGCTGGGTTTCCCGTTCATGAAGCGCTACACCAAGGCCTACCTGGAGAAGCACCCGGAGAAGAAAGGCAAAGACCTGGAAACCACCCGCAAGACCTGTGCAAAGTTTCGTGACAACCCCGTGGGCATTTTCAACTTTGCCGAAGGCACGCGTTTTACACCGGGCAAACATGCCCAGCAGAAATCGCCGTTCCGCTACCTGCTCAAGCCCAAGGCGGGCGGGATTGCGTTTGTGCTGGATGCCATGGGCGAGCAACTCAAGTCATTGGTGAACGTGACCATCCACTACCCAGCCGGACGCCCAGGTTATTGGGATTTGTTGTGTGGGAATGTGAAGGACGTGGTGGTGCACTTCGAAGAGGTGCAGATTCCAGCCGGGTTTATCGGCAAGAACTATGAGCAGGATGGGGAGTATCGTTTGGCGTTTCAGGGCTGGATCAACCAGCTGTGGGAAGACAAGGATGCGCTTCTAGGCAAGCTTCACACAGATTATCCAAATAACAGGTGATCAAAATGTGGGAGCGGGCTTGCTCGCGAAAGCGGAGTGTCAGCCAATACATGTGTGGCTGATAAACCGCTTTCGCGAGCAAGCCCGCTCCCACACTTGCCCGGATAACTTTCAAGATCCCACAGAAAAGCCCGCCACCGAGTGCTCGGTGGCGGGCTTTTTTGTGGCGGCGAGGTTTAGATCGCGCCGCGCTGACGCAACAGTTCCAGCACTTGCTTGACGCTGTCTTCCAGCGACAAGGCGTGGGTGTCGATCACAAGATCGGCATTCAACGGCACGTCATACGGGAAGGACTCACCTGGGATGTTATCCCCGCCAGCTGCGTACAGGCCTTGCGGATCACGCTCGGCACACACCAGCGGCGACGCTTGCACATAGACCGTGAGCAAGCGGTCGGCACCGATCAGCGCCTTGGCCTGTTCGCGGCCTTCGGCATCCGGGGCCACGAATGCAGCGAGGGTCAGCAGGCCGGCTTCGTTGAACTGGCGCGCCACGTGAGCGGCTCGACGCCAGTTCTCGGTACGCCCGGCACGGTCCTGCGGCAACCCTTTGTTCAGGTCGTGGCGCAGGTTCTGGCCGTCCAGTACGAACACCGCACGCCCCATGTCGAACAGCTTGCGCTCAACCGCGTAGGCCAAGGTGCTTTTGCCCGCGCCCGACAGGCCGCTGAACAACACGGTAGCCGGCTGCTGACCGAAGCGCTGGGCACGTTCTTCGGTGGCCACATGGGCCAACTTGCCGTGATGCGTGGCCGAGCCGTGGTTGACCGGCGGCGCGATGATCATGCCCGCAGCCACGGTGCCGTTGGTCAAACGGTCGATGACGATAAACGCACCGGTGGTGCGGTTGCTGTCGTAACCGTCCAACGCGATGGCGGCGTCAAGGCTGACCTTCACCCGGCCAATCTCGTTCAATTGCAGCGAACTCGCCGGGCCTTCAGCCAAGGTGTTCACGTCCACGCGATGCACGATGCTGGTGATGGAACCCGGCACGTAGCTGGTGGCGCGCTTGATGTCGTATTTCTTGCCCGGCAGCATCGGCTCTTCGGCCATCCACACCAGCATGGCGTCGAAGGCGTCGGTCACTTGCGGTACGTTGTCGGCATGCACCAACAGGTCGCCACGGGAGATGTCGATCTCGTCTTCCATGGTCAAGGTCACGGCCTGGCCTGGGCCCGCGTGCTCCAGCTCACCTTCGAAGGTGACGATGGATTTGACGCGGCTGCTCTTGCCTGACGGCAGCACTACCACTTCATCGCCCTTGTGCACGATGCCGCTGGCCAAGGTGCCGGCGAAACCACGGAAGTTCAGGTTCGGACGGTTGACGTACTGCACCGGGAAACGCAGGTCGGTGTAGTTGCGGTCGTTGGCGATCTCGACGGTTTCGAGAATCTCCATCAGCGACTGGCCGGTGTACCAGGGCGAACGTTCGCTCTTGTTCACCACGTTGTCGCCCTTGAGCGCCGACATCGGTACGAACGCCATGGTGCTCGGTTTGAAGGCGATGCCGTCGGCGAACTTCAGATAATCAGCCTTGATCTGCTCGAAGATACTTTGGTCAAAGCCATTGATGTCCATCTTGTTGACGGCCACCACGATGTGCTTGATACCCAGCAACGAGGCGATAAAGCTGTGACGACGCGTCTGGGTCTGCACGCCGTAGCGGGCGTCGATCAGGATGATCGCCAGGTCACAGGTGGAAGCACCGGTGGCCATGTTGCGGGTGTACTGCTCATGGCCGGGGGTGTCGGCGATGATGAATTTGCGCTTGGCGGTGGAGAAGTAGCGGTAGGCAACATCAATGGTGATGCCCTGCTCGCGCTCAGCCTGCAGGCCGTCGACCAGTAAGGCCAAGTCGATGTCGTCACCGGTGGTGCCGGACTTCTTCGAATCGCGGGTGATGGCTTCCAGGTGATCTTCGTAGATCATCTTGGAGTCGTGCAGCAGGCGCCCGATCAGGGTGCTCTTGCCGTCGTCGACGTTGCCGCAGGTCAGGAAGCGCAACATTTCCTTGCGCTCGTGCTGGCCCAGGTAGGCGAGGATGTCCTCGCTGATCAAATCAGATACGTGCGACATGACAGCCCCTTAGAAATAGCCTTGACGTTTTTTATCTTCCATCGAGCCTGCACCATCGTGGTCGATGACACGGCCCTGGCGCTCGGAAGTTCGCGTCAGGAGCATTTCCTGAATGATGTCCGTCAGCGTTTCGGCTTCGGACTCCACCGCGCCCGTCAACGGGTAGCAGCCAAGGGTACGGAAACGTACTTTCTTTTTGACGATTCGGGCTTTGTCTTCATCGGACAAGTGCTCGAGGATGCGGTCGTCGTCGATCATGATCAACGTGCCGTTCTTCTCGATCACGTCGCGCTCGGCGGCGAAGTACAGCGGCACAATCGGGATGCCTTCCAGGTAGATGTACTGCCAGATGTCCAGCTCGGTCCAGTTGGACAGCGGGAACACACGGATCGACTCACCCTTGTTAACGTTGCCGTTGTAGACGTTCCACAGCTCCGGGCGCTGGTTCTTAGGGTCCCAACGGTGTTTGCTGTCGCGGAACGAGTACACGCGCTCTTTGGCGCGGGATTTCTCTTCATCACGACGGGCACCGCCGAATGCTGCGTCGAAACCATGCTTGTCCAAGGCCTGCTTGAGGCCTTCGGTCTTCATGATGTCGGTGTGCTTGGCGCTGCCGTGGGTGAACGGGTTGATGCCCTGCGCCACGCCATCCGGGTTAACGTGGGTGATCAGGTCCAGGCCAAGTTCTTCGACCATTTTGTCGCGGAACGTGTACATCTCCTGGAATTTCCAGCGGGTGTCGACGTGCATCACCGGGAACGGCAGCTTGCCCGGGAAGAAAGCCTTGCGCGCCAGGTGCAGCATCACGGCGGAGTCTTTACCGATCGAGTAGAGCATCACCGGGTTGTCGAACTCGGCGGCGACCTCGCGGATGATGTGGATGCTTTCCGCCTCCAGCTGTTTCAGATGCGTCAGTTTGTCGACCATGGCTACTCACGGAAAAACGATCTTATGGACGGCCAGCGGGCCGTGTTCGAGCGGGGCATGCTAGCACAGCACCTGCTTCTATTCAGGGAGCCATCTAGATCGAAACGGCATATGAATATGCCGCGAGGTTTGGCCCAACTCGGTCGAATGTGGGAGCGGGTTTGTGTGGGAGCTGGCTTGCGTGCGATGCAGGCACCTCGGTGTATCAGTGACACACAGTTGATGCCATCGCAGGCAGGCCAGCTCCCACATGTTGTCCCTCGCCGAGGTTAGATCGGGTTCGGGCAATCGATGAACAAATGCTCCAGGGCAAACCGCCGAGCCAGGTAATCGCCCAGCGCTTGGACGCCGTAGCGCTCAGTGGCGTGATGCCCGGCAGCAATAAAGCTGATGTTGTTTTCCCGCGCGCTGTGGAAGGTTTGCTCGCAGGCTTCACCGCTCAGGTACAGGTCGACACCGGCGGCAATCGCCTGGTCGATGTAGCCTTGGCCACCACCGGTGCACCAGCCGACGCGGCGGATCATCTCGCTGCCTTCGATCAACAACGGCTCACGGCCCATGACCTCCTGCACACGACGGGCGAAGTCACGGGGCGACAACGGCTCGGCGAGGGAACCGACCAGGCCAACGATTTTCGGGTTGCTCGGGTCCAGCGGGCCTTCGACGGTGATGTCCAACTGGCGGGCGAGTTGCACGTTATTGCCCACGTCCGGGTGCAGGTCCAGCGGCAGGTGGTAGGCGAGCAGGCTGATGTCGTGCTTGAGCAGGGTTTTCAGGCGGCGCTGCTTCATGCCGGTGATACAGGGGTTTTCGCCCTTCCAGAAATAACCGTGATGCACCAGCACCAGGTCGGCCTGGGCCTCGACGGCGGCGTCCAGCAGGGCCTGGCTTGCAGTCACGCCGCTGACGATGCGCATCACCTGCGGGCGACCCTCGACCTGCAGGCCATTGGGGCAATAATCGGCAATTTTTGCACTGCCGAGGTAGCGGTCCGCTTCCTCGACGAGGGTGGTAAGGGGGACGGCCATAAAAGACTCCTAAATATCCCGTTCGCAGGCGTCGCAGCCTCGTATAATGCGCGACATTATGGGCGCTCTCGCGCCCCCTGCAACCTGTCAGGACTTACTTGATGCTCAAGGCACTGCGTTTTTTTGGATGGCCATTGTTGGCTGGCGTGCTGATCGCGATGCTGATTATTCAGCGTTATCCCCAATGGGTGGGCTTACCCAGCCTTGATGTGAACCTGCAACAGGCCCCGCAAAGCAATTCGGTGGTGCAAGGCCCGGTGACCTATGCCGACGCCGTGGTCATCGCCGCGCCCGCCGTGGTCAACCTGTACACCACCAAGGTCATCAACAAACCGGCGCATCCGTTGTTTGAAGACCCACAATTTCGCCGCTATTTCGGCGACAACGGGCCCAAGCAGCGCCGCATGGAATCCAGCCTCGGTTCCGGAGTGATCATGAGCCCGGAAGGCTACATCCTTACCAACAACCACGTGACCACCGGCGCCGACCAGATTGTGGTGGCCCTGCGTGACGGCCGTGAAACCCTGGCCCGTGTGGTCGGCAGCGACCCGGAAACCGACCTCGCGGTACTGAAGATCGACCTCAAGAACCTGCCCTCGATCACCATTGGCCGCTCCGAAGGGCTGCGCGTCGGTGACGTCGCGCTGGCCATCGGCAACCCGTTCGGCGTCGGCCAGACAGTAACCATGGGCATCATCAGCGCCACCGGCCGTAACCAGTTGGGGCTCAACAGCTACGAAGACTTTATCCAGACCGATGCGGCGATCAACCCGGGCAACTCCGGCGGCGCGCTGGTGGACGCAAATGGCAACCTGACCGGCATCAACACGGCGATTTTCTCCAAGTCCGGCGGCTCCCAGGGCATCGGTTTTGCGATCCCGGTGAAGCTGGCGATGGAAGTGATGAAGTCGATCATTGAGCACGGCCAGGTGATTCGCGGCTGGCTGGGCATTGAAGTACAGCCGCTGACCAAGGAGTTGGCCGAGTCGTTCGGCTTGACCGGGCGCCCAGGCATCGTGGTCGCGGGGATCTTCCGCGACGGCCCGGCGCAGAAAGCCGGCCTGCAATTGGGCGATGTGATCCTGAGCATCGACGGTGAACCGGCCGGTGATGGCCGCAAGTCGATGAACCAGGTGGCGCGGATCAAGCCGACCGACAAGGTGACGATCCTGGTAATGCGCAACGGCAAAGAGATCAAGCTGTCGGCAGAGATCGGCCTGCGCCCACCGCCCGCCCCGGTCAAAGAAGAGGGATAACGGCTGCGGGAGCCCGTTCGCGGGCTCCTGTTACCTAATATTTCAAAAGAAATCGATTCTCATCAGTCATGTTATATTGTTTCAATATCGCTATTGGAACGCTCTATCATGCCGTCTCGAAGATTCGCCCCCGTGGCTGGCCTGGCCTTGGGTTTGCTGCTGGACCCCGCCTACGCCGACGACAACACTGTCGAACTGGGTACCATCAGCGTCACCTCCGACGCCTATGAATCCGCCACCGGCCCCGTCAAAGGCTACCGCGCCACACGTTCCGCCAGCGCGACCAAAACTGACACCGATCTACGCGACATCCCACAATCGGTCAGCGTGATTCCTGCCACGGTGCTCAAAGACCTCGGCAGCACCAGCGTGGAACGCGCCCTGGAATTTGCCGGCGGCGTGTCCAAGCAGAACAACTTCGGCGGCCTGACGCTTTACGAATACAGCGTGCGCGGCTTCACCACATCGGAGTTCTACCAAGACGGTTTCAGCGCCAACCGTGGCTACCCGAGCACGCCGGACGCGGCCAACATCGAGCGCATTGAAGTGCTCAAAGGCCCCGCTGCCAGCCTGTACGGGCGTGGCGACCCCGGCGGCACAGTGAATATCGTCACCAAGAAACCCCAGCCGCAAGCCTTCACCACCGTGCAAACCAGTGCCGGCAGTTGGGACCGCTATCGCACCGCGCTGGATGTGAACACCCCGCTGGACAGCGAAGGCCGCGTACTGTCGCGCGTGAACCTGGCGGTGGAAGACAACCACAGCTTCCGTGATCACGTCGACGCCAAGCGTGTATTCGTCGCGCCGTCGTTCAGCTGGCAGTTGGACCCGGACACCAGCCTTCTCGTAGAAAGCGAGTTCGTGCGCCACAGCTCCACCTTCGACCGTGGCATCGTCGCCAACCAAGGCATGTCCCGCTCCACCTTCCTCGGCGAGCCCAACGACGGCAATATCCGCAACCACAACAACCGCATCCAGGCCGCGTTGGAGCATCACCTTAATGACGCCTGGAAACTGCGCCTGGCCAGCCACTACAAACAAGGCAGCCTGTGGGGTGACGCCTCGGAAAGTCGTGCGCTGAATGCCGACGGCCATACCGTCAACCGCCGTCTGCGCGAACGCTCCACCGGTTGGCACGACAGCATCACCCAACTGGAACTGCGCGGCCTGTTCGACATTGGCAGCTGGCAGCACGAACTGTTAATCGGCAGCGAATACGAGGACTACCGCAAGAAGGAACGCGTGTCGGCGATTGCCGGCAGCCTCTACCCCATCGATATCTATAAACCGATCTACGGCCAGACCAAACCCAACGGCGCGCGCACCGGCACCGACGTCTTCGAACAGACGAAAAGCCAGGCGCTGAACCTGCAAGACCAAATCGTCTTCACCGACCGCCTGCGCGGCATGCTGGGTGCGCGCTTGGAGCACGTCGAGCAAAGCACCGACGACTTCACCCGCAACCACGCCAAGAGCCGGCAAACCCACAATGCCCTGACACAACGCGCCGGTCTGCTCTATCAGCTAACACCGCAAGTCGGGGTGTTCGCCAATGCCTCAACCTCGTTCAAGCCGAACAATGGCTTGGACGCGGGCGCAAAATCCTTCAAGCCGGAAGAAGGCGTGGGCTATGAAGTGGGGATCAAGAGCGAGCTGTTCGACGACCGCCTGAGCACCACCCTCGCCGCCTTCCATATCGAAAAAGAAAATGTCCTGGCCCTGGACCCGGCCACCATCAACAACAGCCGCGCCATAGGCAAGGCACGCAGCCAGGGCTTTGACCTGCAATTGAGCGGGCAAGTGACTGACGCGGTAAGGATCATCGGCGCCTTCGCCTACATCGACGCCGAAGTGACCAAGGGCGACAAAGCCATCCCCACCGGCAGCCGGATTCTCGGCGTGGCCAAGCGCAGCGCCAGCCTGCTAGGCGTGTATGAATTCCAGGATGGCGCGCTGCGCGGCTCGGACCTCGGCGCGGCGTTCACCTACGTCGGTGATCGCTCCGGCGAAGCCGGCAGCCCGTTCGAACTGCCCGCCTACCACACCGTCGACCTGCTGGCGCATTACAAGGCCAGCGACAGCGTCACCGTGGGCCTGAACCTCAACAACCTATTCGACGAAAAGTACTACGAGCGCTCCTACAGCAATTACTGGGTCACGCCCGGCGAGCCGCGCAACTTCACTGTCAGCCTGACCCTCAACCTGTAAAAGGACGCCCCCATGCAAGCTTTCAAATCCTTGGCCGTGATCGGCCTGCTGTTTGCCAGCCACGTCTCGGCCCACGGCCTGTGGACCGAACAACGGCGCGGCAATATCGAAGTGATCTACGGCCACGGCGCCGAAGACAATGCCTTCAAGGCACAGAAAATCAGCGGTGCCTGGGCGTATGACGCCAGCGGCAAGATGATCCCGGTCACCGTGGAGCGCCTCGCCGACCACGCACGCCTCAAGCCGCTCAAATCGCCCGCCGTTTTAGCCGTGGCGTTGGATAACGGGATGTGGTCGCAGACGCCGGACAAGAAGTGGATCAACCAGGGCCGTAGCCAAGTGCCTGGCGCGATTGAGTCGACCCAGACCTTCAAATACAGTCTGGCGATTTACCAGCCGGGGGCGAAGTTGCCGAAGCTGGATCAGATCAAGCTGCTGATCCTGCCGGAAGTTGATCCGCTGACCGTAGGACCGGGCAGGTCACTGCCGGTGCGGGTGCTGCTGGATGGCAAGCCGGCGGCGGGGATCAAGTTGGTGGGCGATTATCGCAATGCGCCGAACACCTTGAGCACCGAGACCGACAAGGATGGCCGGGCCGAGGTGCTGGTGCGTAATGAAGGGTTGAATGTGATTACGGCGCAGGTGGAGCTGCCGCTAAAAGATGCTGATGTGGCAACGCGCGGGTTGTTCACTTCGCTGACGTTCCTCGGTGAACCGCACCACGAATAACACCAAAATCTAGAGTGGGCACAGTCAGTGTGGGAACAGGCTTGCTCGCGAAGGCGGTGGATCAGCCAATACATTAGGTGGCTGACACACTGCATTCGCGAGCAAGCCAGCTCCCACATTTAGTCCTCACTCGGCTTGGTTAAAGTGCCAACGGCGCCCTTTCGCACAAGGTGTTCAGCGCCGCCGCCCACTGCGGGTCAGCATTCAAGCACGGCACCAACACCAACTCCTCGCCACCCGCTTCGCGGAACTGCTCCAACCCGCGGTCACCAATCTCTTCCAGCGTCTCAATGCAGTCCGCCACAAACGCCGGGCACATCACCAACAGCTTTTTCACGCCCTGCTGGGCCAACGCCTCAAGGCGAGCTTCGGTGTAGGGCTCGATCCACTTCGCTCGACCCAGGCGCGACTGGAAGGCCACCGACCATTTGCCGTCCGGCAGCCCCATGCGTGCGGCAAAATCCCGTGCGACGCTGAAGCATTGTGCGCGGTAACAGGTGGCAAGCACCTCAGGCGAGGCGTTCTGGCAGCAGTCGGCATCCTTGAAACAATGCCCGCCGGTGGGGTCGAGTTTTTTCAAATGGCGTTCGGGCAGGCCGTGAAAGCTCAGTAGTAAGTGATCGTAATCCTGTTCCACATAAGGCCGGGCACTCGCAACCAGCGCGTCGAGGTACTCCGGCTGGTCGTAGAACGGCTGCAAGATGGAGAATTGCACCTTGAGCTTTTTGTCGCGCACCACACGTTTGGCTTCTTCGATCACTGTGGTTACGGTGCTGTCGGCAAACTGCGGGTACAACGGCGCCAAAGTGACTTTCTCGATACCTTGGGCAGCCAGGCGCGTCAACGTCGTTTCTAGAGACGGCTCGCCATAACGCATTGCCAGCTCCACCGGGCCGTGTGTCCACTGCGCAGTCATTTGCTGTTGTAAGCGACGGCTTAGCACCACCAGCGGTGAACCCTCATCCCACCAGATCGAGGCGTAGGCATGCGCCGACTGCTCAGGGCGCTTGATCAGAATCAGCGACACCAGCAAACGCCGCACCGGCCAGGGCAGGTCGATCACGTAAGGGTCCATCAGGAACTGATTGAGGTAGCTGCGCACATCGGCCACCGAAGTGGACGCCGGTGAACCCAGGTTGACCAGTAACAACGCGTGATCCGTCATGCAACATCCTATGGCTAGAGGCGGCTGGACAAGTCTTCCAGGGCCGCGTGCAACTCAGTGAACTGAAAGGTGAAACCGGCATCCAGTAGCCGTTCGGGAAGGGCCTTCTGACCGCCCAGCAACAACCCGGACAATTCGCCCAGCCCGACCTTTAATGCAAACGCCGGCATCGGCATAAACGCCGGACGGTGCAGCACCTGGCCCAGCGTCTTGGCGAACTCGCGGTTACGCACCGGGTGTGGCGCGCAGGCATTATAAGGACCGCTGGCGTCGTCCTTGTGCAGAAGAAAATCAATCAGGGCGATTTGATCCTTGATATGTACCCATGGCATCCACTGCCGACCATGACCGATAGGCCCGCCCAGCGCCAGTTTGAACGGCAGCAGCAGCCGCGACAAAAAGCCGCCCTTGGCCGCCAACACCAGGCCGGTGCGCACCAGCACCACGCGGATGCCCATGGCTTCGGCGCGCAGGGCGGTTTCTTCCCAGGCAATACACAACTGGCTGGGAAAGTCGTCCTGCACCGGGCCGCTGGCCTCGGTCAATTCGCGCTCGCCGCCGTCGCCGTACCAACCCACCGCCGAACCGGAAATCAGTACCGCCGGTTTTTGCGTCAACCCGTCCATCCACGCCAGCAGCGTTTCAGTGAGGCTGATGCGGCTGCTCCACAGTAACGCCTTGCGCTTTTTGGTCCACGGGCGATCGGCGATGGGTGCGCCGGCCAGGTTGACCACCGCATCCACGTTGCCGATCACGTCCTGTAAGCGGCCGACACCCAACACCTGCGGGCCGCACCATTTGGCGACGGTGTCCGGTTCGCGGCTCCACACGGTCAGGCGATGCCCTTGGGCAAGCCAACGTTGGCAGAGCTGACGACCGATTAAGCCTGTACCGCCGGTCAGCAAAATGTGCATGGGACACTCCTCATGTAACGTTCGCCGCCGATCACTGGTCTATTTTATAAGCAGAGATCATTTTTAATTCGGCGCGGCTTTTCGTTTAAGCCCAAGCTTTAACCATAGGCCACGTCGTAAGAACAGGTACGCCAAAACTTATACCAAAAAACAATATTGTACAGCTATTGGTGTCGGCGTAGTCTGTACCCAACGGTAAAACGAGGCCTCCCATGACTGTTCCCATCGCGATCATTGGCACCGGCATCGCCGGTCTCTGCGCTGCCCGAGCGTTGCAAGACGCGGGGCACGCTGTAAAACTCTTCGATAAAAGCCGCGGCAGTGGTGGCCGCATGTCCAGCAAACGCAGCGATGCCGGCGCGCTGGACATGGGCGCGCAGTACTTCACCGCCCGCGACCGGCGCTTCGTCAACGAAGTGCAACGCTGGCAAAGCAACGGCTGGGCCGAGCAGTGGAAGCCGCAGCTGTACAACTTCAAGTCCGGTCAACTCACGCCCTCTCCCGATGAGCAGATCCGCTGGGTCGGCACGCCGCGCATGAGTGCGATCACCCGTGCCTTGCTTGACGATTTGCCGGTGGAATTCGGTTGCCGCATCACCGAAGTGTTCCAAGGCAAACAGCACTGGAACCTGCTCGACGCCGACGGCGGCAACCACGGCCCGTTCAGCCACGTGGTCATCGCCACGCCGGCGGCCCAGGCCACTGCCCTACTGGCCGCCGCACCCAAACTGGCAAGTGCTGCCGCCGGCGTGAAGATGGACCCGACCTGGGCCATCGCCCTGGCGTTCGACCAACCCTTGGATACACCAATGGAAGGCTGCTTCGTGCAAGACAGCCCGCTCGACTGGCTGGCGCGCAACCGCAGTAAACCCGGGCGCGACACCACCCTCGACACGTGGGTACTGCACGCCACCAGCGCGTGGAGCAAAGCGCACTTGGACCTGCCCAAGGAAGCCGTGATCGAACACCTGCACGGTGCTTTCGCCGAATTGCTGCACAGCGCCATGCCCGCACCGTCCTTCAGCCTGGCGCATCGCTGGCTCTACGCGCGACCGTCCAGCGCGCATGAATTCGGCGTACTGGCCGACGCCGACCTGGGGCTGTACGTGTGCGGCGACTGGTGCTTGTCCGGCCGGGTCGAAGGTGCCTGGCTCAGCGGCCAGGAAGCCGCGCGCCGCCTGATCGAGCACCTGCAATGAACCGCATCAATCCGGCCAAACTGCTGTTGTCGAAGTGGACAGCAGCCCACCCTCGTAACAAGGAGAAGCACTTCTTGGTCACAGAGCTGTTTCGTGACGAGGAAGGCACCGTGCTGGAAATCGAGCTGCAAGCCGTGATGACCCGCCGCACTGAACGCCTCACCTGGCAAGCCCTGCAAAATGCTGAAGCTTGGCGAATCGGCTGGAAATAGCCTTGCCGCAAATACTTGTACAAAATGTTTGACTTGTACAGGATCAAACCTATGATGAGATTTAGTTATACAAGCTTTCTAGCTTGTATAGGAATCTTGCAGAGGTTCGGCTATGTCCAGCACCGTCAAACCGAAGATCGCCATCAGCGCCTGCCTGCTCGGCGAAAACGTACGCTTTAACGGCGGACACAAACAATCCCTGCTGTGCAGCCAAACCCTCGCCGACTACTTCGACTTCGTACCGCTTTGCCCTGAAGTCGCAATCGGCCTGGGCATTCCCCGCGAGCCGATCCGCCTGGTGGGCGACCCTGCTCAGCCGCAAGCCGTCGGCACTGTGAACCGTGAGCTGAATGTCACCCGGCCGCTGGATGACTACGGTCAGCAGATGGCCCGGGAACACACGGACCTGTGCGGCTATATCTTCATGCAGAAATCACCGTCCTGCGGTCTCGAACGGGTCAAGGTCTATCGCGACAACGGCACGCCCGTTGACGGCGGCGGGCGCGGCATCTACGCCCAAGCCTTTTGCGCGCGTCACCCCAACCTGCCGGTGGAAGAAGACGGCCGCCTGAATGACCCGGTACTGCGGGAAAATTTCCTGACCCGAGTGTTCGTCTACGCCAGCTGGCAACAACTGCTTGCCGAAGGCCTCACCCGCCACCGCCTGCTGGCCTTTCACTCACGCTACAAATACTTGCTGATGGCCCACAGCCCGGTGCACTACAAGCGCCTCGGCCACCTGCTGGGCAGCATGGGTAAGGACATTGATCTCGACGCGTTAGCCGCTGGCTATTTCAGCGAGCTGATGACCGGCCTGAAAAAGTGCGCCACACGCGGCACTCACTCCAATGTGCTGCAACACATCAGCGGCTACCTCAAGCAGGCAATCAGCGCCGACGACAAGCAGGAAATGCAAACCGTCATCGGCCAATACCGCACCGGCATCGTGCCGTTGGTGGTGCCGCTGACCCTGCTCAAACATCACTTTCGCCAACACCCGGACCGCTACATCGCGCAACAGGCCTACCTGCAGCCGCACCCGGAAAACCTCAGCCTGCGTAATGCGATCTAGACCATGAGAGCTGCCCTGCAAGACGAACCTGGCGAAGACATCGCCAAAGCCCTCCAAGACGGTTGGCTACCCATTCGCGAAGTGGCGCGCCAGACCGGCGTCAACGCGGTGACCCTGCGCGCCTGGGAACGCCGTTACGGCCTGATCGTGCCTCAGCGCACGCCCAAGGGCCATCGGCTGTTCAGCGCCGAACACGTGCAGCGTATCCACACCATCCTCACTTGGCTGAATCGTGGCGTACCGGTCAGCCAAGTGAAAAGCCTGATCGATTCCGCCCAAGCCAGCCCCGACATCGTCGAAAATGAATGGAACACCCTGCGCCAGACCCTGGTGAGTGCGATCAGCGAGTTGGCCGAACGCCGGGTCGACGACGCGTTTAACCAGGCCATGGCACTGTACCCGCCACGCACACTGTGCGAACAACTGATGCTGCCGCTGCTCAAGGAACTTGAACAGCGGTGGCAGGGCCAGTTCGGCGCGCAGATGGAACGCGTGTTTTTCCTGTCCTGGCTGCGCAGCAAATTCGGCGCGCGCATCTACCACAACAATCGCCAGCTGCAAGGCGCCCCGCTGCTGTTGGTCAACCATTCCGACCTGCCTCTGGAGCCGCATTTGTGGCTCAGCGCCTGGCTCGCCAGCAGCGCCGACTGCCCAGTGGAAGTCTTCGACTGGCCACTGCCGGCCGGTGAACTGGCCCTGGCGGTGGAACACCTGCAACCGCGCGCCGTGTTGCTGTATTCGAGTAAGGCCCTGCATTTGTCAGCACTCGCCAAACTTTTAGGCGGCGTCCGTTGCCCAACCTTGATTGCCGGACCAACGGTATGCATCCACCAGGCCGAGCTGGCCGTATTAATCCGTGACACCCCTGAATTATTCGTGGCCGAAGACCCATTGTCGGCGCACCAGTTACTGATCCAGCGTGGACTTGTTTAAATGCATTTGATCTGGCTGCGCACCGACCTGCGCCTACACGACAACACCGCCCTGGCCGCCGCATGCCAGCGGGGCCCAGTTGCGGCCGTGTACCTGATCAGTCCTGAACAGTGGCTGGCCCACGATGACGCACCGTGCAAAGTCGATTTCTGGCTGCGCAACCTGCAGCACCTGAGCCAGGCGCTGGGCCAACTGAACATTCCCCTGCTGATCCGCACCGCCGCGACCTGGGACCAGGCGCCTGGCGTGCTGAGCACGCTGTGCCGGGAACTCTCGGTTGAGTCGGTGCACGTCAACGAGGAATACGGCATCCACGAACGCCGCCGCGATGTCGCCGTGGCCCAAGCCCTGCAAGCCGACGGCGTGACATTCCACAGTTACCTGGACCAACTGTTTTTCCAACCCGGCAGCGTGCTGACCAAGACCGGCACCTACTTCCAGGTCTTCAGCCAGTTCCGCAAGGTCTGCTACACACGCCTGCACAGTGCCTTGCCGCGATTGGTGGCCACACCAGAAGCTCAAGCAAAACTGGACCTGCAAAGCGACCCCATCCCAGCCAACGTCGAAGGGTTCGAACCACCCAGCGAGACCTTGCGCGCGCTCTGGCCCGCCGGTGAAGACGAAGCCCGCCGCCGCCTCGATGCCTTTGCCGAACAACAAATCAGCTACTACAAGGATGAGCGCGACTTTCCGGCCAAACCTGGCACCAGCCAGCTCTCGGCCTACCTCGCCGCCGGTGTGGTTTCGCCGCGCCAATGCCTGCATGCCGCCTTGCAAACCAACCAGGGCGAGTTCGAAAGCGGCGATATCGGCACCATCACCTGGATCAATGAGCTGCTGTGGCGCGAGTTCTACAAACACATTCTGGTGGGCTACCCACGGGTTTCCCGCCACCGGGCCTTTCGCCCCGAGACCGAAGCAGTGGCCTGGCGCGAAGCGCCGAAGGACCTCGCTGCGTGGCAAGAAGCACGCACCGGCCTGCCGATCATCGACGCGGCCATGCGCCAGTTGCTCGAAACCGGTTGGATGCACAACCGCCTGCGCATGGTGGTGGCGATGTTCCTGACCAAGAACTTGCTGATCGACTGGCGTGAAGGCGAGCGTTTCTTTATGCGCCACTTGATCGACGGCGACCTGGCGGCCAACAACGGGGGCTGGCAGTGGAGCTCTTCCACCGGCACCGACTCGGCGCCGTACTTTCGGATTTTCAGCCCGTTGAGCCAGTCGGAGAAATTCGACAGCGAGGGCGTGTTCATCAAGCACTGGCTACCGGAGTTGGCCGCACTGAATAAAAAGGAAGTGCACAACCCCGAGGCAGTCGGCGGCCTGTTTGGTGTGGCTGACTACCCCCGCGCGATTGTCGACCTGAAAAAATCCCGCGAGCGCGCCCTGGCCGCGTTCCGCAGCCTGCCTTCACGTCAGGAGGTCGCCGAGCATGAGTGACTTTCTGCAACGATTCGCCCAGGCCTTTGCCACGCTGGACAAGCACAACCTGCACCGGCTCGACAGCCTGTACAGCAAAGACATCACCTTCGCCGACCCACTGCATCAAGTGCATGGGCTGCCCGCGTTGCACCGCTACTTCGCCGAGCTTTACGTCAACGTCAGTCAGCTACGCTTCGACTTCCACGGCTTCGACCAAGTGGCTGAAGGCGAAGGGTACCTGCGTTGGAAAATGAGTTTCTGCCACCCACGGCTCAACAGCGGCAAGGTGATCCGCGTGGAAGGCTGTTCGCACCTGATGTGGCGCGACAAGGTGTACCGCCATCGCGATTATTTCGATGCCGGCGCCCTGCTCTATGAACACCTGCCAATACTGGGGCGCGTTGTCAGTTGGCTGAAAAGGAGAATGGGATGAGCCTTACACCTCCCCGCCGTTATTGGTTGACCGGCGCCAGCAGTGGTATCGGCGCCGCGCTGGCTGTTGAATTGCTCAACAGCGGCGCTCACGTTGCGCTCAGCTCGCGCACCAAGGGGCCGCTTGAGGCTCTCGCGCATCGTTATCCAGGGCAAGTGCTGGTGGTGCCCGGTGACCTGACCAACAGCCAGACCGTGCGCGAGATCGGCGAGCATATCGGCGTGGTCTGGGGCTCACTCGACACGGTGATCCTCAACGCCGGCACCTGTGAATACGTGGACGCGCGCCAGTTTGACGCCTCGATTGTCGAGCACGTAGTACGCACCAACTTACTGGCGAGCAGCTATTGCATCGAAGCCGCGTTGCCGCTGCTGCGCAAAGGGCACACGCCGCACCTGGTCGGCGTGGCCAGTGCTGTAACCTACCTGCCGATGCCGCGTGCCGAAGCCTATGGTGCATCCAAAGCCGGGCTGCGCTACCTGTTCGAATCCCTGCGCATCAGCCTGTCACCCGAGAACATCGACGTCACGGTGATCAGCCCGGGCTTTGTCGACACGCCGTTGACCGAACGCAATGACTTCCCCATGCCCTTGAGCTGGTCCGCTGACAAGGCCGCGCGGCATATCTTCGCCAAGCTGGACAAGCGCCCGCTCGAAATTGCCTTCCCCGCTATGTTTATCGCCACCCTGTGGCCGCTGTCGAAGCTGCCCAACCGCGCGCAACTGATCATCGGCAAGCGCATGCTGCGCAGCCCGCCGCCGCACAAGGATGACCTGTGAAGATCGCCATTATCGGCAGCGGCATCGCCGGGCTGACGAGCGCCTACTTGCTCAGCCGCCGCCATGACATCACCGTGTTCGAAGCGGGCGAGCGCATCGGCGGGCATACCCACACGGTCAACGTGACGGTCGAGGGTAAAGGCTATGCGGTGGACACCGGTTTTATCGTATTCAACAACTGGACCTACCCCAACTTCATTAAGCTGCTGGGGCAGATTGGCGTCACCTTCAAACCCACCGAGATGAGCTTTTCGGTGTGCGACCAAAGCGCAGGCTTCGAATACAACGGCAACAACCTCAACAGCCTGTTTGCCCAGCGCCGCAATATTCTCTCGCCGGGGTTCTGGGGCATGTTGCGCGATATTTTGCGCTTCAACCGCCAGGCGCCGCTGGACCTGCAAGAACAGCGCATCAGCGCTGAGATGACCCTGGGTGATTACCTCGAAGCTGGCGGCTACGGCCCACGGTTTATCCGGCATTACATCGTGCCGATGGGCGCGGCGATCTGGTCGATGTCCCTGGCCGACATGCTCGGTTTTCCGTTGCAATTCTTTGTGCGTTTCTTCAAAAACCACGGTTTGCTCTCGGTCAATAACCGGCCGCAATGGTGCGTGATCGAAGGTGGGTCGAGCCGCTACATCGAACCGCTGACGCGCAGCTTTCGCGAGCAGGTGCGTCTCAACTGCCCTGTGCATAACGTTGAGCGCACAGCCGACGGCGTAGTGATCCACAGCGCCGCCGGCAGCGAGGCATTTGATCGTGTGGTGTTCGCCTGCCACAGCGACCAGGCACTGGCGTTACTGGCCGACCCGAGCCAGGCGGAACAGGAAATTCTCGGCGCATTGCCCTACGCCGACAACGATGTGGTGCTGCACACCGACACGCGCTTGCTGCCCGACCGCAAGCTCGCCTGGGCCAGCTGGAATTACCGTTTGACCGGCACCGCGCAGACCCAGGCTGCCGTCACTTACGACATGAACATTCTGCAAGGCATCGACAGCGCCACCACCTTTTGCGTGAGCCTGAACCAGACGCCGATGATCAACCCGCTGAAGATCCTTGCGCGCTACACCTACGCACACCCGCAATACAGCCTCGCGGCGGTCGCCGCCCAAGGGCGCTGGGAAGAGTTGGCCGGTGCGCGCAACACCTTTTATTGTGGCGCCTACTGGGCCAACGGTTTCCATGAAGACGGCGTGGTCAGCGCCTTGCGCGTGGCCCAAGCCTTTGGAGAAACCCTGTGAACAGCGCCCTGTACAGCGGCTGGATCGCCCACCGCCGGTTTGCGCCCAAGGCCCACGCCTTTCGCTACCGCATCGGCTTGCTGTACCTGGACTTAAGCGAACAAGACGAAGTGCTCGGGCTGTCGCCCCTGGCCGGCGCGAGTCGCCTGGCCCCCTTCGGCTTTCGTCAGCAGGATTACCTGCGCGAGTTTACGCGCCACGGCATGACCTTAAGCGATGCCGTGCGCCAAGAAGTCGGCAAGGCGCTGGGGCGTGAGCCTCAGGGCGTTATCTGCCTACTGACCCAGGCCCGCAGTTGGGGCCTGGCTTTTAATCCGGTGAGTTTCTTCTACTGCTTCGAGGCCGATGGGCAACTGGCCGCGATCCTGTGTGAAGTGACCAACACCCCGTGGCGCGAGCGTTATCACTACGTGCTACCGGCCCAAGCGCTCGGCGCGGATGAGCACCAGCACTTCGCCGTGGCGAAGGCCTTCCATGTGTCGCCGTTTTTGCCACGCGACCTGGAATACCGCATGAGCTTCAGCCCGCCCGCCGCCAAGCTCGGCGTGCACATGGCCGATTGGCAGGGCGAGTTGAAAGTCTTCGACGCCACGTTGAGCCTGCATAAAGAAGCGCTGAACCGTGCCAGCCTGCATCGCTACCTGTGGCGTTTCCCGTGGATGACCGCCAAGACCTGCCTGGCGATTTACTGGCAAGCCATGCGCCTATTGCTCAAACGCACACCGATTTTTTCCCATCAGGCCGCCGATGGCGCCTCTCGCACCGCAGTCGGGTATACCAAGGATCGCCGCCATGAAATCCCCTAGCTTATCGGTCAAAACCAACCGCCTGAACGTCAACGGCCTGACCAGCGCACTGTTGCGCAAGGCCGTGCTGCGCCAACTCAGCCAATTGCGTCACGGCCAGCTAGTGGTGATCGAAGAGGGTGAACGCCAGGTGTTCGGCGCCCGTGAGGCGCACCTGCTGGGGGAAATTCAGATCCTCGATTCGGCGGTGTGGGGCTTGGTGGCGGCCAATGGTTCGATTGGCGCCGGCGAGGCGTTCATCCACGGTTACTGGACCACTCCGGACCTGACCTCGGTGGTGCGCGTGATGGTGAGCAACCTGGACGTGCTCGACGCAATGGAAGGTGGCCTGGCGCGCCTGGCACGGCCACTTACCCAAGGCCTGCACTGGCTCAACCGTAATACGCGTAAGGGCTCACAGAAAAACATCGCTGCGCACTACGACCTGGGCAATGACCTGTTCGAAGAGTTCCTCGACCCGACCATGATGTACTCGGCGGCGCAATTCCTGTCGCCCGATGACACCTTGGAACAGGCACAGTTGAACAAGCTGGAACGCATCTGCCAAAAACTCGCACTCAAACCCACCGACCACCTGCTGGAAATTGGCACCGGCTGGGGCAGCATGGCGCTGTATGCAGCGCAGCACTACGGTTGCAAAGTCACCACCACGACCTTGTCCAAAGAGCAGTTCGCTTACACCGAAAAACGTATCGCGGCGTTGGGGCTCAAGGACCAAGTGACCCTGTTGTTGCAGGACTATCGCGATCTGACCGGCGAATACGACAAGCTGGTGTCCATCGAGATGATCGAAGCGGTGGGCCATCGCTTCCTGCCGACCTACTTCAAACAGTGCGCGCACTTGCTCAAGAGCGACGGCCTGATGCTGCTGCAAGCCATCACGATTCGTGAGCAACGTTTTGAGCAGGCCAAGAACAGCGTCGACTTTATCCAACGCTATATTTTCCCCGGTGGCGCCCTGCCGTGCGTGCAGAACATGCTGCATATCGTCAGCCGCGACACCGACATGAACCTGCTGCACATGGAGGATTTCGGCCTGCACTACGCGAAAACCCTGCGCCTGTGGCACGAGAACTTTCGCCGCGCCCATGGCCGTCTTGCAGAGTTGGGCTACGACGAGTACTTCCTGCGCCTGTGGGAATTCTACTTGTGCTACTGCGAAGGTGGGTTCATGGAACGGACGATTGGCACTGCACAGTTACTGCTGGCCAAGCCCGCGGCGATCAACCCGCCTCTGCTCGGGCGTTTCAGTGCTTAAACCGCTGGCGAATGCCGTGCTGTTCCAGTGCGGCTGGTTTGCCTGCGTGCTGGGCGGTGACAGCCGATGGCTGCTGGTGGCGGGCGCAGTGCTGGCTATCCACTTGCTGTGGGTAAGTTCATGGTCTGCGGAGGGGCAAGTGATCCTCGCCGTGACCTTGCTCGGCACGGTAATCGATACTTCGCTGCGCACCTTCGGCGTGTTTCATTTCAGCTTACCGGGGCCGCTGATACCATTCTGGCTGGTGCTGCTGTGGGCGTTGCTCGCCACCACGTTGCGCCATTGCCTGGCCTGGAGCGCGCAGCCCTGGTGGCGCGCCAGCTTATTAGGCGCGGTGGGCGGGCCATTGTCTTATTACGCCGGCAGCCAATTGGCCGGTGTGAGTTTCGGCTACGCCACTGTGCCAACCATGATCGGCCTGGGCCTGCTCTGGGCGATCCTGTTCCCCGTGATGCACTGGATCGCACGGCAACTTGGGCACTGACGTCCGTCAGTGCAATCACACGCCGTTGCCGCGCTTGCCTTACACTGCGCGCCTATGACCAACATCCCTCACACTCAAATCACCGAACCCGTCGTCACCTGCTCGACGTGCGCGGCCTGCTGCTGCCAGCTGGAAGTCATGCTGATCACCGACACCGGCGTGCCGGAACGCTATATCGATACCGACGATTGGGGCGGCGAAGTCATGCTGCGCCTGGATGACGGCTGGTGTGCGGCGCTGGATCGGGACACGATGATGTGCACGATTTACGAGCGACGACCGCTCATCTGCCGGGAGTTCGAGATGGGCGCGCCGGAGTGCTTGACCGAGCGTGAAGGGATTGCGACGGCGTATCGCTGAACCTGAATGTGGCGCTAATCAACTGTGGGAGCTGGCTTGCCTGCGATGCAGACACCTCGGTCTATCGGTTACACCGAAGTGATGCTATCGCAGGCAAGCCAGCTTCCACACTAGTCAGCAGGTGCCTGATGGCTTACAACGGGTAGGTGTAGTGCAACGAGTAACTCTCTACCCCGTCGTTATTGCTGCTGATGCCCGCGTTTGAATAGTGCGTGGCGCGGATGCCCACTTCATGCCCACCGGCAAAGCGCAAACCAAAGCCCAGGCGGTCTTCGAACTGGAAGGCCTGGCCGATATTGTTGTCTTCAACCCGTGTGCGTGAGAACACCGCCACGCCGATCCCCGCTTCGATGTAAGGCCTTACCGACTCGCCGGCAAACTCATACACAAACACCGGCGAGAACGACAGGCTGCTGACACTGGCGCGTTTGTCGCCATCCCAGTAGGTGTAGGCGCCGCTCCAGTAGCCGGTCAGTCGGCCTGTGTCGCTCTGCCACCAGCTTTTATCCCAATCCGACGTTAGCCCCAACCGATAGGTCATGGTCGAATCGCTGGTGCTCCCCACACCCAATTCCAGGCCGGCGGCCTGGGCCGAAACAGAGTGTCCTACCACCACGGCCGCAAACGCAGCCAAACAGAACCAGCGCTTCATAAGAAACAGTCCTTTGAGAACGAAGTTGTATGTTTTTTTACAGACTAACTCGCTATAGAAGCCGACGCAGATCCAGAAGTTCAGCGTCTTATTGCGTTATTTCACAAAATTTTCACGCGTCGAAGCTTCGCACAACTCCAGGATGTTTCCATAGTGTCGGTAGGATATTTCTCAGGTGGCCGACGTGACCGCTGGTCCAGAACTGGACAGGCACAGGATTGCCGGTCGCCAACAGGTCACGCTCGCCCAGCAGACGCATGAGCTGACGCGCCACGGCGGCACCGGTGTCGATCAGGATGATGCTTGGGGGGAGCAGTTGCGCCAGGAGCGGTTTGAGGAAGGGATAGTGGGTGCAGCCGAGAATAATCGTGTCGCAACCGGCGCTGAGCAGCGGCTCGACATAGCCGCGCAACATCTGACGCAGTTCGGGGCTATTGAGGTCGCCACTTTCAATCAACTCCACCAAGCCCGGGCAGGGCTGAGTAATCACGCGCACGTCGGTGGCAAAACGGTCGAGCAAGGCGGCGAACTTGGCGCTTTGCAGAGTGCCGGTGGTGGCGAGCACACCCACCACGCCGCTGCGGGTGGCGGCGGCGGCCGGTTTGACTGCGGGCTCCATGCCCACCAACGGCCAATCGGGGTAGTCCTGGCGCAAATCGGCGACGGCCGCCACGGTCGCGGTGTTGCAGGCAATCACAAAGGCCTTGGCGCCCTGCTCGCGGAAAAACTCGGCAACGCGCCGGGAGCGCTCAAGAATGAATGCCGGGGTTTTCTCGCCATACGGAATATTGCCGCCGTCAGCCACGTACAGCAGCGACTCATGGGGCAATAACTGCTGAATTTCGTCCAGCACGGTCAAGCCGCCGACACCGGAATCAAACACACCGATGGGCGCGCTCTTAACCATGCTGCGTCCCGCAGACGCTGCAGCCAGGGTCGCGCTTGACGCGTAATTCGCGAAAGCGTGTGGTCAACGCATCGATCAACAACAAGCGGCCGACCAATGGCTCACCGAAGCCCGCCAACAGTTTCAAGGCTTCCAGCGCTTGCAGGCTGCCGACCACGCCCACCAATGGGCCAACGACGCCGGCTTCGCTGCAGGTCAGTTCGGTGTCGCTGCCGTGCCCATATAAACAGTGGTAGCACGGGCTGTCGGCGCGGCGCGGGTCGAACACCGACAGTTGGCCCTCAAGGCGAATCGCAGCGCCACTGATCAATGGTTTACCGGCAGCGAAGCAGGCCACGTTGACCGCTTCGCGGGTCGAAAAGTTGTCGCTGCAATCGAGGACCACATCCACCGCGGCTACCGCGGCCGCCAGTGAGTCAGCATCCAGCGCAGTGCGATGGGCGAGCAGTTTGACTTCCGGGTTGATCGCGGTGAGACGACGTAAAGCCGAATCGACTTTGGTCTGCCCGACGCTGTCGGTGTCATGGATGATCTGACGTTGCAGGTTGGTCAGGTCAACGGTGTCGAAGTCAGCCAGATGCAATTCACCCACGCCGGCGGCGGCCAGGTACAGCGCGACAGGTGCGCCGAGACCACCCAGACCGACGATCAGCGCGCGGGCGTTTTTAAGGCGCAACTGGCCGTCGATGTCGACATGCTGCAACAGAATCTGTCGGCTATAGCGCAACAGCTCCTGATCGGTCAGCACGGGCGGCGTCCGAGGGTGATGCGTTCGTGGCCGCCGAGGTCGAGGCGACTGTGTACGGCTTCAAAGCCTTCGTCCAACAACAGATCACGCACGGCCCCAGCCTGATCGTAGCCATGCTCGAGCAACAGCCAAGCGCTGGCATTCAAGTGGGCCGGGGCTTGGGCGATGATCAGGCGCAAATCGTCCAGGCCATCACGGCCCGCCACCAGCGCGCTGGCCGGTTCAAAACGCACATCGCCTGCCACCAGGTGCGGGTCATTGTCGGCAATGTACGGCGGGTTGCTGATGATCAGGTCGAAGCTGTGACCTTGCAGAGCGCTGAACCAATGACTGTTTAGGACCGTGGCGTTTTTCAGGTGCAGCCGCTGGCGATTGCGTTCGGCCAGCGCCACCGCTTCCAACACGCGATCAACCGCGATGACCTGCCAAGCCGGGCGCTCGCTGGCCAAGGCCAGCGCGATGGCGCCGCTGCCGGTGCCCAGGTCAAGAACCTTGGCCGGCGTGCCAGCTAGCAGCTCCAACGCAGCCTCCACTAGCAGCTCGGTTTCCGGACGCGGAATCAGCGTGTGGGGCGCGACCTCCAGGTCCAGCTTCCAGAAGCCCTGCTGCCCGAGGATATACGCCACCGGCTCACCGCCACGGCGGCGTTGCAGATAGTCGGCAAAAGTCAGCGCAGCTTCGCTGCTGACGATTTTTTCCGGCCAGGTGTGCAAATAGCTGCGCGATTTGCCCAAGGCAGCGGCCAGCAACAGTTCCACATCCAGGCGCGCGGTGGGCGAGTCGGGCAGGTCGGCAGCACGCAGGAGGCTGGCAATGATGGTCATTTATTCACCTATCGCCGCCAATTGATCGGCCTGGTACTCGGCGAGCAACGGCTCGATGACCGCGTCAACGCCACCGGCGAGAATCTCGTCGAGGGAATAAAGCGTGAGGTTGACCCGGTGATCGGTGACCCGACCCTGGGCAAAATTGTAGGTACGGATACGCTCGGAACGGTCGCCCGAGCCCACCAGTAACTTACGCTCGCTGGCAATCGCGTTGGCGGCGGCGCTGGTCTGCTGGTCGTTAAGCTTGGCCGACAACCATGACATCGCCCGCGCACGGTTCTTGTGCTGGGAGCGTTCTTCCTGGCACTCCACCACGATGCCCGAAGGCAAGTGCGTGATGCGGATCGCCGAGTCGGTCTTGTTGACGTGCTGACCACCGGCGCCCGATGAGCGGTAGGTGTCGACACGCAAGTCCGCCGGGTTAATCTCGATAGCTTCCTGCTCGTCCGGCTCGGGCAATACGGCCACGGTGCACGCCGAGGTGTGGATACGGCCCTGGGATTCAGTCGCCGGAACGCGCTGCACACGATGCACGCCGGATTCGAACTTGAGCTTGCCGTAGACGTTGTCGCCTTCAACCCGGGCGATGACTTCTTTATAGCCGCCGTGTTCACCGATGTTCTCGGACAGAATTTCGACACGCCAGCCGCGACGCTCGGCAAAACGCGAATACATGCGGAACAGGTCGCCGGAGAAGATCGCCGCTTCGTCGCCACCGGTGCCGGCGCGGATTTCGAGGAAAACGTTGCGCCCATCGTTAGGGTCTTTGGGCAGCAACATGCGTTGCAGGTCGCCTTCCAGCTCAGCCAGTTTTTCCTTGGCTTCGCGGACTTCTTCCACGGCCATTTCGCGCATGTCCGGGTCGCTGTCCTTGAGCAGCGCCTGGGCGCCCTCGAGGTCGGCCTGCACCTTGGTCAGGTGCTTGTAGGTGGCCACAATCGGCTCAACTTCGGCGTATTCCTTGGAATAGGCACGGAACTTGGTCTGATCGGCGATGACTTCGCCATCGCCGAGCAAGGCGGTCAGTTCTTCGAAACGGTCCTGGAGCACGTCCAGTTTATTGAGCAGTGACGCTTTCATTGCGATTTTTTATCCGAAGAGCTATCTGACGCGCCCTCACCGAGGGCAAAGAGTTCCTGGGCCATGGCCAGCGCATCGAGGCGGCCTTCGGCGGTAAGCTTTTTCAACTGAACGCTGGGGGCGTGGAGCAACTTGTTGGTCAAGCCACGTGCCAGTTGCATCAGCACGTCTTCGGCGCTGCTGCCGTTGGCCAGCAAACGCTGGGCTTTGATCAACTCTTCATCGCGCAAGCGTTCACCCTGCTGACGATACGCCTTGAGCACATCGACTGCCGCCAGTTCACGCAAGCGCACCATAAAGTCTTCGGCGCCGACGCTGACCATTTCTTCGGCGGCCTGAGCGGCGCCCTGACGGCTCTTGAGGTTTTCGGCGACTACTTCGTGCAAATCGTCGACGCTATACAGGTAAACGTCGTCCAACTCGCCGACTTCCGGTTCGATGTCCCGGGGAACGGCGATATCCACCATGAAGATCGGTTTGTGCTTGCGCAGCTTCAGCGCGCTCTCGACCGCACCCTTGCCGAGAATCGGCAACTGGCTGGCGGTGGAGCTGATCACGATATCGCTGCGCACCAGTTCGGCCGGAATGTCTGACAGCAACACCGCGTGAGCACCGAACTGTTCGGCCAGGATGCTAGCGCGCTCCAGCGTACGGTTGGCGACCACAATACGCTTCACACCCAACTCATGCAGATGACGGGCGACCAAGGTGATGGTTTCACCAGCGCCGATCAGCAGGGCCTGGCTGCGCTGCAAGTCGCTGAAAATCTGTTTGGCCAGGCTGACGGCGGCAAACGCGACGGACACCGGGTTTTCACCGATGGCCGTGTCGGTGCGCACCTGCTTGGCCGAATTGAAGGTGGCCTGAAACAGTCGGCCCAGCAGTGGCCCGACGGTACCGGCCTCACGCGCCACGGCGTAGGCGGATTTCATTTGGCCGAGGATCTGCGGTTCGCCCAACACCAGCGAGTCGAGCCCTGAGGCGACGCGCATCATGTGACGAACTGCCGCATCCTCTTCGTGCACATAGGCACTGGCGCGCAGGTCATCAAGGTCCAAATGGTGGTAATCGGCCAGCCAGCGCAGCACCACATCCGCGCAAAGATGTTCCTGCTCTATATAAAGCTCACTGCGATTGCAGGTCGAAAGGATCGCAGCTTCGCGGCTGTCGGTGAGCCGGCAGAGCTGCTGCAAGGCCTCAACCAACTGCTCTGGCGTAAACGCCACGCGCTCGCGCACGTCTACAGATGCAGTCTTGTGGTTAATACCGAGTGCGAGGAAGGCCATTCAATATCGCTGATGATGTCGGGAAGCCGACAATTGTCCTACTTCGAAAGACCCAGAACAACCACCGTCGTCTATTGTCCTAGTAGCTTGTGCCTATAAAGGCGCCAACTGAGACTCGGTTATGTTTGGCCGAAGGCTTGTGTCATGATGATCCGACCGCAGGTTAGTCGTCCTCTTCCTATATGAATAGATCTTCCGCGTTGCTCCTTGCTTTTGTCTTCCTCAGCGGCTGCCAGGCCTTGGCACCCGTGTCGCCAGACGGTACGCCGCCGGTCGAAGACAGCACCCCCGCCCCTGAAAAGCCCAAGGTTTATTCCTCGTTCACTGAAGAAACGATCTACAGCCTGCTGACCGCGGAACTCGCCGGCCAGCGCAATCGTTTCGATATTGCCCTGGATAACTACGTGACCCAGGCCATCAATACCCAGGACCCGGGCATTTCGGAGCGCGCGTTTCGCATCGCCGAATACCTGGGCGCTGACCAGGCCGCGCTGGATACCTCACTGATCTGGGCGAAAAACGCGCCGAGTGACCTCGAAGCGCAGCGGGCAGCCGCCATTCAACTGGCGCGCGCGGGGCGCTATGACGACTCCATGGTTTATATGGAGAAAGTCCTGCAGGGCAAGGGCGACACGCATTTCGACTTCCTCGCGCTGTCGGCTGCCGACACCGACCAGGATACGCGCAACGGCCTGATGAAGAGTTTCGACCGCCTGCTGCAAAAACACCCCAAGAACAGCCAACTGATTTTCGGCAAGGCGTTGCTGCTGCAACAGGATGACGAAACCGACGCCGCGCTGAAGCTGCTGGAGCAGAACCCGCCGGAAGACGGTGAGATTGCCCCTATTTTGCTGCGCGCACGCTTGCTGCAGAACCTCAATCGCGGCAAGGAAGCGATTCCGCTGCTGGAAAAAAGCATCAACAAATACCCGGACGACAAGCGTCTGCGCCTGACGTATGCGCGCACGCTGGTTGAGCAGGACCGCATGGAGGACGCCAAAGTGCAGTTCGCCAACCTGGTTCAGCAATACCCGGACGACGATGAATTGCGCTATTCCCTGGCACTCGTGTGCCTGGAAGCCAAGGCCTGGGACGAGGCCAAGGGTTATCTGGAAGAGCTGATCCAACGCGAAAGCCATGTCGATTCGGCGCACCTGAACCTCGGCCGTATCGCTGAAGAGCGTAACGACCCGCAGGCTGCGCTGCTGGAGTACGCCCAGGTCGGCCCCGGCAATGACTACCTGCCGGCCCAATTGCGCCAAGCCGATATCCTGATGAGTAATGGCCGCACCGATGAAGCGGAAAAACGCCTGGCGGCTGCGCGCGATGCAGAACCCGACTACGCAATCCAGCTGTACTTGATTCAGGCCGAAACCTTGTCGGCCAACAAGCAGGGCGAACGCGCCTGGAAGTTGCTGCAGCAAGCCTTGCTGCAATACCCCGACGATTTGAACCTGCTGTACACCCGCGCCATGCAGGCGGAAAAACGCAATGATCTGGCGCAGATGGAAAAAGACCTGCGCCTGATCATCAAACGCGACCCGGACAACGCCATGGCGCTGAACGCCTTGGGCTACACCCTGTCTGACCGTACGACGCGTTACGCCGAAGCCAAGGTGCTGATCGAACAAGCCCACACGCTCAACCCGCAAGACCCGGCCGTACTCGACAGCCTGGGCTGGGTGAATTACCGCTTGGGCAACCTGGACGAAGCCGAACGCTTGTTGCGCCAGGCACTGGAACGCTTCCCCGACCAGGAAGTAGCCGCTCACCTGGGCGAAGTGCTCTGGGCCAATGGCAAACAGCGCGAAGCGCGACAAATCTGGGAGAAGTTCCTCAAGGAACAACCCGACAGCCCCATCCTGCGCGGCACCATCAAGCGCCTGACCGGATCCGAGACCCTTTAAGCTTATGTTCTTGCGCCACGTTATTGTTTTCAGCTTCATCGCCTTGCTCGCCGGTTGCGCGGGTATCGGCAGCCGCGAATCCGTTGAAGGTCAGGGCAACCCGGCGCAATGGAAACAGCACAAGGACCAGCTCAGCAGCATCGACGGCTGGCAGATCGAAGGTAAGGTCGGGGTTCGCGCGCCGAAAGATTCCGGCAGCGGCACCTTGTTCTGGCTGCAACGCCAGGACTATTACGACATTCGCCTGTCCGGCCCACTGGGCCGAGGCGCGGCGCGTCTGACGGGGCGCCCGGGACAAGTGAGCCTGGAAGTGGCCAACCAGGGACGCTATGAAGCGGCGTCGCCGGAAGAATTGCTGGCACAGCAAATGGGCTGGAAGCTGCCGGTTTCGCACCTGGTCTGGTGGGTTCGCGGTTTGCCCGCACCGGACAGCAAAAGCCGTCTGAGCCTCAACGGCGACAGCCGCCTGGCCACCCTGGAGCAGGATGGCTGGCAAGTCGAATACCTCAGCTACGTGCAACAAAGCGGTTATTGGTTGCCCGAGCGCATCAAACTGCACGGCACCGACCTTGACGTCACGCTGGTGATCAAGGACTGGCAACCGCGCAAGCTGGGGCAATAACGTGTCTGTTTTAGAAAAGCGCGGATTAGTCCTGCCCTCCCCGGCTAAACTGAATTTGATGCTGCACATTCTCGGTCGCCGTGAAGACGGCTACCACGAGCTGCAGACACTGTTTCAATTTCTCGACTACGGCGATGAACTGACCTTCGCCGTACGTGACGACGGCGTGATCCGGCTGCATACCGAATTCGAAGGCGTGCCCCACGACAGCAACCTGATTGTCAGGGCCGCGAAAAAAATTCAACAACAATCCGGGTGCCCACTCGGCATCGACATCTGGATCGATAAAGTTTTGCCTATGGGCGGTGGGATCGGTGGCGGCAGTTCAAATGCTGCGACCACACTGCTTGGCCTGAATCATTTATGGCAACTGGGCTGGGACCACGATCGCCTGGCCACGCTGGGACTGACACTGGGCGCCGACGTCCCGGTTTTCGTACGCGGGCACGCCGCTTTTGCCGAGGGCGTGGGCGAGAAACTCACCCCGGAATACCCCGAAGAGCCGTGGTATGTCGTGCTTGTTCCGCAAGTATCTGTAAGTACAGCAGAAATTTTTTCAGATCCACTGTTGACACGTAACTCTCCTCCCATTAAAGTGCGCCCCGTTCCCAAGGGAAACAGTCGAAATGACTGCTTACCGGTTGTCGCAAGGCGTTATCCAGAGGTACGTAACGCTTTGAATTTGTTAGGTAAATTTACCGAAGCAAAATTAACCGGAACTGGAAGTTGTGTGTTTGGGGGCTTCCCAAGCAAAGCTGAAGCTGATAAAGTCTCGGCCCTTCTTACAGAGACCCTTACAGGGTTTGTAGCAAAGGGAAGCAACGTTTCGATGTTGCATCGCAAGCTGCAAAGTCTGCTCTAAAGGAACCGAGTACTGGGTACTCGTTGCAACAGATACAGGGGCGTCGCCAAGCGGTAAGGCAGCAGGTTTTGATCCTGCCATGCGTTGGTTCGAATCCAGCCGCCCCTGCCATTTTCTAATACTCATCCAGGTTACCCTCAGCCTCTAGGTACTGCGCGTGTCCAAGATGATGGTCTTTACGGGGAACGCCAACCCCGATCTGGCTCGACGTGTCGTACGTCAGCTGCATATCCCTCTCGGTGACATCTCTGTCGGTAAATTCTCCGACGGCGAAATTACAGCCGAGATCAATGAAAACGTCCGCGGTAAAGACGTATTCATTATTCAGCCGACTTGCGCTCCGACCAACGATAACCTGATGGAACTCGTCGTGATGGCTGATGCCTTCCGCCGCTCCTCAGCGACTCGAATCACAGCTGTAATCCCCTACTTTGGTTATGCCCGTCAGGATCGCCGTCCGCGTTCCGCACGTGTGGCTATCAGCGCGAAAGTCGTGGCTGATATGCTCACCGTGGTAGGCATTGACCGTGTTCTCACGGTTGACCTGCACGCTGACCAAATCCAGGGGTTCTTCGATATTCCGGTAGATAACATCTACGGCTCCCCAGTATTGGTGGATGACATTGAAGACCAGCGCTTTGAAAACCTGATGATCGTGTCCCCGGACATTGGCGGCGTCGTGCGTGCACGGGCTGTTGCCAAATCCCTGGGCGTTGATCTCGGGATCATCGACAAACGCCGTGAGAAAGCCAATCACTCTGAAGTGATGCATATCATCGGTGATGTCGAAGGGCGTACCTGTATTCTGGTTGATGACATGGTCGACACCGCCGGCACTCTGTGCCACGCGGCAAAAGCCTTGAAAGAGCACGGCGCTGCAAAAGTCTTCGCCTACTGCACACACCCTGTGCTGTCGGGCCGAGCGATCGAGAACATCGAGAACTCCATGCTGGACGAACTGGTGGTGACTAACACCATCCCATTGTCCGCAGCAGCTCAAGCCTGTTCGCGTATCCGTCAACTGGATATCGCACCGGTAGTTGCCGAGGCGGTTCGCCGCATCAGCAACGAAGAATCGATCAGCGCGATGTTCCGTTAAGGGTCAAACCTTACGAAACATCCCACTGACGAAAAGCGCCCCGCCCCAACCTACTGTTGGGGCGGGGCTTTTTTGCCCATATCGCCTTTAGCGCTGGTCGCAAACGCTGGGGCGAATGTGGTTATTTTGGAGATACAACATGAACGAATTTACTTTGAATGCTGAACTGCGTTCCGACCTGGGGAAAGGTGCGAGCCGCCGCCTGCGTCGTCTCGCAAGCCTGGTTCCAGCTGTAGTTTACGGTGGCGAAAAAGCCCCTGAATCCATCAGCATGCTGGCTAAAGAAATCGCCAAACTGCTCGAAAACGACGCGGCTTACAGCCACATCATCGAGCTGAACGTTGGTGGTTCCAAGCAGAACGTCATCATCAAGGCCCTGCAACGTCACCCAGCTAAAGGCCACGTGCTGCACGCTGACTTCGTTCGCGTAGTCGCCGGTCAGAAACTGACCGCTATCGTGCCTGTGCACTTCGTTGGCGAAGCTGCTCCGGTCAAGAAAGGCGGCGAA
Source organism: Pseudomonas antarctica (assembly GCF_900624995.1). Classification (GTDB taxonomy): domain Bacteria; phylum Pseudomonadota; class Gammaproteobacteria; order Pseudomonadales; family Pseudomonadaceae; genus Aquipseudomonas; species Aquipseudomonas antarctica. The sequence continues at coordinate 186,983 of NZ_UYXQ01000006.1, forward strand.
ATCTCGCACGTTGTTGCCGAGATCGAAGTGACCTGCTTGCCGAAAGACCTGCCTGAGTTCATCGAAGTCGACCTGTCGGCTGCTGAAATCGGCGACATCATCCACCTGTCCGACCTCAAAGCCCCTAAAGGCGTTGAGTTTGTCGCACTGGCTCACGGTGATGACAAAGCTGTTGCAAACGTTCACGCTCCACGCGTTGCACCAGAAGCTGAAGAAGGCGCTGCAGAGTAATTCACTCTGTATTGCCGGAGCTTGAGGAAACATCGCGGACCGAAACGTAGCGAGAAAGCGGGCGATAACGCGGCGTTTACTCTTGAGTAAATGATCTTTTGTTGTCCACTTTCGCCGTACGCTGGTTGCGGCGATGTTATCCACAACTCCAAAGGAAGGGCCCCTGTCGTGACTGCCATTAAACTGATCGTTGGCCTGGGAAATCCAGGCGCCGAATACGAACAGACCCGGCATAACGCGGGGGCCCTTTTTGTTGAGCGTATCGCCCACGCCCAAGGTGTAAACCTGGTGGCCGATCGCAAATATTTTGGCCTGACCGCACGCTTTTCGCATCAGGGTCAGGATGTTCGTCTGCTGATTCCCACCACCTACATGAACCGCAGCGGCCAGGCTGTCGCGGCGCTTGCGGGCTTCTTCCGGATCAAACCCGAAGAAATCCTGGTGGCCCATGACGAACTGGACCTGCCACCCGGCGTTGCCAAGCTCAAGCTCGGCGGCGGGCATGGCGGGCACAATGGCCTGCGCGACATCATCGCGCAGTTGGGTAATCAGAATAATTTTTACCGTCTGCGGCTCGGCATTGGCCACCCAGGCGTTGCCAGTATGGTTTCAAATTTCGTCCTGGGTCGTGCGCCACGCGCCGAACAGGAAAAACTCGATGCCAGCATCGACTTTGCCCTCGGCGTGCTGCCGGATATCTTCGCCGGTGAATGGAACCGTGCGATGAAAAACCTGCACAGCCAGAAGGCCTGACTCTTACCGAGGGGAAACACCATGGGATTCAATTGCGGCATCGTCGGCCTGCCCAACGTCGGCAAATCCACCCTGTTCAACGCCTTGACCAAGTCCGGTATTGCGGCGGAGAACTTCCCCTTCTGCACCATCGAACCCAACAGCGGTATCGTGGCCATGCCGGACCCGCGCCTGCAGGAACTGGCGGCTATCGTTAACCCTAAGCGCATCCTGCCGACCACCATGGAGTTCGTCGACATCGCAGGCCTGGTGGCCGGCGCGTCGAAAGGTGAAGGCCTGGGCAACAAGTTCCTGGCCAACATCCGTGAGACCGATGCCATCGCCCACGTGGTCCGCTGCTTTGAAGACGAGAACGTGATTCACGTTTCCAACAGCGTCGACCCGAAACGCGACATCGAGATCATCGACCTGGAACTGATCTTCGCCGACCTCGACAGCTGCGAAAAGCAGTTGCAGAAAGTCGCGCGTAACGCCAAGGGCGGCGACAAGGATGCAGTGGTACAGAAAGGCCTGCTGGAGCAGCTCATCGCTCACTTCACCTCTGGCAAGCCAGCGCGCAGCCTGATGAAGAGCATGAATGCCGACGAAAAAGCGGTGATCAAAGGCTTCCACCTGCTGACCACCAAGCCAGTGATGTACATCGCCAACGTCGCTGAAGACGGTTTCGAGAACAACCCATTGCTCGACGTGGTCAAGGCCATCGCCGAGGAAGAAGGCGCGATCGTGGTGCCGGTGTGCAACAAGATCGAAGCAGAAATTGCCGAACTGGATGATGGCGAAGAGAAAGACATGTTCCTCGAGGCCCTGGGCCTGGAAGAGCCTGGCTTGAACCGCGTGATCCGCGCTGGCTACGAAATGCTGCACCTGCAGACCTACTTCACCGCCGGAGTGGAAGAAGTCCGCGCCTGGACCGTAAAAGTCGGCGCCACTGCGCCACAGGCTGCCGGCGTGATCCACACCGACTTCGAGAAAGGCTTCATCCGTGCCGAAGTCATCGCCTACAACGACTTCATCCAATACAAGGGCGAAGCCGGTACCAAGGAAGCCGGTAAATGGCGCTTGGAAGGCAAGGAATACATCGTCAAAGACGGCGATGTGATGCACTTCCGTTTCAACGTATAAGTAACGCCTGCGGTTGTCACCGCAAACAAAAAGCCGATGCATTGCATCGGCTTTTTTGTGGGCGACTGTTTCAGCCAAACAGCACCATTTACATCCAACCGACTCATCCTTTAAGACTTTCCTTATTAACCCTCCAACCTTTACCGTATAAACACTTGAGACAGATACCCCCCAAACATAACTAATTTCTCCTACACCATCCGCGCAAGTTCCTACTTTAAGATAAGCATATAAAATCTATAATCTCGTACTGCTGACCGCTTCCTGAATACTACACAGTGATAATGGAGCACCTACTTGATGTCGGACTCCTACCCCAGGGAAATTGAAACGGACCTTTCAATCATTGAAGGGTCAGACATTGAAAGCACGCTTAACAGCACCGCATCCCTCAATATTGACATCCTGCTGCTCGGCGAGACCGGCACAGGCAAAGATACCTTGGCCCAACGGGTTCATCGTCTATCGGGGCGAAAAGGTAACTTCGTTGCTGTGAACTGTGCGGCCATCCCGGAAAGCCTCGCGGAAAGCCAATTGTTCGGCGTAAACAGCGGCGCCTTTACCGGGGCCATGCAGTCGCGGGCAGGCTTTGTCGAAGCCGCTCATCTGGGCACCTTGTACCTCGATGAGATCGACAGCATGCCATTAAACCTGCAAGCCAAACTACTTCGGGTGCTGGAGTCGCGCGGGGTGGAACGATTGGGTTCAACCCGCTTTATCCCGGTAGATATGCGCGTCATTGCGTCGGCGCAGCAGTCACTGCACCAAATGGTCGAGCAGGGCACCTTCCGGCGCGACTTGTACTTTCGCCTGAACGTCGTCAGCCTCCAACTCCCCGCCCTGCGGGACCAAAGAGAGCGGATTATTCCCTTGTTCCTGGCGATGGTCCAACAAGAAGCGAGCCATTTCAAATGCCCTGCCCCGACCCCGCCTGGCGAGTTGTTGCAACAGCTGTTGTGTCACTCTTGGTTGGGCAACGTGCGTGAGCTACGTTCGACAGCCAAACGTTTCGTACTGGGCCTACCACCGCTTTCACTGCCTCTGAGCAACCAGCAACACAGCGAAATGAGCCTGAAAGCACGCTTGCAGCAAATTGAAAAGGCACTGATTGAAGAGTCGCTGCGCCGTAACGAGCACTGTGTAGATAGCGTGGCTGTTGAGCTGAAGGTCGCCAAGCGCACTCTCTATTACCGGATGAAACAACTCGAAGTACAGCTGGCACAAAGCGCTTGGACGTAACGCCGGAAATTGCCTACTGCACCTCCTGTTACGTCATGCCGAAAGAAAAATATCACGAAATAATTATACACAACCCTCCTCCGTCAGAATTGGAACGCTTTATATCTTGTAGGCCACATATTCAATGAGCGATTTCAATGTCGCTCATAAACGACCGATAGCGATCAGCCGCTATCCAATCTTATTTAAAGTTCAAGAGGTGAATCATGGCACTAGGTGGCGTAGGTAGCAGCCCACAAGACGCAGCTGCAAAAGCAATCCAAGAACAAAAGGGTTGGGATGGCGTAGAAAAAACCGAGGAGGATCGAAAAATCGCTAAACAGAACGCATCGATGGCCAACTCCAAAGCTGTACGTTACTAAGTAGTTCAAGCCTTCTCAACTCACAGGTTGAGGGGGCTTTTACTTAACGTGGGTCAACACATTTAATACTTTCGAAAGAGGGACATATGCTCATCACCCACGCAGACTTCGCAACGAACGCAAAGATCAACACAGGGTCGGATACGCCTGTTGAGAGTCATCGCTCTTCTGACCTCAATTTTTTCCAGGCCGAAATGAGCAAGACCGATCAGCCCGATAAAAGAAGCCCACGCGCCGTAGCCTCTACCGACTCAGTCTGGGGCGCTAGTGAGTCGACGGCAACATCGACGCGTCTCTCCAAAGGGTTTCGGGACGCTAGCAAGAACAAGCGTATGAGCGAGCTCCCCCAATTGCTTGCCGAATCGCATGTCAATGTGATCTCGCAAGTCAAAGTAGTCGGCGCAATCGCAAAAGCCTGCGATAAAATTTCAACCATGGGGTAGATGCATGTACCGCCGCCTAAGCACCCTGTTATTTTTTTCATTGGCGCTGTTGCTCACCGGCTGCGGTGAAAGTGTAGAACTCCATCGCAATATTTCCGAACAGGAAGCCAATGAAGTCATCGCGGAACTGGCAGACAAGCAGATCCGTGCCCAAAAGATTCCGGGAAAAGACGGCGTCGCTGTGCGCGTTAAAGCAAGTGACATCAATCGAGCCGTTCGTACCCTGGACGCTGCTGGGCTGCCCAAGGTTGCACGCTCGACCTTAGGGGAGATCTTTCGCAAGGAGGGGGTCATCTCTACCCCACTTGAAGAGCGCGCGCGCTACATCTATGCACTGTCACAAGAGCTGGAGGCGACCTTATCTAATATAGACGGTGTACTCGTCGCACGGGTACACGTGGTGTTGCCTGAGCGGATAGCACCCGGAGAGCCCGTACAACCGGCATCCGCCTCTATATTCATCAAGCACGACCCGCGGCTGGACCCTGACAATATCAATGCGCGAGTGCGCAGGTTGGTGGCCAGCAGTATCCCCGGCATGGCCTCAGCGATAGACAACACAACAAAGCTGACCGTCGTTTTCGTACCGGCCACGGCCTACATAGAAAAACAACAGCTTGCCTACTTCGGCCCTTTCCTGGTGCCAGAACAAGACCTCGGTATCTGGCTTATCAGCACTTTCGTGCCGGTGCTCGCGCTCTTGCTGGGTGCCGGTGCTTGGCTGGTCTGGCGCCGCAGGGTAAAGCTCGCTTCGGCACCAGCGCCTGAGATAGCACACGTTAATGAGTGATGATCTTAGCTGGGTGACATGGTGGGCCCGCCCATGGGAGAGCGCCCACATCGACTGGCTTACGCTAACGGGTTTTATAGATACAGCGGCGCTTTCTCGCAGCCATCATGTCCGGGCGAGCAACCTGTTCGGCATCAAACCTGAACTTCCCCCGCCCATGTCTGCGGCCTTGCTGCAACTGGTGATGACAAGCTCGCAACAACAAGACCTCATACTCGCACTCGTCAATGAGGTCTACAACGCGCCGCACGACAGTCGATTGAGTCAAGCACAGCTTCTTTGGTGCCAGCGCTTGGCCAAGGCGCTGCCACCCGGCCCAACACCGTTGAGCATTGACGACCCCTTGCACTATCTGCGCGCGTGGGTCCCACCCGCTATATGGCAGCGCCTGCGCTTGAGCTTTGCCCGCCAGAGGGTGCTTGAATTAGAGCAGTACCCAAAGCTGGGGGACACTCAAGGCCGCCTGGACATTCTGTGGCAAGCCGCTATTTGGCGTGCAACCTCTACCTCCATAGATGATGCGCTGCGCGCCTCTCGCGAGATATCCAACCATGTTTTGCACCCAGAGAATTGAGCTGCACGCCCGCTCTCACGACCTGTCGACAGCCCTGATTCCTCGGGAGATGCTTGCCGAATATACCCAGGCCCGTCACATCCTTGAACAAGCCGAAACCCAAGCAGAGGCGCTGATACGTCAAGCCGAAAGCCAGTGCGAGAACATACTGGAAAGTGCAAGTAATGAGTTCTGGCAGCGTGCCAATGCCCAACTTCATCGCTGGGAGTCAGAGCGACAAGCGATGTTCGATCAATTGGAAACTGCCGCCAGCTCAGTCATCAACACAGCTATCCGAAGCTTGCTGGAAGAGACCGTACCCGCTCAACGCCTTACTGTACTGCTCAATAAGCTGTTAGCGGCCCAATTCCCAACTGTCGAGGCGAACTTACTGTGTAACCCCTCGGACCGCGAACATGTCGAGCAATGGTTGAGCAGACACTGCAATGTGCCATGGGCACTGCGCGTCGAGGACGGGCTCGCCGCGAGGTCGCTGATTCTTGAAACAGAAGATGGCGGGTTTCACATCAACTGGACTGATGCCGTCGACAACCTGGTGATCATCCCCCCCGAAGGTCGGTACAAGTAACAACGCTTTTATTTTTTTCTAACAAATTAATCCGTGGAGGGAACTGGTCATCCATCAGGTGCCACATAGGAGTAGACCCCCACTGGAGTTAATGCGATGAATAGTGACGCCCGCTTTCTTAATAGTATCTACAGGCAGCAAGCCCGTTCCGATAGAGTGTCCAAAGAAATCGATGAGGACATTTCAAACGGGGGGGGAGAAGAAGAGCTCTCAAGGGTCTTCGACAAACTTGTGCAAGCGAAGATGAACGACAGTGTCAACTATACGGTGGCCGGGGCCTACGTCAGCTACCAGCACGAAACGTTTAAAAGCGCCATAAATGTCGTTTAGTGACTCACAGCACTATCTGGCTGACTGTTTGAGTGGTCGCAGACCGCGCTTTCAGCTGTTCGAACAGGATGACAAGGTCAACGTACGTTGCTACGCACCCAACTGCCCCGTCCAAACCAAAAAACTCCGTTGCCGTTGTGGTGTCATCTCGTTCAGTCCCGCCTGGCGCATGTCCAAGGCGCACGTGTCTTAGCGCCAGGCGCGGGTCACCTCTGGCCCGTGTAATGCCCGCCAAGAAACTTCAGGCTGGAGTACCTGTTGAATGTCGTGGAAGCCCTTTTCAACCAACGCGAAGCCTGGCGTGGCGTAACTGCGCGCCTGACTAAGGCTGGGTGCGATTTGCAGCCCACTCCCCTACGTAAGCTACCGCACTGAAACAGAGAACTTGTCATGTATAGCAAGATCAACAAGCACCAAGGCTTGCGCTTAAACTCGCCTGCCGCCCTGGTAAAACGCGCTCACTGGCGCTGTTTGCTCGCGCTGCCCTTGTTGTTGGCGCCGCTGCACAGCACCCTAGCCGCCATTCCCTCCGAGTGGAAAAATACCGCCTACGCCTATGAGGCTGAGCATAAGCCCCTACGCGATGTATTGGAGGATTTTGCGCAGACGTTTGGCACCCAACTGCAAGTGGACGGCCTCCTGGACGGGACGGTCAATGGCAAGATACGCGCCAATACCCCCCAGTCAATGCTCGACAGGTTGGCGGTGGAACACCGTTTCCAGTGGTACCTGTACAACAATACCCTCTATATCAGCACTCTCGATCTGCAAGAGTCTGCACGCCTGGAGGTCTCTTCCGAGACCGTCGCGGACCTCAAGCGGGCCCTGACCGATATCGGCTTGCTCGATAGCCGTTTCGGCTGGGGTGAACTGCCTGATGATGGGGTTGTGCTGGTCTCTGGTCCCAGGCGCTACATCGAACAGGTCAAGCAATTCAGCAGCCAGCGTAAAACACCCGACGAGAAGCAGAGCGTGCTCAGCTACCCGCTGAAATTCGCCAACGCAGGGGATCGCCAGATAGATTATCGCGGCGACAAAATAACCATCCCAGGCGTTACCAGCATGCTGCGTGGATTATTGGAGCCTCGGTCAGCCTCCTCCCTTTCGACAACGCCTCCAAGCCGCTCACAGCCCTCTCCCATCACACCCAACTTTCCCCGGTTGAACAACCCACTATTGGGGCAAATGCTTGGGCAGACAGCGAACCAGGGGCAGTTGGAAACCGGCGCGACACTCACCCCACGAGTACCGGTGTCTGCCGGCAGAATCCGCGTCGAAGCCGATGTGCGCAACAACGCCGTATTGATCTATGACCTTCCGGAACGGCAGGCGATGTACCGCGAGCTGATTACTCAGCTCGACGTGGCGCGCAAAATGGTGGAAATCGATGCAATCATTCTTGATAACGAACGCACTCAACTGCGCGAATTCGGCGTCAATTGGGGCAACAGTAGATTCAGTAGCGACACACGAATGGCGCCGGGGAGTGGATGG
>NZ_UYXQ01000007.1 GCF_900624995.1 Pseudomonas antarctica
GGGTAAACCGGCAGGACGCCGGTTTAGCCGCGATGGGCCAAGGATGGCCCATGGCGGCGGCCCACGGTCCAAAGCCTGCGTGAGGGCACACCGAGCCTAGGCGAGGTGCCGAGTGGTGGGGCAAGAGCGTTTTGGTTACTTTTGCGCTCTTTCAAAAGTGACCCGCTGTAAGAGCGGAACCCATAGCCGCCGTTACCCAAATAACGGATATGTACCCAGCGCCCCCGCGACAACCAAAGCATTCAACCCATAAAAAGATGTGTAGATACCTATGCTGCGATAGCACCACCTCGAGATGCCTGATACACCGAGTCGCCTGTATCGCAGGCGAGCCAGTTCCCACAATCAGAAGAACCGCGTAACGCTGATCTTCGCATCGCGGCCTTTGGTGTAGGCACGGTCGCCGCTCAAGGCCGGGCGGAAGTTGTTGTTGAACAGGTTGTCCACGGTGAAATTCACCTCGGTGCCTTTCAGGTAAGCCTGTTGCGGCTTCCATTTGGCGAACAGGCCTTGGGTGTTGTAGGCCTTGTTGCCGTATTGGTCGTAGAACAGGTCGCCCACGCTACTGCCCGGGCCGCCGGAATATTTGTCGCTGGGCAAGCGGTCGGTCGCACCGATGAACTGACCCATCCAGCCCACCTGGGCATCCCACGCCGGAATGTGGGTGCCCAGTACCAGCACCCACTTGGTCGGTGGAATGTCGCGTGCTGCCACGTTCGGGCCCCATGGGTTGGTGTAGGCGCCTTCGTGTTCGCCCTTGGCGTAGGCGAACGACACCGAGCCGAACAGGTAGGTGGAGTTGTAGAACGATTCCAGCTCAAAGCCCTTAATGGTCAGGCTGCCGATGTTGCGGTAGTTGGACATCGCGCCCGGTGGGCAGGCGCTGGAAACCGTGCCGCCATTGACGGCCTGGTTTTGGCAGCCAACGCCGGTGGCCTTGAAGATTTCGTCTTCAACTGTGTTGTGGAACAGCGTGGTGCGCACTTGCAGGTTGTCGTCCTGAGCGATCAGGTTATCGAAGCTGACGACGCTGCCCACGGTGATCGAGGTGATGCGTTCCGGGTCGAGGTCGACGCTGGTGGCGGTGCGGCTGCCCAGGCCTTGCACTTCATACTGCTCGTCGATGACCGGCGCGCGCCAGGTCTTGCTCCAGTTGGCGAACAGTCCCAGGTGCGGGTTGACGTTCCAGAACAGCGCCAGGCGCGGTGACCAACCGGTGTAGGTGCGGTCGCTGTAATCGTGGCCGACGGCCGGGTTTGGGCTGCTGTAGTACGGCGCATCGTTGGCTTCGCCGCGATTGCGCACATGGTCGTAGCGCAGGGACGGGGTGATGGTCACATCGCCAACGGTCACCGCATCCTGCACAAAGAAGCTATTGGTGTCGACTTTGCCGTGGGGCATGAAGCCTGGCTGGAAGTGCCCGTAGTTGTAGCGCGCGGTGTCGTAGGTTTTACCGGGCATCCACATCTCGGTTTCGCGGATGTGCTTGCGGACCTGCCCGCCGACGGTGACTGCATGCTGCAAGGGGCCGGTGTCAAACAGGCTGACGTTGCGGATATCGAGGTTCTTGTCGGTGTAGGACGTGTCCATCTTGCGCCCGCCGGTGGCCAGTTGGAAAAACGCGCTGGCGTTGCGCTCGTCGGTCTGGTCGGTGTTGGACTGCGAATACTTGACGGTCAGGTCTACCAGCGGGTTGTCCAGCGGTTGGTATTCATACTTGCCCGACCAGGTGGTGTCGACGGTGTCGCGGTGGGCTAAAAAACGCGTCAACGCGCCTTCGTAGCCGTAGCGGTCGATCTGGGCCTGGGTCGGCGGCGCCGGGTAGCTGGCGGCGGAAAACGGTGTCCAGCGGTTGCTGTGGGAGCGCGAGTAGGAAAGCCCGACACTGTGCTCATCGGTCAGGTGCGCGTTGACCTTGAACAATTTGCCGTCCACATCCTGGGCGCTGTTGGGCAGGCGCTGAGGGTTGATCGGGAACAGGTTGTCCTCGTTGGGCAGCTTGGCGGCCACCTTCATGTCGCCGCCGTCGCGTTGGGTCAGGTAGGCCAGGGCGTCGAAGCGACCGTCGTCGGTGCGGCCATACACGGCGCCGCTGTAGACCTGTTCGTGGTCGTTGCTGGAGTAACCGTACTTGAGCATCGCGCCGCTGTTGTGCCCATCTTTGAGCAAGTCCGGGGCATCCTTGGTGGTCATGTTCACTGTGCCGCCAAAACCGCCGTTGCCGGTGAACGGCGAGTTGGGGCCTTTCTCGACCTCGATGCTCTTGATCAGCTCGGGCTCGATAAACACCGTGCCTTGTTGATAGCGCTCAAAGCCACTTTTGGTGGCGCCATCGACGGTCATCGGCACGTCTTCGGCATCGCCGAAACCACGGATGTTGATGGTCTGGCCGCCGGGTTTCAGCGAGCCGCCCTGGCTCACGCCGGGCAAGGTCTGCAACAGGCTGGGGATGTTATTGGACTGGTAGCGATCGATGTCGGCCTGGCTCAGGGTGGAGCGGTTGACGGTGTTGGAATCGACGTCGTTTCCGGTGCCGATCACGCTGAGCGCGTCCAGCTCGATTGCCCCACTGTGGGTGGGCTTGCCTTCATCGGGGCGTACCACGTAGGTGGTGCCGACCTTGATCAGGGTGAACGCGCCGTTTTTCAGCAGGTTGTGAATCGCTACTTCCGGGGTGAACTCGCCATTGAGCGCTGGCGCCTGCACGTTCTCGAGCAGTGTTTCATCGAACAGCAGCTGTATTTTCGCTTGCTGCGCCACCTGGCTCAGGGATGTGGCCAGCGACTGGGCGGGCAGTTGCAGCTTGAACGACTCGGCCTGGGCACTGAGGCTCAACGCCATGCAGCTGGCAATAAGGGTCGGTCGAAGAAACAGGTGCGTAGCGTGGCAAGGCGCGCGAAACATGAAATCCCCCGGGGTGGCTAAGTTGCCAAAAAGGTGTGCGTATCAAACACAGTCGGGAGGAAGACGGGGCAGGTTAAAAAAACCACACATGCGAATGCAAAATATTCTCAACCGTGGGTTCGCCTGCGTTACTTGTTCGGTTCGATTCTCACAATGCCATCGGCTGAGGCCACCGTTTTCACTGGCAGCAGGGCCGGCAGGGCGTTGAGCAGGGCGTCCGGGTCATTCACATCCAGATTGCCCGAGACCTTCAGTTGCGCCACGGCTTTGCTGACCTGCAACGGTGCCTGCGGCCGGTAAAGGCTCAGCTCATCGATCAGGCTGGCCAGGTCGCGGTTGCGAAATGACAAGTGCCCGCTGCGCCAATCCGCCACTTCCTCAGCCGTGAGGGTTTGTTGTTGCACCGTGCCCTTGGCGTAGCTGTAGGCCGCGCGTTGTTGGGCGCCAAGTAAGGTCACCGGGCTTTTGCTGTCGGGCGCGAAGGCCACTTGGCCATGGGCAACGCTGACCACCAGTTGCTGCTGGCTGCGCCGCACATCGAAACCGGTGCCGACCACCCGCACATCCGCCTCGCCGGCTTGCACGTACAGCGGCCGTTCCTTATCGGCGGCCACTTCGATGTACAGCTGGCCCTTGTCCAAATGAAGGAGGCGTTGGTGAGCGCTGAAGTCTACGCGCAGCCGCGTGTTGGCATTCACATACAGCGTGCTGCCATCGGGCAGATTCAGGGTGCGCATGCCTTTGGCGTGGGCGGCGATTTGGCTGTGGTAAAGCTCGCGAGGCGCGCCGATGTGCGTGGCCAGCACGGCGCAAACCAGCGCGGCGGCGACGGCCAGGGCAGGGCGCCAGACAGAAGGCTTGCGCGTGGGCAGCGGCACGGGTTTGTTCAGTTGCTGCAATTGGCCGAGGTCGGCCCACAGTTGTTCGAACTCGGCATACGCGCGGGCATGGGCAGGCACGGCCTGCCAGGCGGCAAAGGCTTTGCGATCGGCACGCCCCATGTCGCTGCGGTTGCGGGCAAACCAGCTGGCGGCTTGGGCATCGATGGAGTCACTCGCTTCGATGTCTAGCGCGTCGATGTCGCTCAGGCGGTTCATTCTGGCTGCTCCGTGCCGGGTTCGTGTTGAAGGCGTCGCTTGCAATGCAGCAGGGCAAACGCGATGTGCTTTTCCACCATGCTGGTGGAAATGCCCATGCGCTCGGCAATCTGCGCCTGGCTCAGGCCTTCGAAGCGGTGCAGCATAAGGGCTTCTCGCCTGCGGGGCGAGAGTTCGGCGAGGACTTCTTTCAACTGTTCCAAGCGTTGCAAGCGCTGCAAGCGCTGCGCGGCGACCATGGGCTCGTTTTGCTCATCGGTGACCGGCTCGGCGTCCCTTTCGTTGGGGGCAAGGTGGACGGTCTGCCGTACCTTCTGCTTACGCCAGTGATCGCGCAGCAGGTTGCGCGCCATCTGGAACAGAAACGCCCGTGGCTGCTCGACCTTGGCCCGGTCGCGGTAGTCCAGCCATTGGGTAAAGACATCCTGGGTCATGTCCGCCGCGTCGCTGGCGTTGTCCGTGCGTTTGCGCAGGAAATACAGGATGTCTGCATAAAACCCGCGAAAGGCATCGGTCGACAACGGGTCGGGCTTGGGACGAGACATGGATATCCTTCTTGACGAAGCACGACGTAGAAAAGCCGCGAATGATATCGAGAATTATTGTCATTTGTCTCTAGGTGAGTGTGGCTCGCTCAAAATGTGGGAGGGGGCTTGCGCTCGATGGCAGTGTGTCAGCCCATGAATGTGGCGACTGATTCACTGCAATCGGGAGCAAGCCTCCTCCCACATTTGATTCTCTTTGTTCCGGGAGATCAGCGTTCAACGGGGACGGACAACGCGCTATTACCCAACGGATGCGTGCGCGCCGCAAAGAATTTCAAGTCCACGCCGCTGCCCTCAAATAGCTGCGAATAGCGGCGCTTCTGCTGGCGAATAAACCCATCGCTGCGCCCCGACACCGAAATCGCCAGGGTTGTAATCCTGGCCTGGCGAAGCGCATCCACCAGGTGCTTATCCTGCGGCCCGAGGTCCTGGCCGAAGATGCACAGCGCACCTGCATGGCTGAGCAACTGCTCGTAACAGAACGACAAGTAGTCCGAACTGCGGATGGTTTTGAGCTTCTCTTGCACCTTGCCTTCGCTGACAAACAGCGGCACATCATCCAGGGTCTTGATCGTGTTGTTGATCGCAAAACTGCTGAGCAGAATGCTGTCGGTGGACGGCAATTTTCGCGCCGTACCGTCGAGGTTGCGCACCAGGTGCAGGCCGCCGTGCAGGTAGAGGATGCGCGTGGCCTCGGTGCGGGTGTTGCGCAGGTCGAAGCTGGCATCGGCGCTGCGGAACAGATCGTCGATGCCTGGCGTGTGCAGGATCGCCCAAGCGTTGAGCAGGTCGTAATTGCTGGTGAATACCGTGGAGTAGCGAGCCAGTTCCGCGTTGATCGTCGCCAGCGTTGACGGCTGCACCAAGCGCCACGGAATGTGCACGGCGTGGAGGGTATTGATCAGCGCTTCCTTGATCGCGTAGTAGCGATTGCGCGGCGCCGCCGAGCTGACTGCCAGGGCCTTGTTGACCCGGCTGGTGGTCTTCAACGCGCCCAGCGCCTGCTCGAAACTGCGGGTTTGCAGGGCGTCGAACACACTCAGCTCGGATTGGCTGAGGGGTTTTTCTTCGACGGTACGGGCGTTTTCGAACAGAGAGTCGTAGGCAAAGTCTTCCCAAATCGTGCGGCTCGCGCCATTGCCGATCAGAATCCCACTGAAGTCGACGGCGCTGCGCAGCGCGCTCCAGTCTTCAAGGTGGGCGTCAATATCGTGGAAATCCTTCATTGCGGCGGGTCTACTCGAAATCGGCTGGGTGGTGACTTTATCACGAGCGGGCGTTGATCCTGATCAAGATGGCGCAGGCAAGTCAGGTTGATTCTGTAGGCATAACGCCTCTGAGGATTGACCATGAGAAGCACCTTCTTTATTCCCGCCGTCAACATCATGGGCACCGACTGCCTCGACGAGGCCATGATTGCCATCCGCAACTACGGTTTTCGCAAGGCTCTGATCGTCACTGATGCGGGCCTTGCCAAGGCCGGCGTGGCCAGCATGATCGCCGAGAAGCTGGCGATGCAGGATATCGACTCGGTCATCTACGACGGCGCCAAGCCCAACCCCAATGTGGAAAACGTCGAGAAGGGCCTGGCGCTGTTGCAGCATAGCCAGTGCGATTTCGTAGTGTCCCTGGGCGGCGGTTCGCCCCATGACTGTGCCAAGGGCATCGCGCTGTGCGCCACCAATGGTGGGCATATCGGCGACTACGAAGGCGTCGACCAATCCAGCAAGCCGCAACTGCCACTGGTGGCCATCAACACCACCGCGGGCACCGCCAGCGAGATGACCCGCTTCTGCATCATCACCGACGAAACCCGCCACGTGAAAATGGCCATCGTCGACCGTAACGTCACGCCGTTGTTGTCGGTCAACGACCCGGCGCTGATGGTCGGCATGCCCAAGGGCTTAACCGCCGCGACCGGCATGGACGCCCTGACGCATGCCATCGAAGCTTACGTTTCTACCGCCGCCAACCCGATTACCGACGCTTGTGCGATCAAGGCCATTGAGCTGATCAGCGCCAACCTGCGTCTGGTGGTGCGTGATGGCACCGACAAAGCCGCGCGGGAAAACATGGCCTATGCGCAGTTCCTCGCCGGGATGGCATTCAACAATGCCTCCCTGGGTTTTGTGCATGCCATGGCCCACCAACTCGGCGGCCTCTACGACTTGCCCCACGGTGTGTGCAACGCGGTCTTGTTGCCCCACGTGCAAAGCTTCAACGCCAGCGTTTGCGCCAAGCGCTTGAGTGACGTGGCGCGCGCATTGGGCGCCGATATCAAAGGAATTACCCCGGAAGAGGGTGCCCAAGCTGCCATCGCCGCCATTCGCACCTTGGCCCAGGATGTTGAGATTCCCGCCGGCTTGCGTGAGCTGGGCGCCAAGTTGCAGGACATTCCGTTGCTGGCCACCCATGCGTTGAAGGACGCCTGTGGGCTGACCAACCCACGGCGGGCGGATCAGCGGCAGATCGAGGAGATCTTTCGCAGCGCTTTCTAAAAGGGGCAGCCACACGCTGCAGACGGTAAGCTACAAGCTGAACTGCATTTAACTTAAGCATGAAGCTTGCGGCTTGCCGCTGAGGTCCCCCAATGAGAGTTCTGTTATTCGGCGCTACCGGCATGGTCGGCCAAGGCGTGCTGCGCGAGTGCCTGCTGGCTGCTGACGTACAGGAAGTCGTCGCCGTTGGCCGCACGGCCCTCACCCAGGAGCACGGCAAGCTGCACCAGGTGCTGCACAGTGACATGCTGGATTTCCAGCCGCTGGAAAACCTGCTGCAAGGTTTTGATGCGTGTTTCTTCTGTCTCGGCGTTTCGTCAGCGGGCATGAATGAAGCCAAGTACACCCACCTCACCTATGACTTGACGCTGGTCGCGGCCAGCACCTTGGCACGACTCAATCCGCAGATGACCTTTATCTACGTGTCCGGCGCCGGCACCGACAGCTCCGAGGCGGGCAAGTCGATGTGGGCGCGGGTCAAGGGCAAGACCGAAAACGCTTTGTTGCGCTTGCCGTTCAAGGCGGTGTACCTGTTTCGGCCGGGGGTGATTCAGCCGTTGCATGGCGTGCGTTCGAAAACGCCGCTGTACCAATCCTTCTATTGCGTACTCGGGCCGGCGCTCTCTTTCGTACGTCGGGTCAACCCGGGCTGGGTCGTGAGCACCGAGACCGTCGGCCAAGCGATGTTGGCTGCCGTGCGCCATGGTGCGCCGCACGCGGTGGTGGAGCAGGCCGACATCAATCGCCTGGCAGCCGAGCGTCACTGATGCTGCACAAGAGCTGGGTGCGTCGCCTGGACTTGATCACCTTGCAACTCTTCGTTGCAGTGTTCGAGGAAGGCACGCTGACCCGCGCAGCTGCCCGCGAGGCCGTTGCGGTGTCCGCGGCGAGCAAGCGTCTGATGGCGCTGGAACACGTGCTGGGCGTCAGCCTGTTCGTGCGTCGGGCTAAGGGCATGGACCTCACCGCTGCGAGCGAAACCCTGTTGCACCCTGCGCGGCAGATGCTGTTCAACGTCGAAAAAATCGGCCTGGAGCTGGGCGAGCACAGCCATGGCGTGCGAGGTTATGTGCGCATGCTGGCCAATCTGTCGGCGATCATTCAGTTCCTACCCGAAGACATGCGGCCGCGCGCGAGGCGGGCAAGCCCGGCTCCCACCTATGAATGCGATCACCTGTGGGGGCGGGCTTGCCCGCGATAGCGATCGAGTCAACGCCGTGATTGTATTGTTGTTCGTGTTTTGCGAACGCTCGTTGCCAACTGACGGTTGGATTTTTCCTACGGCTGTCCTCTAGCCTAGGCCACACATTTCAAGAATAAGAGGCACACCCCATGACGGCTCCATTGAACGGTATCAAGGTGATTGAGATCGGCACCCTGATTGCCGCGCCGTTCGCCGCCCGGTTGATGGCCGAGTTCGGCGCCGAGGTGATCAAGATCGAAGCCATGGGCCAGGGCGACCCACTTCGAAAATGGCGAAAACTGCACGAAGGCACGTCGCTTTGGTGGTACCTGCAATCGCGCAACAAGAAGTCCCTGGCCCTGGACCTCAAGTCCCCGGAAGGCCTTGGCCTGATCAAACAACTGCTCGGCGACGCCGACGTACTGATTGAAAACCTGCGCCCTGGCGGCCTGGAAAAACTCGGCCTGGGCTGGGATGTGTTGCACGCCCTCAACCCCAAGCTGACCCTGGTACGCATCTCCGGCTACGGCCAGACCGGCCCTTACCGCGACCGCCCAGGCTTCGGAGCCATCGGCGAGGCCATGGGCGGCATTCGCTACACCACTGGCAACCCTGATTCGCCACCGGCGCGAGTGGGCGTGAGCCTGGGCGACTCCCTCGCTTCCCTGCACGGCGTGATCGGCGCGCTGATGTCGCTGCTGCGGGTCAAGACCGGGCAGGGCGACGGGCAGGTTGTCGATGTGTCCCTGGCCGAAAGCGTGTTCAACCTGATGGAAAGCCTGGTGCCCGAATACGACATGCTCGGCCATGTGCGCGAACGCAGCGGCGGCGCCTTGCCCGGCATCGCGCCCTCCAACACCTACCTGACTGCCGATGGCACTTACGTGGTGATCGCCGGCAACAGCGACCCGATCTATAAGCGCCTGATGACCACCATCGGCCGCGCCGACTTGGCCGAAGCGCCGGAGTTTGCTCATAACGATGGCCGTGCGGCGAAGAGCGGGCTGCTTGACGCGGCGATTACCCACTGGACCAGCAGCCTGCCCATCGACCAAGTGCTCAGCGCTCTGGAAGCGGCCGAAGTGCCAGCCGGGCGCATCTACTCGGCGGCCGATATTGTCAGTGACCCGCACTACCAGGCGCGCGGCATGTTGCTCAATGCCGTACTGCCCGGCGGCGTGTCGGTAAAAATGCCCGGCATCGTGCCCAAGCTTTCCGAAACCCCAGGCGCGGTGAACTGGCAAGGCCCGACACTGGGCCAGCACACCGACGACATCCTCGCCGGGCTGGGCCTGACCGGTGCCGATATCCAACGCTTGAAAACCACGGGAGTGGTGCAATGATCACCGACTATTGCGACCCGCTGATCGTGCAGGAAGTGTCGCCGCGCGACGGCCTGCAAATCGAACCGACCTGGGTCGAGACGGCCGACAAAATCGCGCTGATCAACCAGCTGTCGTTGGCCGGCTTTTCGCGGATCGAAGCCGGTTCATTCGTCTCGCCCAAAGCCATTCCTGCATTGCGCGATGGCGAGCAAGTGTTCCAGGGCATCGCGCGCACGCCGGGTGTGATCTACGTGGCGCTGATCCCCAACCTCAAAGGCGCCCAGCGTGCCATCGAATCCCGGGCCGATGAGTTGAACCTGGTGATGTCCGCCAGCCAGACCCACAACCTGGCCAATATGCGCATGCGTTGCGAGGCGTCATTGGCAGCGTTTGGCGATATCGTCAGCTTCGCCGCCGACTACCCGGTGCACCTCAACGGTAGCATCGCCACCACCTTCGGTTGCCCGTTTGAAGGCAAGATTGATGAAGACCGCGTGCTGCAAATCGTCGACGCCTACCGCGAGTTGGGCATCCAGGGCATCACGCTTGCCGACACCACTGGCATGGCCAACCCGCGCCAGGTGCAACGTCTGGTCAAGCGTGTGCTGGCGCGCGTTCCGGCCAGCGACCTGACCCTGCATTTTCACAACACCCGCGGCCTGGGTTTGTGCAATGTGCTGGCGGCTTATGAAGCTGGCGCACGGCGTTTTGATGCCGCGCTGGGTGGCCTCGGCGGCTGCCCGTTTGCGCCGGGGGCTTCGGGCAATATCTGCACCGAAGATTTGCTCAACCTGTGTGACGAAGTCGGTATTCACACCGGTATCGACCTGCCGCACGTGCTGCACATGTCCCGCCGCCTACCGGCTCTGCTCGGCCATGAGTTGCCTGGCCAAGTGGCGAAAGCCGGGCGCAACGGCGACCTGCATCTGCCGCCGGCTTACATCGCCACGCTGTAATGCCGCACCCGACAACAAAAACAATCGGGTGCCTTTGAGCAGCCCACTGGAGAGAAAGCATGAGCACTAATACGTTGGAGGCGCGCGCGCGCCCAGCCGCTCAAATCGATACCGAAAAAGCCCTGGTCAGCCCGCAGTTGCCAGTACACGGGCGGGCGTGCTGCTGAACTGAATCAACACCACCGCGCCAATCAATAACAACGCCCCCAACACACGGGGCGTTGTTAGTTGGCGCTCCATCAGGCCGAACAGCCCAAAGTGGTCGAGCAGCAGTGCGGCCAGAATCTGCCCTGCCATGGCTAGCGCGATAAAACCCGACGCGCCGAGCCTGGGCAGCAGCATCAACGCCAGGGAAATAAAGCACACGCCAAATGCACCGCCGGCCCACATCCACAGCGGTGCTTTAGTGATAAACGCCAGGCTCGGCAGTGGTAAACGCAACGCCAGAATCACCGGCAGCAGCACGATAATGCTCACCAACAGTGACGCCAGCGTGGCCCACAATGGGTGGCCCAGCCCGCGCCCGAGGTTGGCATTGATCGCACTTTGAAACGGCACTACCGCCCCGGCGATTACCGCCAGCGCCAACAAACCCAGCCAATACAACGTCGTCATTTCAAATCTCCCAAAGGTTTTGCTGGACTCTAGGCTATTCGTCGCGCAAATTTAAATTCAAAGTTCTTATGCTGGGTATGCAGCTGATGAATGATCTGCGCCGTATCGACCTCAACCTGCTGGTAGTCCTGGATGCCTTGCTCAGCGAGCAACACGTCACCCGTGCTGCTGAGCGTCTGCACCTGAGCCAGCCAGCGGTCAGCCATGCGTTGGCGCGCCTGCGGGATGTGTTGAATGACCCGTTGCTGGTGCGCCAGGGCGGCACATTTGTGCCGACCGCGCGCGCTCTGGAATTGGCTGGGCCGTTGGCCGAAGCCCTGGCCCAGGTGCAGGCGCTGCTGGCGCCGAACCGGTTTGACCCGGCGTCGGCCAAGCGCAGATTTCGCGTGGCAATGTCGGACTACAGCGCGGCGATTTTGCTACCCGGTTTGGTCCGCGTCCTGCGTCATGAGGCGCCCGGCATCGACCTGCAAATCATCCAGGCCAGCCGCGAAGGCATGGTGGACGGCGTGCTCAATGGCGACATTGACCTGGCCGCTGGGGTCTTTCCTGATATGCCCGCCGAACTGCGCACCACACTGTTGTTCGAGGAGCATTACACCTGCCTGGTAGACCGCGACAGCCTGCCGGCAAACGGCACGCTCGACCTGCCCACCTACCTGTCACGCCCCCATGTGCTGCTGGAAATGCGCGGCAGCGGCACCCCGGAAATCGAGCGGGCGTTGACGGCGATTCGTGAGCGGCGGCATGTGGCGATCAGCCTGCCGCATTGGGGCGTGGCGCCGCAGTTGATCCAGGGCACCGACCTGATTTTGACGGTGTCATCCAGAGGCGTACCCAACATCGATCAGCAGCATTTGCTGGCCGTGCCGCCGCCGTTTCATATTCCCTCGTTTGCCTTTGAGCTGGCGTGGCATGCGCGGCGGGGTGGGGATTCGGGGTTGCAGTGGTTGATTGGGCAGGTACAGGGTGTATTGTCCGAAAGCCACCGATAACAGGAAGCCCACCATGCTCTCAGGCCTCAACCACCTGACCCTTGCCGTCACCGATTTGAACCGCAGCGTCAACTTCTATCACCAGGTGCTGCACCTTCAAATCGACGCCACCTGGGACAACGGTGCCTACCTCTCATTGCCCGGTTTGTGGCTGTGTTTGTCGCTCGATCCCTCGCGTCAGTCAGAACCCGCAGCGGAGTACACCCACTACGCGTTCACCGCCGCTGCCAGTGATTTCCCCGCGCTGGTGGCGCGCCTGCGCGCGGCAAAGGTCCAGGAGTGGCGCGACAACCGCAGTGAAGGCGCCTCGTTCTACTTTCTCGACCCCGATGGCCACAGCTCGAAGTGCACGTCGGCGATTTAGCCTCGCGCCTGCACGCCTGTCGCGCCAAGCCGTATGCCGGAATGAAGTTTTACCCATAGCCCCAGAACGTGCAGAATCCTTGCACCTCTCAACCGTCTGTCAGAGTCGCGCCCATGACCCCATCCTTGCTGCTCGCCGTCCTCGCTTCGGGTTTTATCTACGGGATTACCCCAGGCCCGGGCGTCCTGGCCGTGTTCGGCATTGGCGCTGCGCGTGGCCGCCGCGCCGGTGCGGGTTTTCTGTGCGGGCATTTGCTGGGGGACGTGGTGTGGTGCAGTACTGCGCTGATCGCCATTGTTGGTGCGCGGGAAGTCGGCAGCAGTGCCTTTGATGTACTTGGTGTGCTCAGCGGCTTGTATTTGTTCTGGCTCGGCTGGCGCGCCATTCGCACCCAGCGTCGCAGCAGCGATGCACCTCAGGGCGCGGCGCGGCATCCGTTCTGGCACGGCATTCTGTTCGGCTTGACCAACCCCAAAGCCTACCCGGTGGCGGTGGCGACATTTACCGCGCTGCTGTCCAGCCGTGCCGAGTTGCTGACCTGGGCGATGCTGCCGTCGTTGATCTTCCTGAGCTTCGTCGGTGGCGTGCTGGCCTACGCCATTCTGATCGGCGTGGTGGGCGCCCAGCGCGTGCGCACGGTGTATCAGCGCCATGAAATCCTGATCACTAAACTGTGCGGTGTGATGTTCATCGGCTTCGCCATTAATGCGCTGGCGCATGCATTGCCCGGCCTGTTCGGCAGCAAACCGGCCTGATGCGACGACGACCGTTCGTCGCACTGGGAAGTTTTTTCTAAACCTTTGCTGCCCTGAAAATTCGAATTCAGGGCGGGTGTATTTTCCCGCACTTATTTTTGCCCTGGAGGAACCCATCATGAGCCGCATGGCTATCCGGTTACGCACCGCCAGTTTCGCGATGCTGCTGGGCCTCGGCGCCAGCAATGCTCTCGCCCAGTCGCCTGCTGAATTCATCGAGCAGGCTTCGGCCATAGGTATGGCCGATATCGAAACCAGTCGCATGGCCCACGCCAAAACCTCGTCCCAGGAAATCAAGGACTACACCATCGAGGTGATTAACGAGCGCACCTTGGCCAACCAGCATCTGGCGGCGATCGCCAAGAAGCTCGACTTGCCGGTGGCGCCGCGCGAGAAGATCGTCGACAAGGCCGAAACCCTGATGCCCGAGCTCAAGGATGGCGACACCTTTGACGCCGCCTACACCGCGCAGCAGGTCAAGGAAAACGAAGACGCGATCGCCTTGTTCAAACAGGAAGGTGCGGCCTCGGATGTGCCGGAGATAAAAGCGCTGGTGGACGAGACGCTGCCTAAGCTGCAAGAGCGTCTGCAAAAAGCCCGTGCCCTGGCGTCGACTTACGGTAAAGGTCATCAAGGCGACGGTTGATTCATTTGCGGTGAACTGAAAAAAACGGCGGTTTGGTCAAGTCCAACCGCCGTTTTTTTTATGCCTGGTTCAGGTCGGTTTTATTCGCTACCGCGTCATCGACCATGTCACCGCAGCTGCTGTTGAGGCTGACGCTGCCGGTGGCGCCGATGCTGCGGTATTCCTTGCGCAGTTTTTCCAGCTCTTTGCGGTCCAGCCCGTCCAGGCTCAACACCGCGTTCTGCGCATCCTTGGAAACGCGCAGCAGCTCATCAATCTTGATATGCAGGATGTCGTTATCGCGGTTTTGCGTGTTCTGGATCAGGAACACCATCAGGAAGGTGATGATGGTGGTCGAGGTGTTGATAATCAGTTGCCAGGTGTCGTTATAGTGAAAATACGGCCCGCTCAGGCTCCACAGCAAAATCAGTGCAACGGCGGCGTAAAACGTCCGGGCACTGCCTGCCCAGCGCGACAGAGACTGCGAGACAGCGGAGAATTTCATGACCTTTTTCCTTAACGGGTGGGTGATGAAATGATGGACCGCAGCCGTGCTTTGAAATTTCTTTTTACATTTTGGCGCGTGAACAAAGTTGTGCGTTTTTGTCGCGACGTGTTCAGAGCGCCAGCGCTGCCTGGCGCGTACCTTCCAGGGCGAGCAGATATTGCTTGGTCTCAAGCCCTCCGGCAAACCCGGTCAGCCCGCCTGAAGCGCCGATGACACGGTGGCACGGTGCGATGATCGAGATCGGGTTGCGGCCGTTGGCAGCGCCCACCGCACGCACGGCTTTGGGGTTGCCGATCTGCTGGGCGATCTGGCTGTAGCTGCGGGTTTCGCCAAAGGGGATGGTCAGCAGCGCCTGCCAGACTTGTTTTTGAAACGCGGTGCCGGTGAAATCCAGTTCCAGTTCAAACTGGTTGCGGGTGCCAGCGAAATACTCTCGCAACTGGCGCTCGGCTTCCAACAACACCGGGCTGTCGTTGGCCTCCTGCAATTCACCCAAACGCACACGGTTAGCACGCTCTGTTTCCCACAGGATGGCGCTGAGTTTGCCGTCGCGCGCGACCAAGGTGAGCTGGCCGACGGGGGAGGGCATGAGCTTGTATTCGTAGGACATGAGCTGATTCCTCGAAGGGCATTTAACAGGTACGGCGCTACTGTAGTTCTCCCCGCCGGGCTGGAAACTACGTTTCTTGCGATCAAATTCTCCCTGAGTTTAGAGGCTCCAGTAAACCCAATCGGAGCCGTGCGGGTACCCGTAGAACCAGGCGATTCTATAAAGCCCCTTGAGTATTGAGACCTCGCCAATTGCCACTGGCGAAATCACAGTGAGCCGCGTGACGATCAACGCGAATACGCCCAGGCGTCGGCTTATGGCGCCAGGCAAGCCTTACGCCATAAGCCGAAGCAGCAATAGCGCCCAGCACCATGAGCAACCCAAGGGGAAATGGCAGCCTTACAAACGAGACTAATAATGGCAACACCACGGCCCGGGCGCAGCCAGCGTACTGTGGGTTGGCCGCATGCACGCTAACTTTTTGTGCGCTGGGAATCGGCGCGCTATCTTGCGCAAGGATCTCGAAGAGCCCTTTCAACGGTTGAAATTGCGATGGGGTAAAGCATGTCTATTGCCCTCCGGGGACGGTCAGCTGAGCAGATAGTCTGCACATACTGAACGCAAGGGCAGCCAGAAAATGCAAAGCGTTTTAGAGCGATGCGCTCAGCGTAAACGGAATACGCAACGCGCCGATCGGCCCTTCCCGTGCACCGCACATTTCATCGTGCACGCACTGCTGGACCAGCACGCAGGGAAACGGCGGAACCCGTTGCAACAGGTCGCGCAAATGCGTGGTGGAACCGATGCGCATCGGTTTAGCATCATCGTCCAGCAGCGTCATTTCGACATGATCCAACCTGACGCGCGCGATGTAGAAACCACCTTCCAGCGACAGCAGTTCCAGCTCACGCACTTCGCCTTTTACCGCCAGTTCGGTCAGCATTTTCATATTCATGATTCACCCTCACTCTCGGTCGTTTATTGGCGACGGAAAAACAACGTGATCTGGCCCCATTCGACGCCGAACTTGGTCATGCTGGAACGGTTGATCAAGGTGTCTTCGTCCATCAAGTACATCCAGTCATCAAAGCTGACTTCGTACACTGAACCATCCACCGGCAGGTTGAGCCGGTAGCGCCAACGCAGCGCGTTGCCCGCCACTTCGCCAATCGCCTCGCCGACCACATCACCTGCACGACCGCGCCAGCGCCCCGGGCCATCGGGTGTCAACGTCCACACTCGCTGTTGGCGCGTACCATCGCTGTACAGGAAGCGCTCGTCGAGAATCAAGGCGTTGCCCTCGCGCCGGCTGGCGATATTCACTTCAAAGCGCTTGGCCACTTCGCCCGAACGCTTCTGGAAAATCCCCCAGGCCTTGACGGGTTTGCTGAAGAAACGTTGCAGGTCCAGCTGCGGCTGTTGGTCGGCGTAGTGGTCGACCCCTACGTTGCCGCAACTGCTTACACTCAACACCAGCAACAATGAAACCAGTAGACGTGTCATTGCCCGGCTCCGGGATCGTACGTGGCGAAGCGCCAACGCTCAGACTTAATACTTGTACAGAAATATTGATTTGTACAGGTTTGACCGGACGAATGACTGATCGCTTAAATCGCGCCCATAAAAAAACCGGTCACATGGACCGGTTTTTTACGCGTCCCTCGTCAGAACTATACTGACGTGAGTGCACTATGTGAGTGGAGCGGGTAGAGGGAATCGAACCCTCAACTAAAGCTTGGGAAGCTTTCGTTTTGCCACTAAACTATACCCGCTCAGAGCGGCTGACTTTGTACCAGATGTTCGCCGGAATTTGAAGTTTTTCTTCGAAAAATGTGTGGGTTGCGTTCATCACGCCAGTCGACGAACAGGCCTCATACCGGCGCACGCTGGTGTGGGAGCGGGTTTACCTGCGATGGCCTGCACCTGAGTGCGACTGACACACCCAGGCGTTTGCCTCACCGGCAAGCCCGGCTCCCTCATAAGCGGTTCAGATCGCAAAGGCATGCTGCGTCTGGCCATGGTGATAGCGCAACCGGCTGGCCTGCCGCTCGGGTTTCAAAAAGCCCACCACCGCGTCCCGGCTGTCCCGGCACGCCGCCTTATGCTCCATATCCAGAAAGTGCCCGGTGGCCTGGATGGTGCTGAAGCTGCTCTTGGCCACATGCTGGCCAAACAGCTTGGCCTCTTCGGCGCTGGTGTATTCGTCCCATTCGCCATTTAAAAACAGCACCGGAATGTCGATCTGCCGGGCCGCCTTGAGGTAGCACAGCCGGTCGCTGTTGAGCACGTGGCTGATGTGAAAGTGCATCTGCCCGTATTCGTGCTCGGCCAGGTTGCTGACGTGTTTGTGGTTGAAACGCTTGAACAGCGACGGCAGGTGTTTGCCGAGGGTGCTGTTGACCAGGTGGCCGACGCGCTCGCGGTCGAGGTTGCCGAGGTAGTCGACGCCGCGTTCGAGGTAGTCGCGCATCGGCGCGTTGATCACCGGGGAGAACGAGCTGATCACCGCCTTTTCCACACGGCGCGGGCGCTCTGCGAGGGCGACCAGGGCGGCGGCGCCACCCCAGGAAAACGACAGCACGTGTTCGGCGGCGAAATGGTCGATGAGTTCCAGCAGAATCTGGCCTTCGACTTCCTTCGTCAGCATCTGCTCGTGGCGGTTATGGATTTTGGAGCGGCCAGCGTAGGGCTGGTCGTACAAAACCACATTGAATTGCGGGTACAGGCTTTTCACGGTTTGGGCGAAAGAGGCCGTGGTGGCCATGGAGCCGTTGACCAGGATGATGGTCTTTGCCGCAGCATCCGCGCGATAGAACTCCGTGTAAACCCGATACTGACCCTGTATATCCAACACAGCGATTTCTGGCCTCATGTCGTAAGACTCCTGGCAAGCGGGTAGGGCGCGCAGATCAGTCTGCACACGCTTTATGACAGGTAGGCATACGCCTGGAAGATGAGCGCCCATGTCGGCCCGATGACGGCTGGCCGACGGCTGTTGTTAGGGCGGGCTGTTTGCCGCAAAGGCCCTTGGATCAAGCGCGGGCGGGGCAAGGTGTTTCTTGGAGGTTATCGGCGACTCGCCAGTCATATTTTGGCTGACGTCTTGATTCAAGCAGCGCAGACGCCAGGTCGCAAGGCGCCGAACTGGTTTTTTGCCATCACCGGCCGAACGGTCATCAAACCCTTCGGATTTCGTTGTCAGTCAGTGCCCGATATTCGCCCGGCGCAAGCGCATCATCCAGCACCAGCGGCCCCATCCGCTCACGGTGCAGGCCGATCACCTTGTTATCAAAGTGGCCGAACATGCGCTTGACCTGGTGATAGCGGCCTTCGATGATGCTCAGCCGCGCCGTCCTTGGGCCTAACAGTTCCAACTCGGCGGGCTGAGTGGTGAGGTCTTCAAACGCAAAATACAGGCCCGCAGCAAACGTCACCGCGTACTCAGGGGTGATGTCTTGTTCGGTTTGCACGAGGTAAACCTTGGGCAATTTGGTCTGCGGTTGGGTCAGGCGTCGCGACCACTGGCCGTCGTTGGTGATGAGCATCAGCCCGGTGGTGTTGAAATCCAGACGACCGGCGATATGCAGCTCGCTCGGATCCGGCTCATCCAACAGATCAAGCACCGTGGGGTGCACCGGGTCGGCTGTGGCGCTCACGCAGCCTTGAGGTTTGTGCAGCATGAAATAGCGCGCTGGTTTGCCGACTTGCAGCACTTCATCGTCAACACACACGCAGCTGAACTCACGCACTTCGTGGTGTGGATCGCTGACCGCTACGCCATCGACCGTCACCCGTCGCTCAACCAGCAGTAAGCGCACTTGCTGGCGATTGAAACGCGGCAGGTTGCTGAGGAAACGATCAACGCGCATTACTTCGGCGCAACCCCACGCAATTGCGCATCCACCTGGGCACACCGTGGGCATAGGCAGGCGGTGTTGCGCAGTTCATCCGCCAGCGCTTGTAGCACCGCCGGGTCGATGGTGACGCTGTAGCACCAGCACGCTTGGTCGGCGGTGCGCGGGTCGGCCAGGGTGCAGTCGTTACGCGCACCGCAGGCGGGGCAGAGGGTTGGCGTGGTCATGTCGGTTCGGGCTGTATCGCGCAGTTTCCAGCACGATACAGCGCCGCCCCGCTATTGCAAGCTATGCAGGTAGCCGCGCCAGCCGCCGAAGTGGCTGATGTCCACCGCGCCCGCCAGGCCGTAGGGCTCGCAGATGAAGCCGCTTTCCCAGCGCCCGTCCGCCAGTTGCACCTTGCCCAGGCCCAGTGGCGCGGGGATGCCGGTGAGGAATGAGCCGAGTTCGCGGCTCGGCAATTCCCACACCTCAACCTCGACGGCCACGCCGCCTTCGCTCACCCGCAGCATGCCGGGGCGATAAGGCGGCCCGCCGGCCAGGGCGAACAGTTGATAGTCCGCCGAGCTGTGGGTGCGCTCCAGCAAGCGTGCACCACGGCGCACTAATTGGCCGTTCAGCGCCAACCCTTGCAAGTGCGCGCCGCACACCACCAGCCGCGTCATGTCATGGCTGGCGATACCTGCTGGCGCGCTGAGCGATGCATCCTGTTGGCGCTGCAGCGCATCGGCCACGCCCAGCAGGTATTGATCGGTAAATGCGCGACCAAACAGCGTCACACCCCAAGGCAAACCGTTATGCATAAAGCCGCTGGGCACGGCGACGGCCGCGTAATCCAGCAGGTTCATGAAGTTGGTGTAATAGCCCAGTTCGGCGTTGCGCAGCACGGGTTCGGCGCGCAATTCCTCGAGGGTAACCGGGCGACCGATAGTCGGCGTCAGCACGCAATCGAGCCCTTCCAATAACACGTCACATTGGGCTTTCAAGGCTTGCAGACGGTATTGCGCACGGAAGGTGTCTACGCCACTCACCGCCGGCGCCTTGGCCAACACGGCACGGATTACTGGCAGCACCGCCTCGGGTTCACGTGCCATCAGTTCACCGGCGACGCTGTAGCGCTCGGCCACCCACGGCCCTTCATAGAGCAGGCACGCGGCTTCGAGGAAGGGTGACAGGTCGAGCGTAACCGGCTCGCCGCCGAGGGCAATCATGCGGGCGATGGCCTGCTGGAGCAGGTGTGGGCCTTGCTCGCAGCCGAAGAACTCCAGGTCCTCTGCACGCGGCACACCAAAACGAAACGGCCTCGGAGCGCCAAACGCGCAAGCGTCATTCCACGCCGGGTTCTGCCTGCTGTAGGTATCCAGTGGGTCGAGCTTGGCAGTCAACGCCAGCAAGTGGCTGGCCTCGCGCGCGGTGCGGGTAAAGGTGGTGACGCAATCCAGCGTGCGGCACGCTGGCACCACGCCCGCCGTGGAGATCAGCCCTTTGCTCGCCTTGAGCCCCACCAGGTTATTCAACGCCGCCGGCACCCGCCCGGAACCGGCGGTGTCGGTGCCCAGGGCAAAGCTCGCCACGCCCAGGGCGACGGCCAACGACGACCCGGCACTGGAACCGCCCGACGGATAGTCGGGCAATACACTGTTGGGGCACGCGCCAAAGGGCGAGCGGCTGCCATTGAGCCCGGTGGCGAACTGATCCAGGTTGGTCTTGCCCAGCGGCACCGCGCCCAGCGCGATCAGTTGCTCGACAATCGTCGCACTGCGCGTCGGTACATAAGCAAATGCCGGGCAGGCCGCCGTGGTCGGAATGCCCGCCAGGTCGATGTTGTCCTTGATCGCAAACGGCACGCCGAACAACGGCAATTCGGACGGCTCGCGAGCGTCCAGTGCCGCCAGGTACGGCTCCAGTTCCGCCACGCTGAGCAGATGAATAAACAGGTGATAGTCAGGGTTCAGATGCGCGGCTTTTTCGCGCAGTTGCAGCAAAAGCTCGCGGGGTGTGATGTCGCCGCTGAGGTAGGCATTGCGCAGGTTATCCAATTGCAGATTCATGGCTTGTCCGCCTGTTGAAAAAGAAAAGTCAGTCACGTTCCAGCACCACCACCCGTTGCCCGGCGGCAATGCCACTGCCGGGTTGCACCGGGATCTCGCGCACGGTGCCAGCGCAGGGCGCCACCACCGGGATTTCCATTTTCATCGACTCAAGAATCACCAGCACATCGCCGGCTGAAACCCGATTCCCGGTAGTCACCTGAACCTGCCAGAGGTTGCCGGCGAGAGGGCTGTCGACGCTGACCTCGTTGGCCAGCAGCGGCGTGTCTTTACCGCTTGGCGCAGCCAGCTCTTCACTGTCGTAATGCGCCTGGCCGCTGGCGATCCAACGCTCGCGCTCGGCGTTAAAAGCGTGCTGCTGATGCTCGCGAAAGGCGCCGATGCTCGACGCTTCGCGCGCCAGAAAAGCCTGGTAATCCGCGAGGTTCAACTGGCTGTGCTCGATGCTCAGGGCAAAGCGCCCCAGTGGGAAGTCACGGCGGATCTGCACCAGCTCATCAGCCGTCACCGGATAAAAACGAATCTGATCAAAGAAGCGCAGCAACCATGGCTTGCCGTCAAACGCTGCCACTTCCCGATAGCGATTCCACATCTGCAACGTGCGGCCCACAAACTGATAACCGCCAGGGCCTTCCATGCCATACACACACAAGTAGGCACCACCGATGCCCACCGAGTTTTCGGCGGTCCAGGTGCGGGCCGGGTTGTATTTGGTGGTCACCAAGCGGTGGCGTGGGTCCAGCGGCGTGGCCACCGGCGCGCCGAGGTAGACGTCGCCCAGGCCCATCACCAAGTAGCTGGCGTCGAACACGGTGTGACGTACTTCATCGAGGTTCGCCAGGTCGTTGATACGGCGGATGAACTCCAGGTTGCTCGGGCACCACGGCGCGTCTTTGCGCACGGTGGTCATGTATTTTTCGATGGCCAGTTGGCAGGCCGGGTCGTCCCACGACAGCGGCAAATGCACGATGCGCGACGGCACTTGCAGGTTTTGCGTGGCGCACACGGTGGCCCATTCGGTAGTGATCAGCGCCAGCAGGTCGGCCAGGGGCAGTTGTTCGGGCTGGTAGTGAATTTGCAGCGAGCGGATGCCCGGGGTCAGGTCGATCACGCCGTACAGGGCGCGGGTTTGCAGGGCTTGCATCAGGGCGTGGGCGCGAAAGCGCAGCACCAGGTCGAGTTCAGGCGCGCCGATTTCCAGCAGCAGGTGGGTGTCACCGGCGAGTCGGGCGACGAGGCGGGTGTCATCTTCACCGATGTCCAACACCACTGGCGACTCGATCAACTGTGGGAGCGGGCTTACTCGCGAATGCATCACCGCGGTTTGACTGACACACCGAGCCGTCTGCATCGCGGGCAAGCCCGGCTCCCACAGTTGGTCCCATTTCAGGGCGAGGTCGCGTGCGGTCTTGAGATCCACCGGTTCGAACCTGATTTTGTCTCCCGCCTTCAACTGCCCCAACTGCCACAGGTCCGCCTCTATCACCGTCACCGGGCACACAAACCCACCCAGGCTCGGCCCATCCGGTCCGAGGATCACCGGCATATCCCCAGTAAAATCCACCGCCCCAATCGCATAAGGATTGTCATGAATATTCGACGGATGCAGCCCGGCTTCGCCGCCGTCCGTGCGCGCCCATTCAGGCTTCGGCCCGATCAGCCGCACCCCGGTGCGGCTGGAGTTGAAGTGCACTTCCCACTGGGTGGCGAAGAAGGTATCGATGTACTCAGGCAGGAAATATTCCGGCGCGCCGTGAGGGCCATAAATGACGCGCAGTGTGCGTACCTCAGTCAGCGGTTCACAGACCAACTGCTGCCCGGCGTTGAGGTCTGCCAATGGCAACAGATGCAACACATCACCGGCCCGTAAAGCGCGCCCGCCATGCCCGCCAAACTGACCGAGGGTGAAGGTGCTTTTGCTGCCCAGGTAGTTCGGCACTTGCAGCCCGCCACGCACGCATAAGTAACTGCGCGCACCGCTACCGGCGATAGTGCCAAGGCTCAACACCGCCCCCGCCTGAATTAACAGCGCGGTATTCATCGGCACGGCCTGGTCATTCAACCGCAGTGGAATATCCGCCCCGGTCACCGCCACAACCGCCGCGCAGTTGAAGCGCAGCAGTGGCCCACTCATGGTGATTTCCAGCGCCGCCGCCCCGTCGCTATTGCCTAGCAAGCGGTTACCCAAGCGCAGCGCACGGCTGTCCATCGGGCCGGATGGCGGTACGCCGACCGCCCAATAACCGAGGCGGCCTGGATAGTCCTGCACACTGGTTTGTGTGCCAGCGCTGAGCACTTCAAACGTGTCGGCGGTGTACACCAGGTTTTCCAGGCAGCGCGTCCACGGCTGGCCACTGGCGAAGGGCTCGGCAAGCAGGATCTGGCGCAGGTAATCGCGGTTGGTTTGCACGCCATAGAGTTGGCTGTGGCTCAGTGCCTGATGCAAATCCAGACGCGCCTGTTCGCGGGTAGGCGCCCAGGTGATGAGCTTGGCGATCATCGGGTCGAAATACGCTGGGATCTCGCAGCCAGCTTCCACCCAGGTGTCGATCCGTAGGCCTTCGGCCGCCGGGAAATCGACGCGAGTCAACAGGCCCGGGCTCGGCTGGAAGTCCTTGCCCGGGTCTTCCGCATACAGCCGTGCCTGAATCGCATGGCCGTGGGGGTTCACATCCAAGGTATTCAACGGCGGCATTTCGCCTGCCGCCAGTTGCACCATCCAGCGCACCAGGTCCACGCCCCAGACTTGCTCGGTCACGCCGTGTTCCACCTGCAACCGCGTGTTCACTTCGAGGAAGTAGAAGCGGCCATCGGCGCTATCAAAGATAAATTCCACGGTGCCGGCGCTGCGGTAATTTACGGCCTTGGCCAGGGTGATGGCAGCCGCGCACAAGGCCTCGGCCATGCCGTCGGGCAGGTTCGGCGCCGGAGTTTCTTCGAGGACTTTCTGGTTGCGCCGCTGCACGGAACAGTCGCGTACACCGAGGGCGATCACTTCACCTGCGCCGTCGCCGAACACCTGCACTTCCAGGTGGCGGGCGTGCTGGATGTACTTCTCGATGAATACACCGGCGTCGCTGAAATTGTTCTGCCCCAGGCGTTTGACCGCCTCGAACGATTCGCCCAACTCGGCTGCGCTGCGGCACACGCGCATGCCGATACCGCCACCGCCGGCGGTGCTTTTGAGCATCACCGGGTAGCCCACCGTGTTGGCCGCCAACAACGCCGCGTCGAGGCTGTCGAGCAGTTCGGTGCCTTCCAGCAAGGGGATCTGATGGTGCTTGGCCAAGGCGCGGGCAGTGTGCTTGAGGCCGAATACGCGTAACTGTTCAGGCGTCGGCCCGACGAAGGCAATACCGGCGCTTTCGCAGGCTTGCGCAAAGGCGGCGTTTTCCGAAAGGAAGCCGTAGCCGGGGTGGATGGCCTTGGCGCCACAGGCCTTGGCGGTGGCGAGGATTTTCTCCACCGCCAGATAGGTGCCGGCCGCCGCGCCTTCACCGAGGCTGTAGGCCTCGTCGGCTTGCTGGATATGCAGGCTGGCGGCATCGGCTTCGGCGTACACGGCGACGCCCTTGACCTGCAGCTCGGGCAAGGTGCGCAGAATGCGGCAGGCGATAGCGCCACGGTTGGCGATCAACAGTTTTTCGAACATGGCAAAACCCTGCGGGCCGTCCCGCATGTGGGGGTACGCGCCAGGGTCGTCCATGGCGCAAATCTTTGGAGTTGATGGTGATCAACTGTGGGGGCCGGGCTTGCCCGAGATGGCGGTGGGTCTGTCACCTTATTTATTGGCTGATTAACCGCCATCGCAGGCAAGCCAGCTCCCACAAGGAACCTTCATTGTTTTTGCAGGCACTGCCCCGCTCGGGCCTGGCACAGGGCGAATAACCATTTACGCAACCGCTTCATTTTCAGTTCCATACCAGTAACTCCGCAGGGGTCGGGTTGTAGGCGTTGCAGGAGTTGTTCAATTGCGGGCAGTTGGAAATCAGCACGATCACGTCCATCTCCGCGCGCAAGTCGACGTACTTGCCGGGCGCGGAAATGCCGTCTTCGAACGTCAGCCCACCGTCGGCCGTGACCGGCACATTCATGAAGAAATTGATGTTCGGCCCGATGTCGCTTTTACCCAGGCGGCCATCGTGGGCACAGGCGCGCAGGTAGTTGTCGCGGCAGCTGTGCATGTAGCGTTTTTCCAGGGCGTAGCGCACGGTGTTGCTCTCTTGGGCGCAAGCGCCACCGAGGGTGTCGTGGCGCCCGCAGGTGTCGTCGACGATGGTCAGCATCGGTTGACCAAGGTTGGAATACAGCACGCTGGCGGTGCTCAGGTACACGCTGTTTTGTCGGCGCAGGGTGCGTTGCACATCGTAGCGTTCCTTGGGGTTTTTGAGGCTGTAGAACAGCGTGTCGACGGCCTGGTTGCCCTCAAGGTCGAGGATGCGCAAGGTCTGGCCAGCCTTGACCTCCATCAGCCACGGCTCGCCGGCGGGAATGGTCGCGCGGTACACCGCTGCGTCGGGTTGTTTTATTGCGATAGACATGGCAGCTCCTCAGGCGAACAGACGGTCGGTGTTGATAAAACCGCGCTCGTTTTCCGGGCGCGACGTGCGGCAGTGTTCGGCGACGCTGGGGTCGGCGTTCATCCAGCTCAGTTTCAGCGGTTGCGGCGCGTACTCGGGGTTGGGGTCCATCGGGTGTTGCAGGGCGGTGAGTACCACCAGCGTGTCCATCGGTGCGTAGAGTTCGATGTAGTCACCGGCCTTGGAATTGCCTGGTTCAAAGTGCAGGCCGCCATCGCCGTCCACGCTGACGCGGCTGAACAGGTTGAGGGTCATCAGCAGGTCGCAAAGCCCTAAGCCCCACTTGCCCAGTTCCACCAGCAGGTTGTCGGTGCCATTGCGATAGAAGCCATTGCGCAGTTCCTGATAGCGGCCCTTGCCGTATTTTTCGGCCACCTCGGCGGCGCATAACACCCCGCCAATGCTGTCACTCCAGCCGCAGGTGTCGGCGGTGATGGCGGCCAGCACGCGGCCCATGTCCGAGTACAGGCAGTGGCCGCGGGTGAGCTTGGCGGTGTGTTGGCATTTGAGGCTGTCGGGCAGGTTCAGGCGCTCGGTTTTTTCGTTGGCATTGAGCAGGGTCAAGCTGACATTGGCGCCGCCGCGAATGTCGGTGAGGCGCAGCAATTGGCCGCGTTTGAGCACGAAGGAACGGTGGCCGCCGCCGGGCAGCATTTCTTCGGCGAACGGCGGGAACAGCTGAGTGGAATCGGTCATTGGGCTGTGGCTCCAAGTTCGACGGCGAGCGCTTTGCGGCGCGCGCTGTTCAAAGGGATGTCGTAGGTAATGCGGGCGCCATAGGCACCGGGGGCGTGGGGGTCGACGCGGACCTTGTCGAACACCAGCAAGCGCGTGCCGAGGCTGAAGCCTTCGCTCAGGTCGTGGGTGACCATGAACACCGTCAGCCGGGTTTCGCGCCACAGCGCCAGCAACAGCTGGTGCATGTCTTTGCGAATGCCCGGGTCGAGGGCGCCGAAGGGTTCGTCCAGCAGCAGCACGCGGGGTTTCATGATCAGCGCTTGGGCGATGGCCAGGCGTTGTTGCATGCCGCCGGAGAGCTGCGCCGGGTATTTGTCCAAGGCGTGGCCAAGGCCGACTTTCTGCAGCAGTGCGGCCGCCTGTTCCCTGGCGTGTTTTTTGGCGTTGCCGAACAGCCGGCCCAGCAGCGGTGCATGCGGCAGTTCAAGGCCCAGGGCGACGTTGTCCAGTACAGTCAAATGCGGGAACACCGAGTAGCGCTGGAACACCACGCCACGGCTGGCATCCGGCTCAGCGGCGAGGGCTTGACCGTCCAGCAGGATCTGGCCTTTGCTTGCGGTTTCCTGGCCCAACAGCAGGCGCAGGAAGGTGGATTTGCCGCAACCGGAGGTGCCGACCAGCGTGCAAAACTCACCCTCGTCGACGTGCAGGTTGAGGCCCTCCAGCACCACTTGGTCGCCGTAGCGCTGCCACACATTATTGACGCTGATAAAACTCATGCCCGCGCTCCTTCGTACCAGGGGAACGCACGGCGAGTGAGGGTTTTCAGGCCCCAATCCATCAGCCAGGCGAGCAGGGTGATCCACACCACGTAAGGCAAGATCACGTCCATCGCCAGGTAGCGGCGCACCAGGAAAATCCGGTAGCCCAGGCCGTCGGTGGCGGCGATGGCTTCGGCGGCGATCAGGAACAACCACGCTGAACCGAGCATTAGCCGCAGCGAGATCAGCAGGCGCGGCAGCAGTTGCGGCAACACCACGCGCAGCATCAGCGTCCAGGTAGAGGCGCCGAGGGTTTGCGCTTTTACCAGCAGCTCGACGGGGATTTCCCTGGCACGTTGCTCCAGATCGCGGGCCAGGGCCGGGGTGATGCCGATGACGATCAGCATCACTTTGGACAATTCTCCCAGCCCGAACACGATGAACAGAATCGGCAGGATCGCCAGCGGCGGCACCATCGACAGCACCGTGAGCAACGGCGACAACGGCGCGCCAAACAGCGGCAGCGTACCGGCGGCAATCCCCAGGCACAGGCCGGCGAGGGCGCTGATCCCTAAGCCGATGGCGAGGCGGCGCAGGCTCGAGGCGCTGTCTTGCCACAGCACGTACTCACCGGTACGCGTGTCGGCGCTGAACGCCAGGCGTTTTACCGCGTCGCCCATTTGCACGGCGCTGGGCAGCAGCTTGTCGTTGGGGTTGTCTGCCAGGCGCTCGGCCGAGCCCACGAAGTAGGCGAACAGCAGCAGGGCGAACGGCAGGATCACCAACAGCAGGCGACTGGAGCGTTCCGGGTGACGGTTGATCAGGCGCATGGCCGGGTCCTCTTACAGCGTGCTGTCGGCGGCCATCTGCACATAGCGGGGGTCGAAATGCAGCTTGAGGTTGGCGGTGTCGCCGCTGGTCACGCCATTGGCGAAGCTCATGCCCACGGCGCTGGTGTCCTTGGCGCCCTCACCGAGCAAGCCGTGCTGGAAGGAGAATTCGGCAACTTTGCGCATGGTGGCGGGCAACTGCGCACTGGTGGCGAAGGCCAGGGCTTCCTTGGGCGTGGCGAACAGCTTGGTGGTGTCCAGTTGCGCCTGGAAACCCTTGAGGTCAGTGCCCGACGCTTTGGCCATATGCTCCAAGGCATCGGTGCTGGCGGCGTTTTTGGCGTTCATCAAGGCGACCACTTCAAACCAGGCACCGGTGAGCGCTTTGCCCAGGGCCGGGTTGTCTTTGAGGGTTTGGGTGTTG
Source organism: Pseudomonas antarctica (assembly GCF_900624995.1). Lineage (GTDB taxonomy): Bacteria > Pseudomonadota > Gammaproteobacteria > Pseudomonadales > Pseudomonadaceae > Aquipseudomonas > Aquipseudomonas antarctica. The sequence continues at coordinate 28,099 of NZ_UYXQ01000007.1, forward strand.
ACCACCATCATGTCCATGATTTCGCCGGGCACTTTGCTCGAGTCGAACACCTGGGTAACGCCGGGCTTGGCCTTGATCTCGGAGAGCATCGGGTTCCAGGTGGTGACGGCTTGCACCTGATCGGTGTTGAAGGCGGCGGCGATGTCGGCATCGGAGGTGTTGACCACTTTGAGGTCTTTTTCGGTGAGGTCAGCCGATTCCAGCGCACGCGCCAGCAGGTAGTGGGACACCGAGAGTTCCACCAGGTTGACGTTCATGCCCTTGAGGTCGGCCACGGTCTTGCCGGTGCCTTTGATCACCACGCCATCGTTGCCGTTGGAGAAGTCGCTGACCACCAGTGCGGTGCTGTCCACGCCACCGGCGGCGGGGATGGTCAGGGCGTCCATGTTGGTCATGGTGCAGCCATCGAACTGGCCGGCGGTGTACTGGTTGATGGATTCGACATAGTCATTGAGCTGCACCATGTCGATCTTTATGCCGTACTTCTTGGCCCACTTGTCGAGGATGCCCTGGCTGCCGGCGTACTCCCACGGCATCCAACCGGCGTAGATGGTCCAGCACACACTGAAGTGGTCTTTGCTGGCGGCTTGGGTCTGCAAGCTCAACACGGCGGCGAAGGCGGCGGCGAGCAGGGCGGGTAAACGGGGTGTTGGCATGGGGTTTCTCCAGTTGATCATGGGCGGGCAGGGAGCAACGCGGCACCGTGAACGGTGGCTTGTCTCCCGGGCTTTTATCCCGCCGTGTAACCTCAACTGGAGGTCGCCAACTCTCGGACCAGCCACTCGCGTCAAGCGAGCCGGAACCCTAGTCAGCCATTGCAAATTGTGGTGCCGCGAACCTGTGATAAATCCTGCACGGGTTAGCCAAAGCGAGAGTCGTGCCAAGTAGGCCGCGAGCCTTTAGACCGAGGGTTTGCACGCGGATGGCGATGGGCAGGGGGCTTGGAGTGCGTTGTGCTGGTGCGCTGGCGCACTGCAATGAAGCGCTCGCTTCGTCTGAAACAGATGTTTCAGCCTGTGTCCAAAACGCACCAGATTCGGTTTTTGGTGTCAGATATTTCGTCATTCATTGAAAGACGAATGCCGCCCTTCAGCGTCGCTGAAGGTGCTCTCAAGCGGTCCAGGAGGCCGCCATGTATCGACGACTGCTTCTCAGCGCTTTATTTGGCCTGACCCTGTCTGCGTGTGTGCCCTATTACGATGGCGGTGGCACCTACTATCGCTCCGAGGTCTACACCGCACCGGCGCCAGCCTATTACTACGGCGGCGGCCCCACCTATCTGTATGGGCGTGGCTACTATGCGCCACCGCCGCGTTACTACCCGGCGCCGCGTTATTACCGGCCCGCGCCCGGCTATTACCCAAGGTCTGGTTACCGGCCGTATCCGAACCAAGGCTGGGGCGACAACCGGTGGGGCAATGGCGGTGGGCATAACCGGGGCGGCGGGCATGGTGGCGGCCACGGTGGTGGTCACCGTTAGACGTCGGACAAGTTCGCCAGTGGGTGCCGACCTTCCCAGGCCTTGTGGAAATGCGCTTGCACCACGGCCTCGGGAATGCTGTTGATATCGGGCCAGTGCCACTGGGGCGTCTGGTCCTTATCAATCAACCGCGCGCGCACGCCTTCGGCGAATTCGGGGTGGCGGCAGCAGTTCAGGCTCAGGGTGTATTCCATCTGGAACACCTGGGCCAGGGACAGGTGCCGGGCGCGCTGGATCTGTTCCCATACCAGATGCGCCGTCAGCGGGCAGCCTTCGCTGAGGGTCTTGCCAGCGCGGCTGAGGAGCGGATCGGCGTGGTCGCGCAATGGGCTCAACGCGCGCCAGGCGGAACGCACATCACCCACGTCCAACCATTCGTCGATCTGTGCACGGCGGGGCAGCCATTGCGCCTCGGGTTGCTGGCTGACCGCTTCTTGGGCCAGTGCCTTGAGCAGGCTGTTGAGTTGCATCGCGGTTCGTTCCTGCCAGTTCAGTTGCAGCAGGCCTTCGATCAGTTCGTCTTGTTGGTCATCGCGCAGGAAACGGTCGGCCAGGCCCAGGTCCAGGGCGTCACGACCGTTGATGTGCGCGCCGGTGAGGCCAAGGAATAAGCCAAGTTTGCCGGGCAGGCGCGACAGGAACCAACTGGCACCCACGTCCGGGTACAGGCCGATGCTGACCTCGGGCATTGCCAAACGGCTGCTCGGTGTGACGATGCGCACCGCCGCGCTTTGCAGCAGGCCCATACCGCCGCCCAACACATAACCGTGGCCCCAGCAGATCAGCGGCTTGGGGTAGGTGTGCAGGCGGTAGTCGAGGCGGTATTCCGCGGCAAAAAACTGCGCGGCCAAGGGTGGCACCACGCCGGGTTGTTCGCGGCAAGCCTGGGCCAGGCTACGCACTTCGCCGCCGGCGCAGAAGGCCTTGGCGCCATTCCCACGCAGGAGTACGCAGACGATTTGTGGGTCTTTGGCCCACGTATCCAAGCGTTCGCTCAAGGCCAGGATCATTGGCAGGGAGAGCGCGTTGAGAGACTTTTCAGCGTCCAGGCTGGCGATGCCGATGCGGGCACCGTCGCTGCCGGTCAGCTCTTCGAAGTGCAGGTTCATCGTGACCTCAATCGAGAAAGTGAAAGATCAGTATGATCGCTCCGTGGGAAAGTGCCGGTTGTGTGTCAGATCAATTGACAAGCGGGGTCGGCTTTCCTAGGGTTCGCCCATCCTTTTTTACGCGACGAACACACCATGACCGAAGGCGACCGTATCAAACTCGAACCCAGCTGGAAACACGCCCTGCGGGATGAGTTCGACAAGCCCTACATGGCTGAGCTGCGCGAGTTTCTGCGCCAGGAACACGCCGCTGGCAAAGAGATTTACCCGCCGGGCCCGCTGATTTTCAATGCGCTCAACTCAACGCCCTTGGACAAGGTCAAGGTGGTGATCCTCGGCCAGGACCCGTACCACGGTCCCGGCCAGGCCCACGGCTTGTGCTTCTCGGTGCAGCCGGGCGTGCCGACGCCGCCCTCCCTGGTGAATATCTACAAAGAGCTCAAGCGCGACCTGAACATCGACATCCCCAGCCACGGTTGCCTGCAAAGCTGGGCCGACCAGGGCGTGCTGATGCTCAACACCACCATGACCGTGGAGCGTGCGAATGCCAACGCGCATGCGGGCAAGGGCTGGCAGTTCTTTACCGATCGGATTATTGAAGTGGTCAGCGAGCATCAACCGAACCTGGTGTTTTTGCTCTGGGGTGCGCATGCGCAAGGCAAGCAGAAGCTGGTGGATGCGACCAAGCACCTGGTGCTGACGTCGGTGCATCCGTCGCCGTTGTCGGCCTATCGGGGGTTCTTGGGCTGTGGGCATTTCAGCCGCACCAACAAGTTTCTTGAGCAAAATGGCGAGACGCCGATCGAGTGGCGGTTGCCGCCAGTTTAACGGTCAACACAGTTCAAAATGCGGGGGGGGCTTGCTCCCTCCCACATTTGAGCTGCGCAAGGCGTTAGATCTTGTCTGGCTGGCGATTCCAGTGCCTGAACAACGGCTCTGCCAGAAACAGCACAAACAACAAGCGCATCACCTGCATCGCTGTCACCAATGGCACCGACAGTTGCAACGTCTCGGCGGTGAGGCTCATTTCGGCAATGCCGCCGGGCATCATGCCCAAGGTGAGTGAGCGCAAGTCCAGGTGCGTCATGGCGCTCAAGCCCACCGCCGCCAACGTCGCCAGCGCCATGGTCAACGCCGTACCGATCAGCGTGCGGGCCATAAACGACGGTGCCCGGCGAAAGAACTGACGGTTGAAGTGGCAGCCCAAACCGCTGCCGATCAGCCATTGGCCGATCTGGCTGCCGCCATCGGGCAGGCCGATATGCAAGTCCCACACAACACTGGCGGTGGCGCTGACCAACAGCGGCCCGAACAACCACGGGTTCGGTTGGCGCAAACGCTGCCATCCCCAGGCGACCAGCGCCCCCATCGGAAATAACACCGCGAGCCAGGCCCAGCTCACCGGCGCCGGATGAAACTGCGGTGCACCGCCTTCGAGTAAATACTTGAAGATCGCTGGCACACACAGCACCACCACCAGCACGCGCAAACTCTGCCCCGCTGCAACACGGCTGAGCACCGCGCCATTACGCGCGCCGAGGTTGACCATCTCACCGGAGCCGCCGGGCATGCTGGAAAAAAACGCGGTGGCACGGTCTTCGCCACTGCGGCGCATCAACCACACGCCGACAATGCTCGACAGGCTGGTGATCAGCGCGCCGAAGAAAATCAGACCGAAGTGGCTCATCACCTGTTCGATCACCACCGGGGTGAAATGCAGCCCGATGCCGACGCCCACCACCCATTGGCCGCATTTGCGCCCGCCGGGAATTTCCGCCAACTGCCACGGTGTAAGGCAGCGCACCAGAATGATCGCCAGCAACGAGCCGACCATATACGGCAAAGGCCAGCCGACGAGGCTGGCCAGGTAACCGCCGGCCAGGCCGACCAGCGGTGTTGCCCACCATTGTTTAAAGGTGACCTCAGACATCGGCCACGGTACGACGCTGCTGGGCACGTTTACGCCAGATACGCAGCACCGGCACAAGCAACATGATTGCGGTCAGTACCCACACGCCAAAGGTGATTGGGCTAGACCACAGGATCTCCAGCGCGCCGTTGGAAATCGACAGCGCCCGGCGCAGGTTCTGCTCCATCAGGCCACCGAGGATAAAGCCCAGCAACACCGGCGACAGCGGGAAGTCCAGCTTGCGCAGAATATAGCCGAAGATGCCGATCCCAATCATCAGGAACAGGTCGAAGGTGGTGGCGTGAACCGCGTACACCCCAATTGCGGTGATGATGGCGATTACCGGCACCAGGGCCCAGTTTGGTACGGCAAGGATGCGAGTGAAGATGCGGATCATCGGGATGTTGAGGATCACCAGCATGACGTTGGCGATAAACAACGAAGCGATCAGGCCCCAGACGATGTCCGGCTGTTGCTGGAACAGCAGTGGGCCGGGGGTAATGTTGTACAGCGACAACGCGCCGATCATCACCGCGGTAGTGCCTGAGCCGGGTACGCCCAAGGTCAGCATGGGGACCAGTGCGCCGCAAGCGGCAGCACCGATGGCGGTTTCCGGTGCGGCCAGGCCACGTTTGTCACCTTCGCCGAAGGTGCCGCTGGCACCGGCGATCCGTTTCTCAGTCATGTAGGCCACGGCGCTGGCCAGGGTGGCGCCGGCGCCCGGTAGCACACCCATGATGAAGCCCAGCACGCCGCAGCGAATATTGACTACGAATACCGACGCTGCTTCCTTGAAGTTGAACATCATGCGCCCGCTGGCCTTGACGGCTTCCTGGCCATGGTGGGTTTTTTCCAGCAGCAACAGGATCTCGCTGATGGAAAACAGGCCCAGGACCAGCACCACAAATTGGATGCCGTCGGTCAGGTGGATATTGTCACCGGTAAAGCGGTACACGCCGCTGTTGGCGTCGATACCCACCGCCGACAGGAAAAGGCCGATCAAGGCGGCGACAAAGGTTTTCAGCGGTTTATCACCGGCCATACCGCCCAGGCAGACAATCGCGAACACCATCAATACGAAATATTCCGCAGGCCCAAAGGCAATCGCCCATTTAGCCAGCAGGGGAGCAAACATCACCATGCCGCAAGTGGCGATGAGTGCACCGATGAACGAACTCCATGCCGACAACGACAGTGCCACGCCCGCCAGGCCCTTACGCGCCATCGGGTAGCCGTCGAGGGTGGTCATTACTGTCGAGGCTTCGCCCGGGATGTTCAGCAGAATCGAACTGATACGGCCACCGTATTCACAGCCCAGGTACACGGCCGCCAGCAATATCAGTGCTGACTCAGGCGGCAGCCCAAGCGCGAAGGCGATGGGGATCAACAGCGCCACGCCATTGATCGGCCCCAGGCCCGGCAACAGGCCGACCACGGTACCGATCAGGGTGCCGCACAATGCCGTCACCAGGTTGTAAGGGGTCAGCGCAACGCCGAAACCCTGGCCCAAATAGCCAAGCGTATCCATATCAGTTCTCCAGAACGTCGAGCAGGCCGAGGGGCAGAGGTACGTCCATGGCTTTATCAAACAGCAGATAAAGACCGACGCTCATCAACGTGATAATCACCACGCTGGGCAACCAGCGACCGCCATATAGCCGAGCCATGGGTATACCGATCAGTATGCTGCTGAGAATGAAACCCAGCGGCTCGAAGGTGCCGGCAAATACCAGTAGCAGTGCCACGCATAGGCCGATTTTGATCAGGGTCGCTCGGTCCAGCGGTGGCTCGTCGTCCTTGTGTTGGGCGGGCTGAGGGCGAAACAACATGTAGATCAGTGCCAGGCTCATCAGGCCGAGCATCAACAGCGGATAGGCGCGAGGCCCGACCGGCTCGTAGGAAAATGCCGCCTGATACGGCCAGGCCATCAAGGCCAGGCCGGCGCAGGCAAGCAACAGCGTGGCGGCAAAAATGCGTTGTAAGAGCATGGAAAACTCCTGGGCCACACCCCTGATGCACAAAGGCGTGGCCGCGCGAACAAGGGGCGATTACTGGATCAGGCCGAACTCTTTGGCCAGCACTTTGTAGTCAGCCACCTGTTTCTTCACGTAGGTGTCCAGCGCAGGTCCCGTCATGGCGAACGGGAACAGCTCGCGCTGGTTGCGCAGCTTGGCGAAGTCTTCGGAAGCCAGCAGCTTGTCAAAGGCGGCTTTCCACCAGGCGTAGTCTTCATCGCTGACTTTTGGCCCCAGGTAGAAGCCTCGTACCACTGGCCAGACGATGTTGTAGCCTTGCTCCTTCGCGGTCGGAATATCCTTCATTTCCGGCTCGTCCAGGCGCTCCTCGGAGAACACCGCCAGTAAGCGCATATCGCCGCTCTGGATATGGGGCATGGAGTCGGAGATGTCGGTACTGCCCACTTGGATATGGTTGCCCATCAATGCGGTGACAATTTCACCACCGCCTTCCAGTGCGACATAGCGCAGGTCGCGCGGATTGATGCCGGCAGCCTTGGCGACCAGAGCGGTTTGCATCCAGTCCTGGCTGCCCACGGTGCCGCCTGAGCCGATGACCACTTTGCTCGGATCTTTCTTCAGCGCCTGTACCAAGTCGTCGAGGTTTTTATAAGGCGAATCGCTTTTTACAGCGATGGCACCGTAGCTGGTGCCCACGGCTGCCAACCAACGCACGGCGCTTTCATCGAAGCGACCGAACTTGCCCTGGGCCAGGTTCAACAGCGAACCACTGGACCACGCCACCAGCGTGCCGGCATCTGCCGGGCGCTGCGCCACCACTGCGTTATAGGCCACCGCACCTACGCCGCCTGGCATGTAGGTGACGCGCATTGGCTTGCTCAGTAACTTCTCGTTGACCAGCGCGCTTTGCGCCAGTTTGCAGGTCAGGTCAAAACCACCGCCAGGCGAGGCCGGGGCGATGCACTCCGGGCGCTTGGGCTCGTCGGCGGCCAGCAGTTGGCCAGCGAACAGCATGCAGCCAGCGGCGAGGGCCAATTTACGCAGTGAATAGGTCATTTTTATCTCCGTCATTGTTGTTATGAGGTACGACTACCAGGCACTTACTTACCAGAGCGCAATGCTGTAGCTCACCAGCACACGCACTTCATCCGCGTCACGGGCTGAATAGTTGGAACGGTACGTGGCGTTACGCAGGCGCAAGGCTACATCCTTGAGCGTGCCGCTTTGCACGATGTAGCGGATCTCGCTGTCGCGTTCCCACTCTTTGCCGGTCTCGCCATTCCTGAGCTTGATGTTGTCACCAGACAGGTAACGGCTCATGAAACTCAGGCCGGGAATCCCCAGCTTGGCGAAGTCGTAGTCGTAGCGTGCCTGCCAGGAGCGTTCTTCGGCGCCGGCGAAGTCGTTGATCTGTACGAAGTTGACCAGGTACGGGTCAGCGCCATCCACATAGGGAAAGGCGCTGTCGCCGGACATGTGTTGGTAGCCGGCGCTGAGCTTATGGCCATTGAGGGCATAGCTGAACAGGCCGTTGAGGGATTTGTTGTCGATCTTGCCGCCACGGGCGCTGCCGGTGTCATCGCTGATGGCCAGGCGCAGGTCGGCGCCGAAGGTGCCGGGGCCCATCGGGCGTGAGGCCACCAGGCCGAGGAAGTGTTGGCGGTAGACGTCGTCGAGTTGGGCCAAGTGGTAGCTGCCGGTGATCTTGTCGGCGAACTTGTAGTCCACGCCGCCGAAGTTGAAGTGCTTGCCGGTGGCGCCGCTGACGAAACGGCTGTTTTTGTTGTTGAGGGCGATGTCTTCGTAGTCGGTAGAGTCGCGGTCCTTGGCTTTATCCAGGCGGCCGCCGGTGAACACGAGGTTCTTGAATTCTTTCGATGTCAGCAGGCCGCCGTTGAAGGTCTGCGGCAGGATGCGTCCGTCGTTGGGTTTGAGGATCGGCAGTTCGGGGATCAGCGCGCCGATTTTCAGCTCGGTGGCGGAGATTTTTACTTTGCCGGTCAGGCCAAGTTTGGAGTACTCATCAACGGCCCTGCCGTTGTCGGTGGGCAGCAAGCCTGAGCCGGTACGGTCGGGGCTGGAGTCGAGCTTGACCCCGAGCATGCCCAGCGCATCCACGCCAAAACCGACGGTGCCATCGGTGTAGCCCGATTGCAGGTTGAGCATGAAGCCCTGAGCCCATTCGTCACGCTTGGATTGCTGTGCACTGGTACCTTCGCGAAAGTCGCGGTTGAAGTACATATTGCGGGTTTCGAGGGTGGCGCTGCTGTCTTCGAAGAAGGCAGCCTGGCTAAGCGGCGAAAAGCCGGCAAGGGCAGTGGCGCTGGCAAGGGCGGTCTGGGCAAGGCGAGAAAAACGAACAGGCGGGCAAGCCTGCGGCTGTGTCGACAGCATCGTTGTGTACTCCGTTATTGTTCTTATTTTGACGAAAACGCATCTAGGCGTTTTTCTGGCGCTACGGATCAGGTAGCTCGGCGGGCATTACCCACCGTCTGTGGATGCTAAAGGGCGAACCTTTCACTAACCTTTCAGTTGCCTTTCAATGTTTTCGGGCTTCACAGGGCAGGCGGCGCCTGTAAACTGCCCGCCAAAGCGTGGCGTCGACCATGCCTGAATGAGGTGAAAATCCATGCGTGTCCTCTTGGTTGAAGACCATTTGCAACTCGCCGAAAGTGTCGCCCAGGCGCTCAAGAGCACGGGTTTGACCGTCGACGTGTTGCACGATGGGGTGGCTGCGGACCTGGCCTTGAACAGCGAGGAATATGCGGTGGTAATCCTCGACGTGGGGCTGCCGCGCATGGACGGTTTTGAGGTGTTGGCGCGTCTGCGGGCGCGTGGGAAAAATCTGCCTGTGTTGATGCTCACGGCGCGTAGCGACGTGAAAGACCGCGTGCATGGCCTGAACCTGGGCGCCGACGACTACTTGGCCAAGCCGTTTGAACTGACGGAATTGGAAGCACGGGTCAAGGCGTTGTTGCGCCGTAGCGTATTGGGCGGTGAACGGCAGCAGGCCTGCGGCGTGCTGGTCTATGACCTGGATACCCGGCGTTTCACGGTGGGCGGTGAACTGCTGACGTTGACCTCTCGCGAGCAGGCGGTGCTGGAAGCGCTGATCGCCCGCCCTGGCCGCGTGATGAGTAAGGAGCAGTTGGCTTCCCAGGTATTTGGACTGGATGAAGAAGCCAGCCCGGATGCGATCGAAATCTACGTGCATCGCTTGCGCAAGAAACTCGACGGCCAGCCCATCGCTATCGTGACCTTCCGCGGCCTCGGCTACCTGCTGGAAGCCCGCGATGCATAAGCCCAGCAGCCTGCGCTGGCGCCTGCTGTGGAACCTGGCGCTGTTGCTGGTGGTGTTGATGCTCGCCAGTGGCATGAGTGCCTACTGGAACGGTCGCGAGGCCGCCGACACAGCTTATGACCGCACCTTGCTGGCCTCGGCGCGCACCATCGCTGCCGGGTTGACCCAGGTGGATGGCACCCTGAGTGCGAATGTGCCTTATGTGGCGCTGGACACCTTTGCTTACGACAGCGCCGGGCGTATTTACTATCAGGTCAACGACATTGATCGGAAGCTGATCTCCGGCTACGAAAACCTCCCCGGCCCGCCTCCCGGCACGCCGCGTACCGATGACTACCCCGCGTTGGCGCGGTTTTATAACGCCATGTATCAGGGCCAGCATGTGCGTGTGGTCAGCCTGCTCAAGGCTGTCTCCGAACCGAACATGAATGGCATGGCGGAAATTCGCGTCGCGGAAACCGACGAAGCGCGCGAGAGCATGGCCCGTAGCCTGATGGCCGATACCTTACTGCGCCTTGGGATGTTGGCTATCGGCGCGTTGCTGCTGGTGTGGTTCGCCGTGAGCGCGGCGTTGCGCCCGCTGGAGCGCTTGCGCACGGCGGTGGAGGAGCGCCAGCCCGACGACTTGCGGCCGTTACCGCTGGTCGAAGTGCAGGATGAGTTCGGCCCGCTGGTGCGCTCCCTCAATCACTTTACCGAGCGCCTGCGCGGCCAGTTCGAACGTCAGGCGCAGTTTATCGCCGACGCCGCCCACGAACTGCGCACCCCGCTGGCCGCGCTCAAGGCTCGTTTGGAGCTGGGCCTGCGCAGCGACGCCCCAGCGACGTGGCGCAGCACCCTGGAAACCGCCGCCCAAGGCACCGATCGTCTGACTCACCTGGCCAACCAGTTATTGTCGCTGGCGCGCATCGAAAACGGCGCGCGCGCGATTGCCGAAGGCGGCGCGCAGTTGCTCGACCTCAGCCAGTTGGCGCGCGAGTTGGGCATGGCCATGGCGCCGCTGGCCCATGCGCGCGGTGTCGCCCTGGCGTTGGAGGCAGACGAGCCGGTGTGGCTGCGCGGCGAGCCGACTTTATTGAATGAGTTGTTGAGTAACTTGGTCGATAACGCGCTGGCCCACACGCTACCGGGTGGCAACGTGATCCTGCGGGTTACGGCGCCCGCGATTCTGGAAGTGGAAGACGACGGCCCAGGCATCCCGCTGGATGAGCGGGACCGGGTATTTGAACGTTTCTACCGCCGCAGCCAGCAGGGCATGGGGTCGGGGTTGGGGTTGGCGATTGTCGGTGAGATCTGCCGCGCGCACTTGGCACAGATCAGCTTGCATGACGGTGAGTCGGCGGGGTTGAAGGTGCGCGTGAGTTTTATCGCGGGTTGATCAGTAGAACATCGAGCGCGCTTCATCCAGCTCGGCGCGCAGGGCATCGCTGTAAGGGTCGACCCGCAGTTTCTTGATCGCCGGTAGCGTGGAAACCGCCACGTTAGCCAGCGGATGATCGGTGCCCTGGTGGCAGTACAGCACGGCAACTTGCACCAGGTCGATGTAGTCCAGGCTCGCGGAGTCGCGCTCCAGGTTCAGGTACTGCCCCGGCAGCTTCGCCAGCATCTCCGGAAAATCCCAGCCACCCAGCAGTTTGTCGCCCAGCAACGGGTGAATGCTCTCGATCACATGGTTGAGGCTGACCGGGTCGGAGAGCAGTTCGTAATGGTCTTCGGCATAGGTGAGGATCGGCAGCACGCCAATCTGATGCACCAACCCGCCGAGGGCCGCCTGGTCAGGTTTGAGTTGGCTGTGGCTGCGGCACAAGGCATAACTCACGCCCGCCACTTCGAGGCTGCGGCGCCACACTTCGCGCATTTTCAGTTCGACGACTTCGGAGCGCGCGTGGAAGATCTGTTCCATCACCAGGCCGATGGCCAGGTTGCTGCTGTAGTTGGTGCCCAGCCGGGTGATGGCGGTGTGCAGGTCGGTGACTTCCTGGGTGGCACGCATCAGCGGGCTGTTGACCACTTTGATCAGGCGCGCCGACAGGGCGGTATCGCGGCTGATCACTTTGCTCAAGTGGTTGATGCTGATCTCCGGGTCTTCGGCGGCCTGACGTATCTTCAGGGCCACTTCCGGTAATGTCGGCAGAACCAGGTCATCGTTGTCGATGGCCGTCACTAAAGCCTGTTGGACTTTTTCCGCCAGCTTGTTCATTCATGCTCTCTAGGGTGCTGCAAAAAAGTACGGCGATTAACGCTGGATCTCTTGATCGCGATCCAGTAGGTAAGGCAGGTCAAGCAGGTGCAAGCCGGGGCCTTCCAGGGTGCCTAAATGCACATCGCCACTGTCTGCAGCTTCGGCTTGCAGTACGGCCAGAAGTTCAACGGATTGGTCAGCTTTTGCTGCAATCACCACTTCACCTATAGCACTGTTGTGGCTGGGCGCAAACAGCGGGGTGCCTGGCTCGGGCAGTTCGGTGGCATTGAGGCTCAGGCGATACAGGCGACGCTTGAGCTTGCCCAGGTACTGCATGCGCGCGACGATTTCCTGGCCGGTGTAGCAGCCTTTTTTGAAGCTGACGCCGCCGACTGCCTGCAGGTTGAGCATCTGCGGGATGAACAGTTCGCGGGTCTGAGGCATGACCTGGCCGATGCCGGCGCGGATCTGGCCGAGCAGCCAGTCATTCAAGTCAGCTTGTTGCAGTTGTGCAGCCAATTGGTTGCGTAAGGTTTCGGCTTGTTCGGCGCCTATCCAGAGTTCGGCACGGCCGGGGGAGACGCGAATGGCGATCATCGCCTCGGTGCGCACGACGCTGTCGGTCTCGGCAGGCAGTTCAAGGCCAAGGGCGGCCAGTACCTGATCGGCATTCGACAGGCCGAAACGCGCCCAAACGGCGCTTTCGTCGGTGAGCTTGGACTTGGAGAACACCGCGTATTTTTTCAGGTCGACCAGTTGCGGCTCGAGCAGCTCGGTGGCCATGGCCAAGAGCACGCCATCACCTTGCAGCAGGATACGAAAACTCGACTGCATACGCCCTTTTTGCGTGCAGCGCGCGCCGAGGCTGGCCTGGGTGTCGCTCAGGTAATTGAGGTTGCAGGTCAGTTGCCCCTGCAGGAACTTGGCAGCATCAGAGCCGCGGACGGCGAGAATGCCTTCGTGGAGCAGGGGGCAGAAAAAAGCAGAGTCGGCCATGGGTCATCGCAGGTCAAAAAGTCATGGGTGCATCATAGAGGGGCGCCCGGCAAATGGATAGTTTCCGTAGGGGGCGACCAAAGCCGACTGGTCCGCTGCCGTCGGGGCTGTATACTTGCGCCCTATTTGAGGAGCGCTCCATGGTCGAAGAAGTAGAAATCAATCGCCTCTACTGGCACAGCCGTCGCGGCATGCTGGAGCTGGATGTGTTGTTGGTGCCTTTCACCAGAGAGGTGTACAAGACGCTCAATCAGGTGGATCGCAAACTCTACGAGCGGTTGCTGACTTGCGAAGACCAGGACATGTTCGGCTGGTTCATGGAACGCGCCGAATCTGAAGATCCAGAGCTGCAGCGCATGGTTCGCAAGATTCTGGACCGTGTCCAGCCCAAGTAATCGCTTCGAATGCCGCTGGCAGGCCTCTCGGCTTTTGCTGGCGGCGTATCTGCTTGCCCAGGTGTTCGCGCTGGGTGCCTTGCTTGTTGTTGACTTACCTTTCTCCAGCGTTGGCATTTTGTTGTGCCTGGCTCACGCTGCTTGGGTCTTACCGCGTCATATCCTGCTGACCCACCGTTCGTCGATTCGTGGCCTGCGCCGCGACGAAGATGGCTGGCAGTTATTCAGCCATGAGCGAGGCTGGCACAGTGTTCAGCTACGTCCAGATAGCCTGGCATTGCCGCTGATCGTGGTACTGCGCTATCGGGTGCCGGGCGAATGGGGAGTGCGTTCGATCTGTGTACCGACCGATTCGCAGGCCACCGATGTGCATCGGCGCCTGCGGGTACGCTTGAAGTTCAGCCGCCGTAGGTGGTTGGCACCAGAATAGTGTCGCGGGCTTCGGGCAGCATCTGCGGGTAGTCGAGGGTGTAATGCAGGCCCCGGCTTTCCTTGCGCTCCATGGCCGAGCGGATCATTAGTTCCGCTACCTGAGCAAGGTTCCTCAATTCAATCAGGTCGCGGCTGACTTTGTAGTTGCTGTAGAACTCGTCGATCTCATCCAGCAGCAACCTTACGCGATGCTGCGCTCGCGCCAGGCGCTTGTTGGTGCGCACAATTCCCACGTAGTCCCACATGAAGCGGCGCAGCTCATCCCAGTTGTGGGCGATTATCACGTCTTCGTCCGAATCGGTAACCTGGCTGGCGTCCCAGCGGGGCAGGGCGGCGGGTACCGGGATGCGTGGCAGTTGCTTGAGGATGTCGGCGGCGGCTGAACGGGCGTAGACGAAGCATTCGAGCAGCGAGTTGCTGGCCATGCGGTTGGCGCCGTGCAGGCCGGTGAAGCTGGTTTCGCCGATCGCGTACAGGCCGGGCACGTCGGTGCGCCCGTGTTGGTCGACCATCACACCGCCGCAGGTGTAGTGCGCGGCCGGCACCACCGGGATCGGGCCTTTGGTGATGTCGATGTTGAACGCCAGGCAGCGCTCGTAGACGGTGGGGAAGTGGGCCTTGATGAAGGCTTCGGGTTTGTGGCTGATGTCCAGGTAGACGCAGTCGATGCCCAGGCGCTTCATTTCGTGGTCGATGGCGCGCGCGACGATATCCCGTGGCGCCAGCTCGGCACGTGGGTCAAAGCGCTGCATGAAACGCTCGCCATTCGGCAGTTTCAGGTGTGCGCCTTCACCACGCAAGGCCTCGGTGATCAGGAAACTCTTGGCCTGCGGGTGATACAGGCAGGTGGGGTGGAACTGGTTGAACTCCAAGTTCGCTACCCGGCAGCCCGAACGCCAGGCCATGGCGATGCCATCACCGCAAGCGCCGTCGGGGTTGCTGGTGTAGAGGTAGACCTTGGCTGCGCCGCCGGAGGCGAGAATGGTGAAGCGTGCACCATAAGTGTCGACTTCGCCGCTGGCGCGGTTGAGCACGTAGGCGCCGAGGCAGCGCTCGCCTTCCAGGCCCAGGCGTTTTTCGGTGATCAGGTCGACGGCAACGCGCTGCTCCAGTAATTCGATGTTCGGGCGTTGGCGAGCCTGGTCGAGCAGGGTTCTGAAGATGGCGGCGCCGGTGGCGTCGGCGGCGTGAATGATGCGGCGATGGCTATGGCCACCTTCACGGGTCAGGTGGAATTCGAATCCGCCGTCGTCGCTGCTGGCGTGTTCGTCGCGGGTGAACGGCACGCCTTGGTCGATCAGCCATTGGATGGCCTCGCGGCTGTGCTCGACGGTGAAGCGCACCGCGTCTTCGTTGCACAGCCCACCGCCGGCGTTAAGGGTGTCTTCGACGTGGGATTGCACCGTGTCAGTGTCGTCCAGTACCGCAGCTACGCCACCTTGGGCCCAGAATGTCGAGCCGTTGGCCAAGTCGCCTTTGCTCAGGACCGCAATGCGCAGATGGCTGGGTAGGGTCAACGCGAGGCTCAAGCCCGCCGCGCCACTACCGATCACCAGGACATCGTGTTGAAACTGTTGGCTCATTTGAAGGATTCCGCAAAAAGCGATCCATAGGCTGGCGCTAACAGGACGCCTGGATCGGCGAATCAAAGGGTCACACGGGCCACTAGTATATAGAGGGGGGGCGCGGCACAATAGCCGGGCATTCGTGGCAATGTGAGATTACGGTGCACGGCGAGGTAAATCGTCCGGTTATTGAAGCGGGAACTTTTTGCATAAGCCCCCACTCAATAGCAGGTTGCCCGAAAGCTGGGAAAACGTTGAGTTTATTGGCCCGTCGGGAGCATTGGACGCGTCAGAAAACCGGCGACAAGATTATTCGCGCAGCCGGCATTGCCCGTGCTGCGTTTTTCGTGTGTGCCAAATCAGTGCGCGCCGGAAACTTGCTTGGAGGGGGGAGAACTTTTGCGAAAAGTCCGAGTCTATGTTTGCAAGCCTGATCGTTTAGTTATGCAAGCCTCCTTCAAGTACAACGAGGAGTGTTCATGCTAACCCAGGAAGAGGATCAGCAGCTGGTCGAGCGCGTTCAACGCGGTGACAAGCGAGCATTTGATCTGCTAGTGCTGAAATATCAGCACAAAATTCTCGGGTTGATCGTGCGTTTTGTGCACGACACCCATGAAGCGCAGGACGTTGCACAGGAAGCCTTTATCAAGGCGTACCGTGCACTGGGCAATTTCCGCGGCGATAGTGCGTTTTATACGTGGCTATACCGCATCGCCATCAACACGGCGAAGAACTATCTGGTGTCTCGCGGACGCCGCCCGCCAGACAGTGATGTAAGTTCAGAAGATGCAGAATTTTACGACGGTGATCACGGCCTCAAAGATCTCGAGTCGCCGGAGCGTGCATTGCTGCGCGACGAGATCGAAGGAACCGTTCATCGCACAATTCAGCAACTGCCAGAAGATTTGCGTACGGCGTTAACTTTACGTGAATTCGATGGTCTGAGTTACGAAGACATTGCGAGCGTCATGCAGTGTCCGGTGGGGACTGTAAGGTCACGGATTTTCCGGGCCCGGGAAGCCATCGATAAAGCCTTGCAACCGTTGTTGCAGGAAAACTAAAGACAGCGGCGACAGCCAAGAGAGGAACCGCCATGAGTCGTGAAGCCCTGCAGGAATCGCTGTCCGCAGTGATGGATAACGAAGCGGATGAACTGGAACTTCGTCGAGTGCTCAACGCATTTGATGATGCCGAAACCCGTGATACCTGGTCTCGTTACCAAGTCGCTCGGGCGGTGATGCACAAGGATCTTCTAATCCCTCGTTTGGATATTGCTGCGGCCGTTTCTGCTGCGTTGGCTGATGAAGCCGTTCCGGCAAAAGCTGCTCGTGGTCCATGGCGTAGCCTGGGTCGTCTGGCAGTAGCTGCTTCGGTGACTGTTGCTGTGCTGGCTGGTGTTCGTCTGTACAACCAAGACGAAATCGCTGGTGCCGAGCTGGCCCAGCAGACTCAGCAACCGGTCATGGCCGGTCCGCAAGTTAAAGGCCCAGCCGTACTGGCCGGCTACAAGGAAAGCTCTGACACTACCGGCCCTATGGCCAGCGGTGTCCTTCAAGGGCAATCCGGCTGGCAGGATCAGCGTCTTCCAGGCTATCTGCGCCAACACGCGCAGGAATCGGCACTGAAAGGCACTGAAAGCGCTTTGCCATACGCTCGTGCAGCAAGCCTGGAAAACCGCTAAACCGATAAGGGGCCCTATGCGCGCCATACCGCTCCTTACGCTTTTGCTCAGTGGTTGTTTTGCACTATCCGCCCATGCCGATGAAGCCCAAGACTGGCTGACTCGACTTGGGCGTGCAGAGCAGCAGCAAAGCTTTGCAGGTACGTTCGTCTACGAGCGTAACGGCAGTTTTTCTACCCATGACATCTGGCACCGTGTCCAGGATGGTCAAGTCCGAGAGCGGCTGTTACGGCTCGATGGCTCGGCTCAGGAAGTCGTGCGCGTCGATGGTCGTACGCAATGCGTCAGTGGCACACTGGTCGCAGGTCTTGGTAATTCGCCTGATGCGCCTTCACGCGCACTCGATCCGCAAAAACTCACTCAATACTACGCGCTGTCCGTCATTGGCAAATCGCGCGTGGCCGGTCGTAATGCGGTGATCGTGTCGATCACTCCGCGCGATCAATATCGATACGGCTTCGAGTTGCACTTGGATCGTGAAACAGCGCTGCCGCTCAAATCTTTGTTGCTCAATGATCAGGGCCAGTTGTTGGAGCGTTTTCAGTTCACCCGATTGAGCACTTCGCCAGCACCCTCTGATCGCGACTTGCAGCCCAGTAGTGAATGCACGCCTGTAGCTGTTTCAAAGAGCAAAGCGCCTGAAGTACCGGCTACTCATGCGTGGCACCTGGATTGGTTGCCTCCTGGTTTCCAGCTCACCAGCAGCAGCGCGCGTAGAGACACCCAAACTAAATCCACCGTAGACAGCCTGATGTATAACGACGGGCTTGCGCGGTTTTCGGTGTTTCTCGAGTCAACCGACGGCGCGAGCGTGAGTGAAATCCGCACGCAGCTGGGCCCAACCGTTGCCGTGTCGCGCCGTTTGAACACAGTCGATGGCGAAGTAATGGTGACGGTTGTCGGCGAAATTCCCATCGGCACTGCCGAGCGCATCGCGCTCTCGGTGCGCGGTGAAAAGACAGCTGCCAAGCCATGAGTCGTTAATCCTATGTTCATCCTGACCTTTCAATCTGCGCCTATGCCTGCTTGGGTGCTGAGAACATGAAATTTCTGGATCAGTATTTTCACTTGCAAAATATCTCCATGTTTTTTATAGGTCAGGGCTTAGCGGCCCTGACCTTGTTTTGTTCGCGGAACAAAGATGTCGGTCGCAGTTTTCGGCGTTTCTTGAACCCTGTCGCTCAACCCTGCTCGTCGTAACGGGAGCTGTATGTCGATACCACGTTTGAAGTCTTACCTATCCATAGTCGCCACGGTATTGGTGTTGGGTCAGGCCGTATCCGCGCAAGCGGCCGAGCTGCCTGACTTCACCCAACTGGTGGAGCAGGCCTCGCCTGCCGTGGTGAATATCAGTACCACGCAAAAACTGCCGGATCGCAAAGTCTCTAACCAGCAGATGCCCGACCTGGAAGGCTTGCCGCCGATGCTGCGCGAGTTCTTCGAGCGCGGTATGCCCCAGCAGCGTTCCCCTCGTGGCGGCGGTGGGCAGCGTGAGGCTCAGTCCCTGGGCTCGGGCTTCATCATTTCTCCCGATGGCTACATCCTCACCAACAACCACGTGATTGCCGACGCTGATGAGATCCTCGTGCGCCTGGCTGATCGCAGTGAGCTGAAAGCCAAGCTGGTCGGCACTGACCCGCGTTCCGACGTGGCCTTGCTGAAAATCGAAGGCAAAGATCTGCCCGTGCTGAAGCTGGGTAAATCCCAGGACCTCAAAGCCGGGCAGTGGGTCGTCGCGATCGGTTCACCGTTCGGCTTTGACCATACCGTCACCCAAGGCATCGTCAGCGCCATTGGCCGCAGCCTGCCGAACGAAAACTACGTGCCGTTCATCCAGACCGACGTGCCGATCAACCCAGGTAACTCCGGTGGCCCGTTGTTCAACTTGGCGGGCGAAGTGGTCGGGATCAACTCCCAGATCTATACCCGTTCCGGCGGGTTTATGGGGGTGTCCTTCGCTATTCCAATCGACGTGGCCATGGATGTATCCAATCAACTGAAAAGCGGTGGCAAGGTCAGCCGTGGCTGGTTGGGTGTAGTGATTCAGGAAGTGAACAAAGACCTGGCCGAGTCCTTCGGTCTTGATAAGCCGGCCGGTGCCCTGGTCGCGCAGATCCAGGACGACGGCCCGGCTGCCAAAGGTGGCCTTCAAGTAGGCGACGTGATCCTGAGCATGAATGGTCAGCCGATCGTCATGTCTGCCGACCTGCCGCATTTGGTCGGTGCGCTCAAGGCCGGTAGCAAAGCCAAGCTGGAAGTGATTCGTGAAGGCAAGCGCCAGACCGTTGAGCTGACCGTAGGCGCGATTCCGGAAGAGGGTGCCACACTGGATGCCCTGGGCAATACCAAGCCGGGTGCCGAGCGCAGCAGCAATCGTCTGGGCATCGCCGTGGCCGAGCTGACTGATGAACAGAAGAAGAGTTTCGACCTTAAAAGCGGCGTAGTGATCAAGGAAGTGCAGGACGGCCCTGCCTCTCTGATCGGCCTGCAGCCAGGTGATGTGATCACCCACCTGAACAATCAGGCCATCGACACCACTAAGCAGTTCACCGACATCGCCAAGGCGCTGCCGAAGAACCGTTCCGTATCGATGCGCGTGTTGCGTCAAGGGCGTGCAAGCTTCATCACCTTCAAGCTGGCCGAGTAATCCGCTAGAACAATAAAAAGCCCCGCGAAAGCGGGGCTTTTTTGTGGGTGATGGATTTAGTTCATCATCCCTTTTACCAAGCGCTCCTGTTCGATCAACTCGCGCTGGCGTGCGTCGATACGCGAGGACAGCGGGAAGTTGTTGCCAGCGCGGCGCTTGGCGAAGTCCAGTTGCTGAATGGCCTGCTGGTAGTCGCCCACCAGTGCAAAGTACTCGGCGCGAGCTTGATGCAGGCCGATGATGTTACCGGACAGTCCGCGTGTCTCGGCGACCTGATACCAGACATCCGGATCATCCGGACGGGATTTTAGCAATGCATCCAAAGCCTTCTCCGCATCAGCGGTGCGATTCTGCTTGAGCAGCAGGTCTACCCGTACCTGATTCAGCGGATAATTGCCGGGGTATTGGGTGAGCATGCGGCCAGTGCGTTGCTGTGCATCAGGCAAGCGGTTGTTGGTGATGTCCAGCTCGATCTGCGCCAAGTTGTAAGTGATGTCGTTGGGCGCCTTGGCCAGCAGCGGCGCCAGGGTTTCTCGCGCTTCCTTGAGTTGAGTGCCCTTGATCTGGGCGATGGCCAAGCCATAGCGCGCCACATCGTTTTTCGGGTTCTCGTCCAACTGCGCCTGGAAGCGTTTGGCCGCGAGGCCCGGGGTGTCTTCGTATTGCAACTGCACCCGTGCGCGAATCAACTGGTAGCGCAGGCTGTCTTCCTTGCCGCCGGGTTTGGCTTGCTCGGCGCGGTTGCGAGTATCGGCGATCCGTGACTCGGTAACCGGGTGAGTCAACAGAAATTCCGGCGGCTTGGCGTCAAAACGGTATTGGCGCATCAGGCGTTCGAACATGGTCGGCATGGAGCGCGGGTCGTAACCGGCTTTTTCCAAGTTAAGGATGCCGATGCGGTCAGCCTCTTGTTCGTTCTGGCGGGAGAACCGGCGTTGCTCCTGGATTGCCGCCGCCTGGCTGCCGGCAATCGCGGCAATACCTGCATCACCTGCACCCGCTGCAGCCGCAATAATGCCGCCGAGCAAAGCAGCCATCATTGGTATCTGCATGCGCGACTGCGCCTCCACGCCCCGGGCAAAGTGGCGCTGCGACAAGTGCGCCAACTCGTGGGCGAGTACCGAGGCATATTCGCCTTCGGTCTGGGCATTGAGGAACAGGCCGCCATTGACCCCGACAATCCCGCCAGGGGCGGCAAAGGCGTTGAGCTGCGGGCTGTTGATCAGGATGAACTCCAGGCGCCGGTCATTGACCTGGCTGGTCTCCACCAGCTTGTACACGCTGGTTTCGACGTAATCTTTAAGCTGCGGGTCATTGAGCTGCGAGACCTGGCCGCGCAAGTAGGCCAGCCATGCACGGCCCAGTTGGTATTCCTGTTGTGGCGAGACAATCGCAGAACTGGCGTCGCCGAGTGACGGCAGGTCGTCAGCGAAGGCCGGAGAGGCCAGCAGGCAAGCCAGCGTCAGCAGGGTGGGGCGCAAAAAAGTCATGCACAGAGCCTTTCGACAAAGAGATTACTGTAGCCGGACACTGAGCCTCGGACCAGATATTCTAAGCACCCTAAACACTTGTCCGGAGTAATACCATGACCGACGCCGTAGCCTTTGATGCCGAACTCGATGCCAGCGGCCTCAATTGCCCGTTGCCGTTGCTCAAGGCCAAGCTGGAGCTCAATCGATTGGCCAGTGGTGCAGTGCTCAAGGTGATCGCCACGGACGCAGGCTCCCAGCGCGATTTCCGCACGTTTGCCAAGTTGGCCGGGCACACCCTATTGCACGAAGAAGACGCCGCTGGTGTATACCGTTATTGGTTGCGCAAGGCCTGAACCGGTTGCCCCCACCACCCGAGGTTGATTGATGTTCAAAGTGTTACGAGACTGGATTCAGCGCTACTTCTCTGATGAAGAAGCCGTGGTGCTGGCGGTCCTGCTGTTCCTGGCCTTCACCGCCGTACTCACCTTAGGTGGCATGTTGGCACCGGTGCTGGCGGGGATGGTGCTGGCGTACCTGATGCAAGGCCTGGTCACTACCCTGGAGCGTTTGCGCTTGCCGGGCGCCGTGGCGGTGGGCTTGGTGTTTGCTTTGTTCATGGGGCTGCTGGTGGTGTTTATAGTGGTGGTGTTGCCATTGCTGTGGCACCAACTGATCACGCTGTTCAATGAGCTGCCCGGCATGCTCGCCAAGTGGCAATCGCTGTTGCTGTTGTTGCCCGAACGCTACCCGCATCTCGTGTCGGACGAGCAGGTACTGCAGGCCATCGAAGTGGCGCGCGGCGAGATCGGAAAATTCGGGCAGTGGGCGTTGACCTTTTCCCTGTCCAGCCTGCCGCTGCTGGTCAATATCATGATCTACCTGGTGTTGGTGCCGATCCTGGTGTTCTTCTTTCTCAAGGACCGCGCAATGATCGGCCGCTGGGTAAGCGGTTACCTGCCGCGTGAACGGGCGCTGATCACTCGTGTGGCTGAGGAGATGAACCGGCAGATCGCCAATTACATCCGTGGCAAGGTCATTGAGATCGTTATCTGCGGGGGTGTTACCTACATCGCGTTTGTGGCGCTGGGGCTGAACTACGCGGCACTGCTGGCGTTGCTGGTGGGCGTGTCGGTGGTAGTGCCGTATGTCGGCGCGGTGGTGGTGACGGTGCCGGTGATGTTGATCGCGTTGTTCCAGTGGGGTTGGAGTGATCAGTTCATCTACCTGATGGCGGTGTACGGCATTATCCAGACGTTGGATGGCAACGTGCTGGTGCCCCTGTTGTTCTCGGAGGCTGTCAACCTGCACCCGGTGGCGATCATCTGCGCCGTGCTGTTGTTTGGTGGGTTGTGGGGGTTTTGGGGCGTGTTCTTTGCGATTCCCCTGGCGACACTGTTCAAGGCCGTACTGGATGCATGGCCGCGACAAGAACCGGTGGTTGCGCCTTTGTTGTAGCGATTGGGGCGAGCACCCGGTGTTCGCCCCAAAGCTTCAAGCCTTGTTCAACGCCTGCGCCGCCGCCAAAACGGCGTCCACATGCCCCGGCACTTTCACACCGCGCCATTCCTGACGCAGCACCCCATCCTTGTCGATCAAAAAGGTGCTGCGATCAACGCCCAAGTATTCCTTGCCGTACAGCTTCTTCAACTTGATCACATCAAACAGCTGGCAAACCGCTTCGTCCTTGTCACTGATCAGTTCAAAGGGAAACGCCTGCTTGCCCTTGAAGTTTTCGTGAGACTTCACGCTGTCGCGCGACACGCCAAACACTTCGGTGTTGGCCGCCTTGAACGCTGCGTACTGGTCACGAAACCCCTGGCCTTCGGTGGTGCAGCCCGGCGTGCTGTCCTTCGGGTAGAAGTAAATCACCACTTGCTTGCCCTTGAGGGCGGCGAGGCTGAACGTCTGGCCGCTGGTGGCCTGGGCTTCGAAATCGGCCACGGGTTTGTCGATGGCTACCGGCATGGATAGATACTTCCTTACATTGGGTTCTGTGGGCGCCATGGCTCGATCAAAGCGTCGAGGTTCAAGGCATCGGCGAAATCCAGGAACTGGTCACGCAGCCAGCTGATCTGCACGCCGGCTGGCAAGGTCACGGTGAACGTGGCGTTGAGCATGGTGCCGCCGGTTTGTGGCGCCTGGTAAGTGTCGCAGGTCAGGTTTTCCAGTTCGACGTTATGGTCGATAAAGAACTGGCACAGCTCGTTAACGATGTCCGAACGGTAGGCCGAGCTGACATACGCCACATAAGGCAGGGCCTGTGGGCGGTTTTCCAGTGCGGCGC
This sequence comes from Pseudomonas antarctica, assembly GCF_900624995.1. Taxonomy (GTDB): domain Bacteria; phylum Pseudomonadota; class Gammaproteobacteria; order Pseudomonadales; family Pseudomonadaceae; genus Aquipseudomonas; species Aquipseudomonas antarctica. Next base: position 51,528 of record NZ_UYXQ01000007.1, read on the forward strand.
TGCGAACCACATTGACCGTGAAGTCGTGCTTCTTGGCCAAGCCAGGCAGGCCCGTCTCCAGGCGCGCCAGGGCGTCCCAGGTACCGGAAATCTGCAGCACCAGCGCACTGCACTCGCCGTGGCGGGTGAGGCGGGAAGTCACGACGGCGCAGCGGTTTTCATGGCTGGCGCGGCACAGGACGTTGGTCAGCTCCATGGGGTTGGCGCCGAGGGCACTGATAACAAGGAATTGTTCGCGAACTGTGGGGGTGGACATGCAGCCTTCCTAAAACGATGAGCGGTCGACACGGTGAGGGCTGTATCGATCAAAGGATGAAGGGTAGCGAAAACCGTCGCGAAGGGATAGGAGGTGGCGTTTTCATTGCGTGATCGGTCGGATTTCAACGTGCTTCACGCCACGCTTTGGTCCAATGATGGCATTGCCCGTCGTTTAGTTGGTCCAGAACGCATCCTCAGGCGGTACTTCGCTTGTACAAGCATCTTGGCGCCAGTACCATTACGGCTCTCTTTTTCCGGCAGGAGCGGTTGCATGATTGCGGGCAGTATGGTGGCACTGGTCACACCCATGGATGCACAAGGTCATCTCGACTGGGACAGCCTCGGCAAACTGGTGGACTTCCACCTGCAAGAAGGCACCAACGCCATAGTGGCGGTCGGCACCACGGGTGAATCGGCCACGCTTGATGTGGAAGAACACATCCAGGTGATCGAGTTCGTGGTCAAGCGCGTCGCGGGCCGTATCGCCGTGATCGCCGGTACGGGCGCCAACTCGACGCGTGAAGCGATCGAGCTGACCAAAAACGCCAAGCACGCCGGTGCCGATGCCTGCCTGCTGGTGACCCCGTACTACAACAAGCCGACTCAGGAAGGCCTGTACCAGCACTTTCGCACCATTGCCGAAGCCGTTGATATCCCGCAGATTCTCTACAACGTGCCCGGCCGCACCGCCTGCGACATGAAGGCCGAGACCGTGATCCGCCTGTCCACCGTACCGAACATCATCGGTATCAAGGAAGCCACCGGCGACCTGCAGCGCGCCAAGGACATCCTGGCCGGCGTGAGCAGCGACTTCCTGGTGTATTCCGGTGACGACGCCACGGCGGTCGAACTGATCCTGCTGGGTGGCAAAGGCAACATCTCGGTGACCGCCAACGTCGCCCCGCGCGCCATGAGCGAGCTGTGCGCCGCCGCCATCGCTGGTGACGCCGTGACCGCCCGCGCGATCCACGAGAAACTGATGCCGCTCAACAAGACACTGTTTATTGAATCCAACCCTATTCCCGTGAAATGGGCGCTATTTGAGATGGGCCTGATGCCGGACGGTATCCGTCTGCCGCTCACCCGGCTCAGCGAAGCCTGTCACGAACCGCTGCGACAGGCCCTGCGCCAGTCCGGCGTCCTGGTTTAATTGAGGAAGCACTACGCATGAAGCGATTGGCCGGACTTTCCGCACTTGCCTTGATTATCTCCAGCACCAGTGGCTGCGGTTGGATTTGGGGCCCGGATGGTTACTTCCGTGACCGCGGTAGCGATTACCTGGAAGCACAAGCAACCAAACCGATGCAACTGCCGCCGGACGTCAACGTCGCCAAGCGCCTTGACCCGTTGCTGCCAATTCCGCGCAACGTTGCCGACGACACCACCAAGGGTGAGTACGTGGTGCCACGCCCACAGCCGATCTCGGCCGTGGCGGACGCCAGCGATTACAGCCTGCAGAAGAGCGGTGACAACCGCTGGATCATCGCCCAGCGCCCACCTGCCGAAGTCTGGCCGGTGGCGGTGCAGTTCTTCCAGGACAACGGTTTTCGCATTGACCAGCAACGCCCGCAGACCGGTGAGTTCACCACTGCATGGCAGCACAGCAGCGAACTGTCCGCTAACATGGCCCAGCGCCTGCAGGCCAGTGGCGTAGCCGCTGACAATGAAGCCCGTGTGCGTGTGCGCATCGAGCCAGGCGTGCAGCGCAATACCAGTGAAGTCTACGTGGTCAGCGCCGAGCGTCCGGCCGGCAGCACCGCAAACGTCGATTTCACCCCGCGTTCGGTCAACATGGGCGTTGACGCTGCGCTGGTCGACGAGATGCTGGCCAGCATGAGCCGTATCTCCGAGAAGGGCGGTTCGGTTTCCCTGCTCGCCGCACGTGATTACGACACCCCTAACCGCGTCAGCCTCACCGAAGACGGCAGCGGCAACGTGGTGCTGAACCTCGGTGAAGACCTCGACCGTGCCTGGGCCAGTGTTGGCCGCGCGTTGGAGCAGGGTCCTTGGCGTGTCGAAGACATCAACCGCAGCCTGGGCCTGTACTACATCAACGTGGCTGAAAAGGCCGAGAAGAAAGACGACGAGCCAGGTTTCTTCAGCAAATTGTTCGGCAGCAAGCCGACCAAGGAAGAGATCGAAACCCGTGCCGAGCGTTATCAGGTTCGTTTGAGCAAGGTTGGCGAGAGTGTGCAAGTCACCGTCGAGAAAAACATCAACACCGTTGCGCCCGCTGAAACAGCGCGCAAAGTGTTGGGCGTGATTCAGGACAACCTGGGCTGATCCGATGCGTTTTGCCGTTCTCGGCAGCGGTAGCCAAGGGAACGGCACGCTGGTCGCCCACGACGACACGTACGTGCTGGTGGATTGTGGTTTCTCGTTAAAGGAAACCGAGCGGCGCCTGCTGCGCCTGGGGGTTCACCCTACGCAGTTGAGCGCGATTCTGGTGACCCACGAACATGCCGACCACGTGCATGGCGTGGGTTTGCTGTCTCGGCGCTACAATCTTCCGGTGTACCTGAGTCGTGGCACTCTGCGCGGGATGCGCAAACCCATAGAACCCGCAGGTTTCCTGGCCGGTGGCGAGCAGTTGCAGATTGGTGCGTTGAGCATTGATGTGATTGCCGTGGCGCACGACGCCCAGGAGCCGACGCAGTACGTATTCAGTGACGGTGAGCGACGTTTGGGCGTGCTCACCGACCTGGGTTCCTACTGTTCCAAGGTGCTGGACGGTTACCGCGACCTCGATGCATTGATGATCGAGTCCAACCATTGTCGCGACCTGCTGGCGCGCGGTCACTACCCGTACTTTCTCAAGCAGCGGGTGGGCGGCGAGCTGGGACATTTGAACAACCATCAGGCGGCGTACCTGGTGTATGAGTTGGGCTGGCAAGACTTGCAACACTTGGTTCTGGCCCACCTGAGCAGCAAGAACAACCTGCCGCAGCTGGCCCGGCAATGTTTTGTCGACACCCTCGGGTGCGATCCGGACTGGCTGCAATTGGCCGATCAAGATTCAGGGCTCGACTGGCGACACATCGCCTAGCCCACCATTTAGCAAGCGGAGCCCATCATGGAAAAACGTGAAGAACTCTACCGCGGCAAAGCCAAGTCGTTATACAAAACCGACGACGCCAACCGCCTGATCCTGCTGTTTCGCAACGACACCTCGGCGTTCGACGGCAAGCGCATCGAACAGCTTGATCGCAAAGGCATGGTGAACAACAAGTTCAACGCCTTCATCATGCAGAAACTCGAAGCGGCCGGCATTCCGACCCAATTCGACAAGCTGCTGGGCGACAACGAGTGCCTGGTGAAGAAGCTCGACATGATCCCGGTCGAATGCGTCGTGCGTAACTACGCCGCCGGCAGCCTGGTCAAGCGCCTGGGCGTGGAAGAGGGCCTCAAGCTCAACCCTTACACGTTCGAACTGTTCCTGAAGGACGACGCCAAGGGCGACCCGTTCATCAACGAATCCCACGTGGTGGCGTTCGGCTGGGGCACCGCTGAGCAACTGGCGCGCATGAAGGCGTTGTCCCTCAAGGTCAACGACGTGCTGACCAAGCTGTTCGACGACGCCGGCTTGCTGCTGGTCGACTTCAAACTGGAATTCGGCGTGTTCCACGACGGCTCCATCGTCCTGGGCGACGAATTCAGCCCGGACGGCTGCCGTCTGTGGGACAAAGACACCAAGAAGAAGATGGACAAAGACCGCTTCCGCCAGGGCCTCGGTGACGTCATCGAAGCCTACGAAGAAGTCGCCAATCGTCTCGGCGTACCGCTGTAATCGACGCAAGCATCTGATAGCACGGAAAAAAATCGCTTTTGGGGTTTGCTTCCGCGAAACACACTGTTATGATGCGCGCCGTTGGAGAGATGCCAGAGTGGCCGAATGGGACGGATTCGAAATCCGTTGTACCTTCACCGGTACCTAGGGTTCGAATCCCTATCTCTCCGCCATTATTGAAAGTCCTTATAAATCAATAGGTTATGAGGATTTTGGCAAAGCGAATTTGTACCAGCGCTTTGTACCAAAAATAGCCCTGATCTTCGGATTAGGGCTTTTTTTTGCTTGATTTTTGATCTGACGAATCTAGTATGAGGCCTTGATCAAATCCCGCGAGGTATCGATTTCGTTTGTTTTAATAAGCGTCAGTCGCCCCATGCCCACTCCAACGGAGTAACCTTTTAGGTTGCACGCGCTCAACGCCCTAACTTTGTAGGAGCATTCGTGAAACTCAATCAGCTATCTTTACGGGATTACCGCTGTTTTGATGCGCTCGAAATCGATTTTCATCCGGAACTTACTGTTTTGGTTGCGAGCAATGGTGCAGGTAAAACGTCGATTCTCGATGCTATCGCAGTAGCGTTTGGGCCATACGTTGGAGCCTTCGATGAGGCTGTTGGCAAGCACTTTGAGCCTAGTGACATTCGTCAGGTCCGAGCGCGAACCACGCTTACTCATGAGATGGAGTATTCCGCCAAGGGAGTAAGACTTGAAGCGAGAGGTGTGATCCCTGGTAGCGTCGCAGAGCAACTAGATGATTTACCATCAATATGGCGCCGGAGCCTCACTGGCCCGACTAAAACCAAGACGTCGGTCAAGGACGCAAAGGAGTTGAGAGATTGCGGCAAGCGTATGCAGGAAGCTGTTCGTACTCCTGGCAGCGATGTAGTCTTGCCTCTGCTCGCTTATTATGGCACTGGACGATTGTGGCAACAGAAAAACCAGAAAAAGCAGTCTTGGTCCAATAAAATTGTCCGGACGTCTCGCACTGTCGGGTATACCGACTGCTTAGACCCTGCATCCAAGTACAAAGCGTTCGTGGAGTGGTTTCGGTACTGGAACTTTAATGCCAAAGAGCTGCGTATCAAGGCCTTGGAGCTGAGAGAAACGGCTGTCGTAAGCGAATTTGACGGGTATATAGAATCAGTCAGTGCTGCCGTCAATGCATGCCTCGAACCCGCCGGTTGGAAGAATATCGAGTACTCGTTCTCGCGGGATGCTCTGGTTGCCCATCACGATGATTTCGGTGAGCTTCCTGTTGAGTTATTGAGTGATGGTATTCGCAATATGATTGGCATGGTTGCGGATATCGGATTTCGAGCAACTAAGCTCAATGGCCAACTAGGGGCCCACGCCGCGAAGTCTACGCCAGGAATCGTGCTCATTGATGAGGTGGATATGCATCTTCACCCTCGATGGCAGCAGACGATTCTTTCGCAGCTTAGAAATGCATTTCCCAGACTTCAATTCATCGTGACCACTCACAGCCCACAGGTATTGACGACTGTACCTTCGGAGTCTATTCGCATTCTTCGGGGTAACAAGGTTTATTCGGCTCCGCCCGGTACGGAGGGTTCGGAGCCGGAGCGAATGCTGAAGCAGGTGTTGGGGCTGGAAGAGGTGCGTCCGCCTGGTAATCCTGCTACACAAGAATTAAAAGAGTACCTAGCGTTAGTTGATCGAGACCAATGGAGCAGTGAGCGTGCAAAAACGCTTCGCGAGCGTTTGGATCGGCGCTATCAAGGGCAGGAACCTGCTTTGTTGGATGCTGACTTGCAAATTGACAATCGCAAATGGGAGTTGGGCGATTGAAGCGGGTGGTAAGGACTGCCGAGCCTGATGAATTGAAAGCCTATCGAGAAGCCAATCCGATGTTTGGCTGGGACGAGATGCGTCAGGATGCAGAAGGGCGTGCGGTCTATGACGTTATTCGCCCACGCCTGATTGAAGGTCAAGGCGGCATCTGCGCATTCTGTGAAATTGAGATCATAAGTCTCGATCCGACGCGCTGCCGCGTCGAGCACTTTCATCCCAAGTCAGACAGGGCAACACCTCACAACTGGGCGCTTGACTGGCAGAACATGATTGCTGTCTGCATGGGCGGTTCACAACGACATCACGCCTTGCCTTATACGAAAGAGCCTTTACCTGAAAACCTTAGTTGCGATGCGCACAAGGATAAAATGATTCAGAGCCATCGGCTGGAGGAGTGTTGCGAGGGGTGGATTATCAATCCGGTGGCTTTGCCCGCTTTTCCCAGGCTATTTTTCCTAGAAAAAAGCACTGGGGAATTGTTGCCAGATGGGCAATGTTGCTCGGAAGTCAGCGTGGAGGGAAACAAACATCCTACTACTCAGGCGCTGGTAGAGCACACGATCAACATGCTGAATCTAAACTGCGACCGTTTGTGTGAGGCTCGGAAGAGCGTACTTTGGAATATTGAGCGTAACAAAAAGCGACTGCGTGATGCTGCGAAAACACCCCAGCAAGGTATGGATGAGTTGGCGGGCCGTTTTTTACAGCAGCGGTGGCCAGGCTTTTTTACTACTATCCGTTTCTGTCTAGGGGCCGCAGCAGAGCGATATCTACAGAACAACGAGTATCGTGGGTGATGGCGACATCCGCCTTGCAACTCTTCGTTGAGTACCCGTGTCAACTAGCCTAGTAGTAGCTGCCTAGCGAGTACACTGTTTCGATTTGTACCAGTATTTTGTACCAAAACTAAGCTGTAGCCCCTATGCTGCTTGCGTTTCGGGGGCTGCAGAGCATTTCGCAGAGTGTCCCTATCTCTCCGCCATTATTGAATAAGACTAAGCCCCTGTAATCGTTAAAGATTACAGGGGCTTTTTCGTTTCTCAAGTTTGGTTTAGGGCAAATTTAGGGCATAAATGGCTTCTTTGAGACCGCCCTAGGCTGCTATAGCCCATCCGATTAACGGCCGTGGCACTTCTTGAATTTTGTCCCGCTGCCGCACCAGCAGGGTTCATTGCGCCCCGGAATTCGTGCTGGGCGTTCGGCTAACGCTGACGATGAGGTCGTTAGTTCAATAGTCCGGCGGCTCAATGCTACCGCGTCCGCTTTAATTGCGTCTGAAGTCATCTGCTCGCGCCGAATCCAGTATGGCGTTGCGTGGGTGGCTAACCGCCGAAACGTTACCTGCGCAAGTCACGCCATCTGCCAACATTGTCAATCTGAGCAGGTACGATCTCGATGAGTTGTGCATAGGTTCACTCAATCATTTCTGAGCCTCGTCACGGGCGCTTGGCACCAAGCAAGTGGTAGCTTATGGCTTAGATATCCTACCGACGACGAGCCTGGTGACGGTCATCGTCAGTAAGATCGCCGTCATCATCACAATTAGGGCCAAAAATGCACTCGGTGAGGCGCCCGGCAGTGACTGCAACAGTAGCGAATCGTTGCCACCGGGTATAAGTGTCGAACCTGCGCCCATGAATCCCCCGGCGGCGAGGGTACGTGCCGCTGACCATGCCGTTGGAAACTCAAACTTAAACGTACCAAATCGCTGAGCTGACATCACGCTGCCTGCCAGCGTGGCTAACGCCGCTATGCAGGCTACGGTGCCGACGCTGCCTGTAACCATACCGCCAACGAGGCTCGCTAAGGTCCAACTAGGCTCGATCGCAAACAGCAGCCCGGCGACTGCACCGATCATAACCATCCGCCGTCCGCTACCGGGTCGAACACCTAGGTACCTTTCAGCGCTCATGAAAGCAGCCAACAATCCTATGAATCCCCATGCGATCAGGCAGTACGTCGCGACCGACAGCGGTGTGGGCTCACTGAGGACAGATGGGTATTCCACGCGCTGACCCACGCGCGTCCCGTCGGTCAACAGGAAGCCAGCGCCCAGGCCGACCGGAAGCACGATCAACCGGACCTCGCCGTTACCGATGCGTCCCAGCGAGCCTAGAAGACATGCATCGTTAACCAACGCGCCGATACCGAAGAGTACGGCACCGATGATCAAGGTAAGTTCGACCGAGAACACAGGCGCCAATACCAACGTAGGCGAAGATATCCAGGACAACGGCAGAAGCAATCCGCTGGACGCCATTGCAGCCAAAGCGAGCCCACCCACGCGCCAGGCACGACGCTTGTACAGAACCTCGTGCGCTGCAGAAACCAGGCATGTGCCGGATCGGTTCACTATGAAACCCACGGTAAACGCAAGGGCAGCTACGAGCACCAGTACCCAGATAGGCAAGAGATCAGGCATCGATGGCGTCCTCAGCGTCGGTGTTATTTCGGGTGATACGCGAGTAAGAACACGAAAGCTGATCAGCCCGCCACGGGAGTGCGCATGGTGACGAATTCTTCCGCCGCCGTCGGGTGCACGCCGATGGTTTCATCGAAATGCTGCTTGGTCGCGCCTGCCTTGAGCGCGATCGCCAACCCCTGGATGATTTCACCGGCATCCGGACCTACCATGTGGCAACCCAGGACTTTGTCGGTGTCTGCGTCGACCACCAACTTCATCAGGGTGCGCTCCTGGCAGTCGGTCAACCTTAGCTTCATCGGCTGGAAGCGGCTTTCGAAAACCTGCACCTTGTGGCCGTCAGCCTTGGCGTGCTCTTCGCTCAAGCCGACTGTGCCAATGTTCGGAAGGCTGAACACCGCAGTCGGGATCATCGCGTAATCCACCGGACGATATTGCTCAGGCTTGAACAGACGACGCGCCACCGCCATGCCTTCGGCCAACGCCACTGGCGTCAGCTGCACGCGCCCGATCACATCGCCAATGGCCAGGATCGACGACTCAGCCGTCTGATAGAGATCGTCCACTTCAACAAAGCCACGCTTGTCCAGTTTGACGCCGGTGTTTTCCAGCCTCAGGTTGTCAAGCATCGGACGTCGGCCGGTGGCGTAGAACACGCAATCCGCTTCCAGCACGCGCCCGTCTTTCAGAGTGGCCTTGAGGCTGCCGTCGGCCTGTTTATCGATGCGTTCGATATCAGCATTGAACTGCAAGTCCATCCCGCGCTTGGTCAGCTCTTCCTGCAGATGCTTGCGCACCGCGCCATCAAAGCCTCGCAGGAACAGATCACCGCGATACAGCAGCGTTGTTTGCGCGCCAAGGCCATGGAAAATCCCGGCAAACTCCACCGCGATATAACCACCCCCCACCACCAGCACGCGCTTGGGCAGCGCTTTGAGGAAGAACACTTCGTTGGAACCGATGGCATGCTCGCGTCCCGGAATGTCCGGAATCTGCGGCCAGCCGCCGGTGGCGATCAGGATATGTTTGGCGGTGAAGCACTCACCGTTGATCTCCACCTGGTGCGGATCCACCAGGCGTGCGTGCCCTTCATGCAGGGTCACGCCACTGTTGACCAGCAGGTTGCGATAAATGCCATTGAGGCGATTGATCTCGCGGTCTTTGTTGGCAATCAAGGTCGGCCAATCAAAGTTCGCCTCACCCAGCGACCAGCCGAAACCACTGGCCTGCTCAAAATCTTCGGCAAAGTGCGCGCCGTAGACCAGCAGTTTTTTGGGCACACAACCCACGTTGACGCAGGTGCCGCCTAGGTAGCGGCTTTCAGCCACGGCCACCTTGGCACCATAGCCTGCGGCGAAACGCGCAGCCCGAATACCGCCAGAGCCCGCACCAATTACATAAAGGTCAAAATCGTAGGCCATATCACTCTCCTCGGCAGGCAACAGCAAACCTATTGCGGCCCTTATCCGGCGCATTGCGACCGGCCAGCTACTTGCTCGTCAATTGGGTGAGGGCACCCAGATCGTTTGTTCGCATCTCTAAGTGGACCAACATGCCTTCACTATTGAGCGTAAAAACTCTGTGGCTTGGATAACCACTTGGCGTTCGCTGAAAGTCGCGCCGTTAGGCATGCTGAAGGTGCCACCGTTGAGTTCAATGACGATATCGTCGTCGACTAGAGCGCTTTTTTTCGACTTGGTTATGTGAAAATCGTAACCAACATCTAAATAGCAGGGGACTAAACGTCCCCGGTCAAATTTGCGCCGGTTTAGCCGCAGGTTCATTTATGTAGCAAAAGTTGCTGCTCTGTTGGACAACCAATGTTCGCCAAGACTATTCGGCGAAAGCGGCTTCGAGATTGAGTTTTGCGGCATCACCTTCCCGTTGAAAGCCAGGCTGGTTCAACTTCACGGACCATACATAGTCGTGTTTGGGGCCCACGTTGTCGATGTGGCATTGGGCGCACTGAGCACGCGCTCGCGGCGGGGAGGATTGTTCATAGGGTGGTGCCTGATGCCCAAAACTGAAGTAAGACCAGCCGCCCGGCTCGTCAGGATAGCGCTTGCTGTCCTTGAGCATTAGGCTGAGCCCTGTTTGCCCGTGGGAAAAAATGACCTTGCTGCTACCGAGGTTGCAAACATACGCTGGCGGACCATCGCAGCTCTTTGGGTCGATACTGGTGATGCTGAACTCTTTGACCATCAGAGAACCTTCCGGCCATACCCCCGTTTTCATGAACGTCCGATAGGCGTTTGGCTCAACATAGACGCTATGGAATTCGGGCGTCTTGGTTACTGTGCTGTCCAGGGGGGTCACAGTGATAGATTCCCACGCCGCATAAGCGTGCACCCACGAACGGTAGCCTTTCGGAAGGGCAGCCTCACCGTTTTCGTTGAAAGCGAGCTTCACTGCCGGGAGAGGCAGTCCGACATCGCTGGATTGCTTTTCCATGGTGCCGGCCAAGGCAAACGTCCCCGCCAAGGCTGCCGCCGCCATCATCAGCCCGTAGGGCACTAATCGAACCATACATCCTCCTAGAAACGCTGCCCGTGAGAACGTTCTCACTGCATTGTTCGCTTTCCTTCAAGGTGCAAATAATCAAAGCACTTGGCCCTGAGTTCCGTTCCCATCACCGGTCCACTTACTGTTGTAGTGAACCAGTGAGCGTTTGCGGTTAGAGCGCTGCGCGCTGTGTATCACTCTGTTCGGAGCGAGCCGTCAGGTGTTGCGCCGCATTCTTGAACAGCACCAACGAACCGGCCATCAACATCAGATCCTTGATCAGGAAGGAGGTGGCCCCGCCCATGGCTGGGAAGCCCCCTGCCGAAGCCTCCCAACCACCCGGAGTTGTTAGAAGCAGGCTGGCGGTTGTCAGGTAGGTCAGAAAAGAGCCAGCCGCAGCAATCAGAGCGATCCTCGGCGACCATGCCCCGATGGCCAGACCCAGACCGATAGTGCATTCAGCTACGCCCAGGGCATAACTTGCGCCCTGAGTACCAAACACTGGGTACATCCACGAAAGGAGAGGGCTGTTGCTAATCAGCGGAATTAATGCCTGGGCTTCGTAATCAAACCATTTAGTGTAGGAAAACATAAAAAATATTAACACTAGGACCCAGCGTGTGAATTCGATTTCAAACGGTTGGCGAAGAAAGCGGGAATAAATTGATGAGAGCATAGTCCTTCCTTAAAACAGATAAGAGTTGTTGGTGTAAAGCCTGCTAAAATCGATGTATTACAGTTCTTGTAAGTTTTTTGAGAAGCTGAGAGAGTCACACTGGCTTCCAGGCCAAATGACAACGATTGAATCACGCCGGGCCTAATGCTCTGATAGTTCTGATTAACAGCAGATCACATGTCATAGAGTTGTCATACGCAGTATGGGGACTAATCTAGTTATGCTTTCCGCCTATATAGTGTGCTTGTGGCACTGACACTCGGGCCGACGGCCACGCTGTCCCCCAGAGTGAAAAGGTCCACAACATAGTACCCATCAAGGCGCACCAACCCACTTTATGCAGCATGCGCCCAGCCACTACAACCGCCCCCCGCCCCGAACGAAACTCACAAGCCGTCACTGCAAATAGGCCTACCCCACACACAGGCTGCCGCTTGCATCTGCGATGGCACCTACTGCCAAAATCCTCTCACTTAATTTCCGTAAACACTCCAACCAGCCCGCTATCTCCGACGCAAAATCTGTCAGATTTTCGGTTATAGTCTGAGCAAGAACCATGCGCTCATGCCGAATGTTACTTACCGGTAAGTAACATGTCAAGCGTAGTGGGCGCCACATAAAAAATAGGTGTTATGTCATGACTGATACTTCAACGGACCAGGTAGCGCGTGCAAAAAAAGAGGTGCGCTCAATTGCACCGAGAGAGAGAATTTTGCGTGCCGCAGTAGAGATGTTCCATAAATATGGAATTCACGCAGTCGGGGTTGAGGCGATTGCAGCAGCAGCGCACAGCAACAAAATGACTTTGTATCGACACTTTTCCTCTAAAGAGCTGTTAATTGCAGCCACCATTCGAGAGCAGCACAAAGCGAGTGAGGCTGCATGGCAAGCATTGCAGGAGGCGCATCCGAATGATCCGCGGGGAGAGCTCAACGGTTGGCTAGAAATGATGTACGCCTATATCCAGTCGCCAGAAGAGCTGAGCTGCAAATTCATAGATAAGGCAATAGATGTACGGGACGCTCAACATCCAGCTCGGTTGGCGATTGAGGAAATCAATCATGTGCACATCAACCATCTGATCGAGATGTGCCGTGCCATAGGCTTCAAGAACCCTGAGGTGCTGGCTATCAATTTGTTCATTGTATTTAAGGGCGCAGACGAAAGCCGCCATATCGGAACTCATCGTTTGGCAGTATCACTCCCTCAAATGGTGCAAACACTGATCGCCCCCCACGAGCCGCATTAGGGGCTTCAGTACTGCATCGGTTTTTGGTCAGTGCTAACAGCCCAGGTTGACACTTCAGTGTTTCTCTAACAGCCAACCACGGCCTATTGCTTCTTTGTGCAGTGGGTGGTAGCTTGTCAAATGTTACTTTTTGGTAACACTTAGGTTTGATGATTTTTAATACGTAACTGCCGCTAGCTCCGCTGTGCTGGACCTTCCGGCATTTGCCAGCGGCGCAATGGGCTACGTAAACCGTGCATAGTGGTCTAAGTGAGGTTGTTCACGCTGGTAGCAAGTTCTACAAGCAGATGGCATCGAGGCCATTGCCCGAATGCGTGGTTTGAACACGATAGTCTATCGAGTCGATGCAGTGGTCACTCGCGGCGATAAGGCGATCATAGTCGGTTACGACGCAATGTTTAAGTAGTCGTCTGCAGTACTAACTGGGCGCAGGACATATATACCTCGAAATGAAGTTGGACTGGGCACCTACCGGGAGCAGCGCCTCTATGAGTAATAAAACATTTGTCGCCCATCGCTTGCTAATGAAAGCGGTAGTTGCCGCTGTTCTTGCCAGTTCTGCCGTGCTGGTACATGCCAGCCATCACTTTGAGATTGCCATTGCACGGACCAACACGGCGATCAGCCAGCTGGACAACTATGTATTTCAAGCGGCTTCACCGGGGCGCACGGTCATTATCATGGATGTGAATTCAAGTCCGCGTCATGGTGCCACCTTCTCGCCGGATGCGTTGTACAACATCCACGTCGCCTCGGATGGCAAGTTCAAGGAGGGGCATACGTTCTCCTTCCAGTTTCAGGACGGTCAGGTCATGGCCTACCTATCGGATAACCCAAACGGACGGGTGGGTGAAACGGGTGTGGCTATTGGTAAAGGCAAGGTTGGCGGCAGCGTCAATCTGAAGGACAAGATTGCACTTTGGACCGGCATCATCAAAGACCCGTTCTACGGCAATTCGTCCGGCTTGGGGGCGTATTCGGCGCAACTGACGGCCGGCAAGTATGACCGTCAAGTCTGGAAATCCGCCTCCGGCACCAATATTTTCAAAGACCAGGAATGCGGCGCAATTGTGCTGGAAATTCCCAATGAAATGCTGGGCAAAAATATCAAGGTCTTCATGACGACGGCGCTCAAGGAAAATGGCAAGTGGAACCAGGTTCAATACTCGGCCAACCCTTTGCTGTCGCACATTATGTATTTCGCAGACGAGGCTGTCAGAGTCGAGCATGATCGCAGCCGGCCCAACAGCCAGTCAGTACTGAAAAATTTCGTATCAGCAAGCACCGCCCGCGCCGCAGGCATTGCACAGACGCAGGCTCAACCATTCGTCTATGGCGACAAAGTGGCTGATGCGCTGATTCCCGATGTGCTGAGTTATGAGGTTGGCAGCAAGGCAGTGTTTTCGGCCGATGTGCGTAACGGGCGCTACCTTGATGATGATGCGATGAGCGCCATGCTCACCCTCCTCATAGGCGAACCCACCAACCAGGCCATCGACAATCCCAAGTTGTATACCGACCAGTTCCCCTACGTCATTCCGTCAGGCAAAAAGTGATCCGAGGTCAAATCTGGACATAAGGCTAGGCCCGCACCACAAGGAAAGGCACGCCATGATCACTAAAACCTTACGCACAGTGGGTGCGAGCTTCGCACTGTTATTGCTGACCAATGCAATGGTTCAGGCTGATACCGACGACGTTGTGCGTGGCCAAAAGGCCTGGCTGCTCAATTGCGGCAGGTGTCATCAACTGGATGTGAATTCGGTAGGGCCGATGCACCGTGGCGTCGTGGGCAGGCATGCTGGTAGTGCAGAGGGTTTTGCGTATTCAGAAGCACTGAGGGAGTCTGACGTTATCTGGACGCCCGCCAACCTGAACCGATGGTTGACAGACCCGGAACAGTTTATCCCGGGGCAGGCCATGGGGTTCAGCGTTGAAAACGCCCAGGTGCGGCAGGACATCATTGCCTATTTGGCGACACAAAAAGCGCCTTGATCGGTTGCAGATAGGGATGTGAAAGCTGCTGGGGCTAAGGGAGGAGGGGCATGATGATTTGGCGGCCTATTTGGCTTGGAGTATTGCTGGCGACACTAAGCGGCAACTGTTTTGCCCATGCTTTCTGGCTGGTTCCTCACAAAGGGTTGGTCAGCAAAGATGATCTGGTGGCCATCGACCTGCGGGTGGGTGTCAGTTGGCCAGGTGAGAGAGTGGGGCGTCTGCCTGGCATGATCGAGACGTTTGACCGTTACGACGCGCAAGGTAAACAGGCCGTAAAGGGTCGTGACGGTGCGGCCCCGGTGGGACATTTTCGCGCCGGTCCGCCCGGCACCGTTGTTGTGGCCATGCTTACCCATGCTCAGGCCCTTACTCTGCCCGGTGATGAGTTCGACAAATACCTGATCGAAGAGGGGCTGGAGCAGGTGCGCAGCGAACGGCAAAAACTGGGTATCGCCGATGCGCCAGGGCGTGAGCAGTTTTTGCGTTGCGCCAAGACTTTGGTTCGGGTCAATAGCGATAGTGCCGGCTTTGACCGGGTGGTGGATTTGCCGCTGGAACTTGTTGCTGTCACTGACCCGTTCCAGCTCAAGCCGGGCGGGCGGTTCAAAGCCCGCTTGCTGCGCGAGGGCAAACCTGTGGCTGGGGTGCTGGTTAGGGCCTGGGCCAAGGATGGTCCACAGCAGGAGCAACAGGCCAGAACGGACCAGGACGGTGTAGTGGAACTTACTTTGGAAAAGACTGGATTGTGGTTTCTGAGTGCAGTCCAGATGCATTCGGTGATCGAGTACCAGGCCGACTGGGAAAGCATCTGGGCCTCCTTAAGTTTTGAGATACCTACGCCATGAATACTCGCCAACACCAACTTGAGGGCGTCTGTGTCGCCATCGTCTTGGCACTAACCACGTTTAGCGCACAAGCCCACAGCGGCATAGATGCCGGCTGGTTGCACCCATTGACTGGGTTGGATCACTTTTTGGCCATGGTGGCGGTTGGGGCCTGGAGTGCCCAAATCGGCGGTCGCGCCATCTGGCTCGTCCCCGGCGCTTTTGTGCTGTGCATGCTCTTTGGTGGCCTTATCGGCATGTCGATGATAGATCTGCAAGGCCTGGAAGTTGGCATTGCGCTGTCAGTCATCGCCCTGGGTGCAGCCATTGCCCTGCATCAACGCATGCCTACCGTGGTTGCCACGCTGGGCGTTGGCCTATTCGGCACGCTGCATGGTTATGCGCATGGCTATGAAATGCCCATCATTGACGACAAGATTGGCTACACACTTGGCTTTTTAGCCACCACCGCCACCCTGCACCTGATCGGGGCATTGGGAGCACTTGGTCTAATGCGCATCCAGGGAGGCGGCAGGATCTTGCGAGGGTTGGGCGTGATTTGCTCGATGTGTGGAGGCTGGATTATGTTCACCGCAGTTGGAAATCTTTGATGGTTTTCTTGGAATAAGTCATGACACGACGTGAAACGGACATTCTCATTGACGACTGTTTTTGGGGGGATGCAGGATTTTATGCCAGCTTTTCAAAGTATTCTTCGTCGGGTAGCCCAACTGACGAATAGTTGTTCCGGCGTGCATTTTATTCAGGATGATTGGCAGGTCGCCAGCGGCAACAGATAACACTCAGTTGGCGACGCTGGATGCTTTGTTCGCTACCGCACGGTTATCGGGTAGATCTGTTGTCATGATCAAGCTTGCAGTGTTCGGCCAGCTTGATGAGCGGGTTTGTGTAACAGCATGGCGCAGGACTTAATGAGAACGCCCGGTTGAGCGAACGCCGAGTGACCTTGGGTAAAGTCGCAGGTATCCACTGACCTTGCCTTGTCGATGTTCTGCGTTCAAAACTTTTGAAAGGGAGAGCACGATGCTTCGCCAAACGAAAGACCTGCAGGATCTCGCCATAGACGCCACCGATGGCGCCCTCGGCGACGTGAAGGACCTCTACTTTGATGACCAGGCCTGGGTGATTCGCTACCTCGTCATTGAGGCCGGCTCATGGCTGTCCAGCCGTAAAGTTTTAATCTCGCCCATTGCCGCTGGCACGCCCGATTGGTCCGCCAACTTGCTGCCGGTTTCGCTAACCCGCGAGCAAGTCAAGAACAGCCCTGTCATCGACAGCGACAAGCCAGTATCGCGGCAACAAGAGATGGATTTCATGGGGTACTACGGTTATCCCTATTATTGGGGAGGTGCCGGGCTCTGGGGCGAAGGAGCTTCCCCGGGAATGCTCATGAGCGGCTATTCCAACCTCGGTGCGGGACAGTCATCCGGACGGCCTCAAGTGGCTGAAGCTTACGAGCAGGCCGACGCGACGGCGCATCAGGATGACGACCTCCATCTGCGCAGTTGCAAAGCGGTCAAGGGCTACCATATCCACGCGAGCGATGGCGACATCGGCCACGTACAGGGTCTGATCGTCGACGTGGAGACCTGGGCCATTCGATACGTCATCGTGGACACCAGCAACTGGTGGCTTGGTCATCAAGTGCTGATTCCGCCGCAATGGATCCAGGAAGTGAGCTGGGCCGATGACAAGGTCTCGGTCAACCTCACCCGCCAGGCCGTGAAAGACGCGCCTCACTACGATGCATCGGCACAACTTGATCGCAAGCAGGAATCAAAAATCTACGAACACTACGGTCGTCCCGGCTATTGGGAAAGCGGGAAGTAACTCGAGGCAGCGGTTTAATGCCATCAGGTCCGCGTCTGAAGTTATGTACGCAACCCGCTTAATTCGGACCATCACGCAACAGGGAGAACACGCGATGCAACGCAATAAAGAAACAAGAATAATGACACGACCATCGCTTGCCACTGCCTTGGCTGCGCTCTTTTGCTTTGGCTTCGCCGCCCCGATTATTGCGGCGCCGTCTCCGGAAAACTCTGCGGGACACAAGTCGTCTCCGGACGCAAAAGCCGTAAGCACCAGGCCGCCAGCGAAGAAATGCTTAGCCGATCTGCGCGCCTTCGACAGTCAGATGCAAAAGGACGGCTACTGGATGCACGGATCCGGCTACGGATATGGCTATCCGATGTATGGCTATGGCGGCCGTGGCATGATGCCGGCCAGCGGCGCTGGCACTCATCAGCCTGGAGCAAGTTTCCGGCGCGCGCGACCGGGCTACGAAGTTCGTACGATGATCGCCTCCACTAACATTCTGGCGCAACACGGTGATCAAAAGGCGTGTGAGGTAATGCTTAGCGCTACGCGCGATATCTACAATAACTACTCCGCTGATTTGCAAAAAGGTGGAGCGACCAAGCTGGATGTGCCGGGCTGGCGGGCCCAGCAGATTTCAGCCGCGCAACCTGTGACCGAAGGTGACACCGCCTTCCGCTCCGATCAATTGGTCGGCACCGGCGTGGTCAACCCGCAAGGTGAAGACCTCGGCAGTGTCGACGATATCGTTATGAGTCCGCAGACCGGAAAGATCGCTTATTTGGTGATTGGTCGAGGGGGAGTATTCGGATTCGGTGAGAAGTACGTCCCGGTGCCTTGGGATCACTTCAAGACAACCACTGACGTCAACCTGCTGGTGTTGGGCACGACCGAAGCCGACTTGGACGCCGCTCCACTCGTAAAAGAAGACCGGTTCTCCCCACTTGGCGACTTCGGTCAGCAGAGTGAAAAGGTGGATGACTACTGGAAGGCGCACCTGTCGAAGTGAACTCGGTGGGCAGCATTTAATGTGTTATGCGTCATCGAGTCCACTGCAGCCGGTGAACCGTTGCACCGCATGCTCGCCTTCCTGCGAGGGGCCTCGGCGATCAGTCTCTGCTTAGGGGGCGGTTTACCGGGAACTGCTTTCTCCGGCTGGCTTAAAAAGGAAAAGCTCTATGAGAACATCCATCACGCTCACACTTGCCTGGCGTGGCCCGTCAACGCTTGGTCGCAACTCTCCAACAGCCCTATCCTCGATTTCACAGCGACTGCGCTCACAGGGGAAAAAGTCAGCGCTGCCCAGTTGCTTGGCCAATCGACGATCTTGATCGTCACGCCGAGCACCGACGCCGCAAAGAGCACGGGTCTGTGGGCCGAAGCGCTGCGCAAGAACATTGATCCGACTAGGGGGCATATCAGAGACGTGCTCGCTACTTGCTCCGCGTATTTTTCGCACCTGACGCAACCGCTCACTGTGGGCCGAGTAACGGTTGGTGCTGCTTACCGGACCAAGCAGGACGCGCCAGCATAAACGGTGTTGGCAGCGATCAGTCGATGGCTTTTCGAGAGCCGAATGTCCGGGCGAAAACGCAGGTGAACTCTGCGCCCACCAACAGGATCTGTGCTGAAAAGTAGACCCAGAGCAGTACCACCACTAACGAGCCAGCCGCTCCAAAGCCCGACGCGACGTTGCTGCGGCCGATGTAAGCGCCGATCACCACCTTGCCCCCAGTGAAGAGTAAAGCCGCCAGCAATGCGCCGAGCCACACATCGGACGCTAGGACACGCTGACGCGGCATAACCTTGTAGATCAGGCCGAAACTGAGCGCCACTAGTATGAAGCCGCCGAGCGCGTCGCCGGCCTCCACCACCGTCTGCCATTCGCCAAGTACCGGCTCCAGTTGGCGGCCCACGACAGCGAGCAGCGCACTGGTGAGCAACGATAAGATCAGCAGGAAGCCCAACGCGAGGACCATACCGAACGCCATCAGGCGTGCGCGCACGACCGAGAACCAGCCTTTCTTGCGCAGCTCCTCAGGCACTTGCCAAATCCGGTCGAGCGCGTTCTGTAGTTCGGCAAAAACGCTTGTGGCGCCAACGAACAGCAGCACCATCCCAACAGCAGTGGCGGTCAGTCCCTCGGCGGGCTCGCGCACGCTGACCAGCAGGCTCTGCACCGCGCCCGCGCTCCTCTCGCCCATCAGGTTCTGTAACTGCGCCTGGATTTCACCACGAGCGGCGTCTTCACCGAACAGCAGTCCAGCCATCGACATCACAACAAGCAGCATCGGTGCCAGCGAGAATATCGTGTAGTAGGCCAGCGCGGCGCCCATGCTTGGGACGTAGTCGTCAAGCCAAGAGGTTGCGACCTGCTTGGTCAGTCCCCACCAGGCGGCGGGCCGGCCGGACAGCGTCACAGGAGGTCGGTATTGAGTAGAATTTCAGTGGTATTCATATCTATTCCTTCACGGGTGCGCGCGACTTGGTGGTTGGAACCACCGAGTTCGAGGGGCCCGCACTCGCGCTGTCGGTTGCGCCCTGCAAGCGCTTTCCTGGCCGTAGCGGTAAGTGACACGCCTCGGTGGGTGAAAAACAAATGCATCCTGCCCCGTTTGCGCGCGCGAGTCTGTGCGACAGCACACACACGAGTGTATGCGCGCCGACCACGATGGGCCTTCAATCGAGGACTCCATCATAAGTTTTCAGCATTTTTTGGGCTTTTTTCACAATCTTTGGCTAGCTAACGATGAGCTTCTGAAAAAACTTTCGGTTGTGAGTAGCGAAGGGCGGGTGGGTAAAACGTTGAACCTGCGTCTCGTCATCGACACGCGAAAACGCGTAACGAGCCTGAAGCAAACCTGCAGATCACGCGATTTATCTGTATGGCAGCGCACACAGAACGACTTTTTCTAGTCGCACACGCAGCTTAGAAAATCAGCTCATTGGACTGAACGCTTTTGACCCCCCGTACGTTCTGCGCAAGTTCGATGGCCAGCGCCTGTTCAGTACCATTATTGACTTTACCACTGAGACTGACGACGCCCTTATTGGTGGTCACGTCGATGAATGAGCCGGCCACGTTGCTGGTGTACAGCAGGGTTGACTTAACCTTGGTCGTGATCCAACTGTCGCTAATGTCGCTACCCGCCTCGTCTACCACCTGCTTGCTACTCTCGACCATGCTGGGTTTCATCGCATTGACTTTGATCTGGTTATCAACCGCGATCACGCCATGGGTATTGCGCGCCAGACGACCGGCCAATTCACGCTCAGCCGCGCTTTGTGCAGTACCACTCAAAATCACCCGAGCAAACTTGGTGTCGACGTTTGTGCTCAATCCGGCGGCACTCTTGCTCCACAGCAGCTTCGATTTGACCGCTGCGGTGATGCTGGCGTCCTCAATCACATCACTGAAACCGCGCTCAGTGCCGGGCTTTGGCGCAACGTAGTTGGCGTCTACGATGATCTGGTTATCCACCGCTGTAATGCCTTTAACGCTCAGGGCAATTTCCTTGGCCAGATCCTTGTTAACCTCTTCCGTGACATCGCCTTGCAGAATGGCCTTGCCGTTCTCCACCGTGACATCAATTTTATTGCTGCGCAGATAAGGGCTTAATGCGAAGGTGGTCCAGATCTGAGTTTCCTGACGGGCATTGGTGACCTCTTGCGAATCGCCAGCGGCGTAAGCACTGAGACTGGCGCCGGCGATTGAAAGTGCGAGGAAGGTGCTGAGAAATAAGCTATTGGGCTGATTGTTCATGATGGTTCTCACTTTTAAGAAAGACCTGATGGGTCGAGATGCTGTCAAATAACAGCCCCCAATACCCAGCACTGCTCTGGCTAACCAAACAATGGGGCCAGACTCAGCGTTTAGATTGATGGATAAAATCGTTGACCGGCGTCTGTGCTGCTTCACGCGTGATGGCGTAGCGCTCCTGCTGCGACTTTTCTTCTTCGTTGTTGGTGCTGGGCTGTTGCTCTTCACGAGCCGCCCTTCTTGGTTCTTGGGTGTCGCCCTGCGGAAAAATCGTTATGGCTTTGTAATACGGCTGAGTCGTGCTCTTGCCGCTAGGCTCTTGTGCGCGGCTTTTGCTGGACGCACTGAGGTGGCGTTGTTCGCTGGGTTTGTTCATTTAAACCTCTGGCAAATACCTGGAGCGCTGCGAAGTTGCAGGGTCTCGGGATTAGGATAATGACAGTGGTGTGCATGCGCGTCGGTGCGCTAGCGCGCTTAAAAATAGCCCGCGGTCGAGATTTAAAAAAGTCTCAAACCTGAGCTGGCGGCATCAGCGCAATGCAGCGAAGCCCCAAGTACCTTGCACGTGCGCAGGGTATAACAAGGCTATGTGCGCTAACGGGCAGACCAGGCGGGTGCTCAGTAGAATCCGAGCCGTACGCCTGCCAATTGAGCTGCGCCGGATGAACGCAACAAAGCGCTCCGTCCTACTATTGCCCATGCCGTAGGAAACGCAGTCTTGCGCAGCTACCGCGCCGATCTGGCGCAGCAAACGGATATGGCCGTGCGCTTAGCTTGCGTTGCGTAGCTGCTGTGTGCGTTGCGTATGCGTTCGGGTCGCCAATCCGGCGTCCATGCAGCGACGCAGCACTTCATTGAACAACCAGCGAAACAGATCGCTGTCCCGCAAACGGCTGTGTCGATTCTTGGAACAGGTTGAGTGATTAGGGACTTCACCTTCAAGACTCAACCGGCAGAATCAGCGATACGCCAGGTTCAAATGGACCTCTTCGCACAACCGCGGCTCTGAGCGATTGACGAGGCGTTCGCCGGTCTGACCGGTATTGGTGGGCTGGATCCGTTGGGTAGGCAGATCCGCGCCCAGAATTCCCTGTGCAAGAAGGTACGTGTGTGCATCCGCACCGGCATGTTCAACCCGGAGGAGGCGAAATATGCCAATGGGGTGTTAGTGGATATGCCGTATCCCACTGACGACGTGCGGCTGCTCACGCAGGCGGCGGTGGGTGCACTTGATCAAATATTCCGACCAGGCTTCAAGTACGGTGAGGCTGAAGTGATGTTGCTCAATCTGTGTCAGCCTGGTGAGTACACCGATGATCTGTTCGCTGTATCGCAGCCGGCCGAGGCAACCTGGGTGATGACGGTGCTGGATCAGGTTAATGAGTGGTAGCGCTATCGCCTGTCATTAAAAAACGTTGCTGATGTACTTGGGGATTTTTCTTTTTTCAAGACTGCTAGGGAAATTGGTGGGCTGCGTCCAAACCATCAGCGGATGGTTTCGGCCGGCCGGATCTGGAGAATTTTGCATGGGGCAAATCATAAGCCATTCAATGCCCATTATGCATTTATGCAACCAGGAATTGGCAGGCCTTAAAGTCACTAGGTATGGGCCTATGCGCCAAAGGCATACAACGCGGCTCGATAAGCTCTGCCAGCTTAGGGCAAATTTAGGGAATGACCTACGCCGCAGTGGGCCGTTTCTGTCCTTTGAGCTTATCCAAAACCCAATATAATTGCGGCTTAGAGCGGGTTGTAGGGCGTGTTGGTCGGGTTCGAATCCCTATCTCTGCGCCACTACATAGAAAAAGCCCCGTAGCTGAACAAGCTGCGGGGCTTTTTCGTTTATGTGGTTTTTACATCGGTCTGGTTAGCCCGGCTGCAACACCACGTTATTACTCACATTGCGCCCCAGCACCAGCACCGTTACGAAACCGCAACCCACCAACGCTGTAGCCAAACTCAACAACACCGCGCTACCCATCTGGTCAACAATCTGCCCGCCGAAGAACGAACCCAAGGCAATAATCACCTGGAACAAGGCGACAAACAGCGGCATGCCGCGTTCGACATCTTTGGGTGCTACGACAAACATCCAGATGCTGGCGCAGGCGGGGAAGGCGCCGAAGGCGAAGCCCCAGAGTGCGATTAGCATTGCGGCGCCGGTCATGCCGGTGGCGAAGTAGGGGAACAGGGCGGTGCTGGTGCCGATCATCAGTGCGACCAGCAGCAGGGTGTAACGGACGCTGCGGTTGGCGGCGAAGCCGGCAAAGACATTACCCATCACCCCGGCGACGCCATACAGCAGTAGCAGTGAGCCAATTGTCGGGCCGTCAAAGCCGGAACTGTTTTTGAAGAAGGGCGCGACATAGGTGTAGGCGGCAAAGTGCGCCAGGCCGATCAGCAAAACAGCGATCAAGCCGACTCGTGCTTGCGGATTGATGAACAAGGCTGGGAGGTCACGGACCTGAATAGCCTTTTCCGGGGTGAGTCGCGGTAGCAGGAACACCTGCGCCAGCAGCACCGGTATGCCGACCAACGCGGTCACCAGAAAGGTCATGCGCCAGCCCATCAGGCCACTCAGCCACGTACCCACGGGCACGCCCAGTACGGTGGCCAGGGTCACCCCCATCATGATAATCGAGGTCGCCTTCGCGACTCCCACGCCCTTGGGCGCCAGGCGCCCGCTCAGGGCGATGGCCGTCGCCCAGAACCCGCCGATGCTGATGCCCAGCAACACTCGGCCGAACAGCAACAGGTTGAAGTCGCTGGCGTAGGCCACCACCGAGTTGGCGATGATCATGATCAGCGTCAGGCCGATCAGCAGGTAGCGGCGGTCCATGGCGCCGATGCTGACAGACAGCAACGGCGCGGCAAGGGCGGCCATGATGCCGGGCAGTGTGACCATCAGGCCAGCGTGGCCGGCGCTGATGCCGAGGTCGCTGGCGACGTCGTTGAGCACGCCCACTGGCAGAAACTCACTGGTCACCAGGGCGAAGGCACCCACGGCGACCGAGAGAATCGCCAGCCACTGCTGTTTGACACTCTGTTGATTATGTTCGGGAGGGCCGCTAGGGGCCTGGCTGGCGCTTGGCATGGTGTTGGGTTCCAGAGGGGAATGTCGCCTGAAGCCAGGCGAGGGGAAGGGAAATTGGAGGCGATTATAGGAATCGGTTCTGGCAATCACACAGGCGATCGTTTCGATAATAAACATCAGTGCAATCGATTCGACGCTCTCAGGCAGGCTTGAGGAAAGGTGGGCTGGGGAATACGGCAATGTCCTTCGCCCCGTGGTTTTGCAGAGGGGGCGTTTTTAGGTTTCAGTGCGTTAGCCAGGTGTTAATTTCATTTCACGGCTAACGCGTCGTTGCACCGCTACCTTTGGAGTGCTTCTGTTGCCGCATTGCTGCTTTGCGTATTTATCTGGTCGTGGAGTTTTTTAGCCACGCCCAAGCGTGAGAGCTTGGTCAATAGGCAGAAAACAGCAACGATGGAAAAGCACGCTATAAAAAGTAAAAAGCCCTTTTGTTCGGTCAGCGCTCTCTTTACATCTTCACGGTAGGTGGGGGAAAGGAAGAGCGAACATAGTGTGTTGATGGTGTCTTCAGAGAAGTCGTCGTTGTAGAACTTTTCGAGTACCGTCGGTGATTTGCAGTCGTCGACAGACAGCGTCTCGCTGGGCCAGATGTGAAACTTGGCGTTGTTTTCTGAAAGATAAAAAGCGGGGACATCAGGGGCTTTTTTCAAGGACACCATCAGGTAGCTGGAGCCCGCCAGCGGCGGCGTTATGCTGATGATCACAAGGAAAAAGATTCCAAGCCCCAGACACCCGTTCTTTTTGAAAGGTGTCAGCATTTTTTCTTTAAGCGATACGTTGGCGAAGTCGCTCCAGTCAATATACTTTCTGATTCTCGCGACATCGCTATAGCTGAAGCGGTTAGCGGTGATCCACTGGTCGGCTTGTTGGGCTTGCTCCAGGTTCTGCGCGGGGATGTTGAACTCGAACCGGTAGTATTCGACTTCGCGCAGATTTTTGCGGGTGGCTTCATATTTCTCGTTTTCAAAAGCCGTTGAACCGCCGAAAAAACGCCACAGTAAATCACGTAAAAAAATCAGCGAGCCTGAACGCGAGTAGATATATAAAACTAAAGCGCATATTGCCAGGCCACTTAATAGCCCGACGATGGCGGCGTAGTTTTGAAATGTCCACGTTACGATGTTGTCATTGAGTGCCGGTTGAGACATGCGGGGTCATCCTTGAAAGGGTTTCGGGGTAGGGGCGTGTCAGTGGCGCTACGGCAGCGAGTCGGATGAAAATCTAATGAAAATAGGCAGAGGGCTCAAGTTTTTTCAGATGTATTCATGTCTTTTAGAGCAGTTACTATAGGGACTACGAAGTGGTGGTTTATTTCGTACGTGTTTTCAAAAAAACGGCTACAGCTAGTTCGTTGCGAAGGCCTATTTAACTCACTATCTTTTTACGCCGAGCGAAGTCGCCCGAACATCTAGTTAGAAATCCCGCAACTGCAAAGGACATGCACGATGAGTACGAATACGAAAAAAACGTCCGGCAAGATGGCCACTTTGGCGGCGCAAACCCTCAGTAATCCAAACGCGTCGGCCATCACCAAAAGCCTGGCCGCTTCAGCGTTGGCGCAGCGCGGTACCGATAAGCAGACGAGTGCAGAGCTGGAGGAGAAAGCAGGGAAGGCGCTTCAGAGTGACAAATACAGCGAGGAGACCAAAGCCCTTGCGGCCTCGGTCCTGTCCCAAGCCAATAAGGAGCGGGGAAACTGAGTTAAAAACGACGCCATCACCTAGGAACGCCCGTAGCCTGAACAGCTGCGGGCTTTTTTGTATTCGGTTCGCTTCGAAGCATTTCTCACACCTCACCGAATAACTTCCGCCGCTGCGGTGTTCACCTCAAAGACCACCCAGGGAACGCCCATGAACACCTCTTCCGACCGCTACGACCGACTGACCCGCACGTTCCACTGGCTCACCGCCGCCGTGGTGATCTTCATGTTTGCCAGTGCCCATATCTGGGAAAACCTGGAGAAAGGCACGCCGCTGCGCAAGGGCCTGCAATCGGTGCATATCTCGCTCGGCATTGCCATGGCGCTGTTGATCGTCGTACGGATTGTATGGCGTGTGTTCTGCGGCAATCGGCCAAAGGCTGACAGTCACCCGACGCTTAACCTGCTGGCAAAAATAGCGCATGGTTGCCTATACCTGTTGCTGCTGGCGCAGATCGTGCTGGGCTTCCTGTTTCGCTGGGCTCAAGGTGAGCCTTTCAACTTTTTCGGACTGTTCCCCATTCCTGCGCCCTTTGCGATCGATCACGCCTGGCGGGGCACCCTGGGTGGCCTACATAACAATGTGGCCTGGGCGATCATTGTGCTGGCGGGTTTGCATGCCGCCGCTGCGCTCTGGCATCACTCCGTGTTGGGCGACAGCACGCTACGCCGCATGTTGCCGGGTTCACGCAATGCGCTTCAAAAGTGATGTTTCCTCCCCAACGTTACGGAGCATGACAACCATGAAGAATCGCCACGAACACCCCATCACTCAACGCATCGCGCTGTTATTCGGCGCGTGCCTGGCCGCCGCCTTACTCGCCGGCCAAGCCCACGCCTCCGGTGATGAATCAGCACCGCCCAAGCCCAATTGCCCCAAAGGTCAGGTCTGGGACACCAAGACCGGAAAATGCGTGCTGCAAACCAGCAAAGCCACCTCGGATGCCGACCGCACCGATTACGCCTACCGCCTGGCCAAAGATGGCCGCTACGACGAGGCCCTGGCCTTGCTCGACACCCTGCAAAACCCGAACACCGCCAAGGCCCTCAATTATCGCGGTTACGCCACGCGCAAACTGGGGCGCACCGATGAAGGCATCAGTTATTACCTGAAGTCAGTCGCGCTCGACCCCAACTACGCCCAAGTCCGCGAGTACCTGGGTGAGGCCTACGTGATCAAGGGCCGCGTTGATTTGGCGCAAGAGCAATTGGTGAAAATCAAAGCCTTGTGCAGCACCACCTGCGAAGAGTACGAAGACTTGGCCGCCGCCATCGCCGCCGCCCCACAGGCGTGAAACCGATGAGCGAATCAGCAGGGGGCAGCTATCACCACGGAGGCTGAGTTTCGCCGCGAGTTGGGCCTGTTGTTGCCGCGTTTATGGCGATACGGGTGGGTGTTGTCGCGACAAAAGCACGTGGCTGACGATCTGGTGCAGGCCACCTGTGTACGGGCGCTGGAGCGTGCCGGGCAGTTCGCGGCCGGCACGCGGTTGGACCGCTGGCTGCTGTCGATCATGCATTCCATCTGGCTCAACGAGCTGCGCTCGCAACGTGTGCGTCAGGGGCAAGGGTTTGTCGATGCGGAGCAGGAGCTGTCGTTCGATGGCGAGAGCCAGGCTCAGGATCAGGTATTGGCGGCGCAGGTGATCAAACGCGTTAACAGCTTGCCCGAAGCGCAGCGCGAAACGGTGTTTCTGGCGTATGTCGAGGGGCTTTCCTACAAAGAGATTGCCGAGGTGCTGCATATTCCCGTGGGGACCGTGATGAGCCGGTTGGCGGCCGCACGTTTGAAACTTGCAGAGAGCGCCCCTGCAAAAGCCCAGCAGGATAAATCCAGCGGAGAACGGCGATGACTCACACTAACGCACCGTCCGATGAGCGGTTGGTGGCTTTCCTGGACGGCGAACTGGAGGCTGAACAGCAGAAGGTTATCGCCGATCAGGTTCGCGCTGACCCGGCACTTGCCGCACGCCTGGGTGCCTTGCAGTGCGCCGACTTACCCTTCAAAACCGCGTTTGATACGGTGCTGGATCAAGCGCCCAGCGAGCGTTTGCACACAATGCTCAACGCGCTGCCACCGGCACAAGCCCCAACCCTGAGTCGGCGTCGCTTCCTTGCCGTCGCCGCCAGTTTTGCCGTGGCCGGTGTGGTCGCCGACCGCCTGTTCATAAGCTGGCCACGCGTGGAGTCCGGTCAAGGCTGGCGTGCCTCGGTCGCCAATTACATGGCCCTTTACACGCCCCAGACCTTGGAAAACCTCAGTCCCGATCCAGCCTCTCACATCGCTCAACTGCATGGCGTAGGCGAGCAATTGGGGTTGCCGTTGGCTCCAGCGTCTGTGAGCCTGCCCGGCGCCGAGTTTCGGCGTGCGCAGATCCTCGACTACGACGGCATCTTGATTGGCCAACTGACCTACCTGGACCCGCGCCACGGGCCATTGGCGTTGTGCATCAGGGCCAGCAGAAAGGGCACTGAGCCCGTCGCTACCGAACAGCGCCGAGGCATGAACGTGGTGTACTGGGCCAGCCAGTCCCATGGGTTCATGCTGATTGGTCGAAACCCTTTTGAGGATTTGCAGGTCATGGCCCGCAGCGTCGAGCGCACATTGCCGGCCTGATCTCAATGGGCGCGCGCCGCCTGCATCGCACGCCAGCGAGCCGGCGTTGTGCCTTCCCAGGTGCGGAACGCCCGATAAAACGAGTTCGTGTCTTCATAACCGAGCAGGCAAGCAATCTCCTCGATTTCGAGAGTCGGCTCGGTCAGCAAGTGGCGCACCATTTCCTGACGCGTTTGCAGCATGAGTTGGCGAAAACTGCTGCCCTCCTCGGTAATACGCCGCTGCAATGTGCGCTCGCTCATACCCAGTTCGCGCGCCACCTCGACCATGTCCGGGCGACCGCTGGCGAGGATGCGCCTGAGGGCGCTCTTCACCTGATGGCTGATCGTGACCGGTGCAGTTGCTTGGGCCAACGCCGCGGTCAAGGTCGGGTTGAGCATTTCGAGCAGTTCAGGATTGTGACCGGGAAACGGCCGGTTTAAATCGGTGGTGTCGAACACCAAGGCGTTACGCTCGGCGCCGAAACGTACCGTACAACCGAAAAATTCAGCCAGCGCAGTGTTGCCGTTCTGTGGGCGGGCCAGTTCGACACTGCGCGGCGTGATAGGCACCCTGGCGCCGCGTCGCCCCAATTCAACAAACGTCGCAAACGCTGCGTCGATCAATAACGCAGGAGGGGGCTGCTGGGTACGCAGCCAATCGAGGGTGACTGTGCAGCTCATGCTGTCTTCGCTCAGTTGCACACGCTCGGGTGTACACAGTTGTTTGAAACGGGCGAGGCGGTGCAGGCCATCACGAAAGTCGCGAGCAATAAACGCCGCAAAGCTGGAAGGCGGCAGTGTGGTGCTGTCTAGCCGCGTGACGATCAGCACGCCGGCAGCGGGGTCCGGGTTGAGCACAGCCACCGCCTCCCATAAGCGGAAGAATTCCTCGGTGCTGACTTGCCGACGTTCACGCCGCTCGCGAAAATTGAGTGTTACGGGAAGCCGTGCCTGACGCAACACCGCCGATGGCTCCAGCCCGATCGTTCTGAGGGCCTGCCAAAAAACGTCGGGGATATTGAAATGGGTTTGGCGTACGTCAGACATAGACCACCTTTATGCAATCAATCAGAGGCTGACACACTGAGATCATGCCATTTCTCGTCGCTGGCCGTGAGCTCTGCCGCCGCCCGTGCTGCGTATTGCACCGCATCGCTGCCGATCAGCAGGCGTAACGGCGCGTCCTTGTTCAGCGCCAACTCCAGTACGATCTCGGCAACTCGCTGCGGGCCAGTCGGCAGAATGCGCGGCGAGTTGAGCCGTTCAGCCAAGGCGCCGACACTTTGCTGGTAGGGCTCACTGATCGGCGCAATGGTCATGGAGCTGCCCGACCAATCAGTCCGCATGCCACCGGGCTCCAGCACCGTCACTTGAACGCCTAATGGATTGACCTCTTGCGCCAACACGGTCGAAAAACCACCGACGGCCCATTTCGCACTCTGGTAAGCCGCCAGGCCAGCCGTGCCGATGCGTCCGCCCAATGACGATACCTGAAAGATATGCCCGCTGCCCTGAGTACGCAGGATCGGCACCACGGCCTTGGTCACATACACCACGCCGTAAAAGTTAGTGTCGATCTGCGCCGAAAAATCGTCCAGGGTCACATCTTCAACCGACGCCAAGTCACCGTAACCCGCATTGTTGACCACCACATCCAGGCGGCCAAAATGCGCCACTGCCGCGTCGACCGCTTGCACCACCTGCGAGTTATTGGCCACATCCAACTGCAGTGGATAGACCGCATCACCGTATTCGGCGACCAGCTCATCCAGCTGGCGGGGGTTGCGTGCAGTGGCAACCACTCGATCACCGGCACGCAGGGCTGCCTCGGTGATGGCACGGCCAAGGCCCCGGGAGCTGCCGGTGATAAACCATATTTTGGACATGTGAACACCTCTTGGTGTGAAACGGCTGATGCAGCCAGTCAGCGAAGGATGGTCGATTGGCGTTTTTCAGGCACTAGCGGGAAGGCGCCAAGTGACTTGCAAAAGGCGCCAATTTAGCGCGTCAGAAGTCTTCAAGAGCCGCCAAGGAGATCCGTCCAAAAATCCACGGCGTTACGAGTTCAGTGTGTACTGCCCATAGCAATGGCCCCCATTCGGCGCGACGGTGCGCACCCGGCCCCATGATCATTAGCAAGCGGTAGCAGTCACAGCAATCGTCATAGGCGCAAATAAACCAGAAGGCGTTGTGCGGATCATTCAAGGTGGTCGTGCGGTAGTACCTGGCGCTTGATCTTGGCCCGCTGGGCTTGCGTCCGAGCGGTGCCGACCAGGTGGATATGATGCCTGTCGCTGAGCTCGAGGGGCGTTCACCGCAGACGTTGTCGTTGAAAAGTGCGCAGCGAAATGTACCCAGTGGTTGATCTTTTGGAACAGTGGGGAGATTTTTACCGCGGGCATTCAATCCTACTTGGAGATTGGAAGCTGGCTGCTGATCACGTAGGTGTCGAAGACTTTTTGGCCATCACGCGCGGCTTGCCGTCCATCAAGGAATGTCAGCGCCTTGCTGACGACCTTTTGCGTGGCTTGTCGACTTTTCTGGCGGTGACCATCGGAGCCACCGAAGGATGTGTGTTGCCTCGATACACGTTCAAGGTCTGCACTAAGAGACGTGTCTGGTCGCTACGTCAGCAACATCTCTAATTACATGGGCACGTGTCTTATTGCACCAACCGCCCGCACAGACGCTCAATAAACACGGTCTGCGCCCGACTCATCTTTTGCTCCCACTTCCACAGCAGATGAATATCGACATCGGCAATCCCTCCATCCGGCGGTAGCCGCCACAGCAGCCCATTCTTCGCATCCTCGGCGACCACATGAGTCGGCAGGCAACCCAGGCCGTACCCGGCAATCACCAACCGTCGCACCTCCTCAAGGCTGGATGACGACGCCACGATCCGGCCGCTGAAGCCTTGCTGGTCACGAAAGATCGTCAACGGCGACAGCATCCCGCCGATCTGGTCGCTGGTAAAACTCACGAAGTTTTCCGACTGCAAATCGCCTTCAGCCAAGCCGGTGCGGCCAAACAGAGGGTGGTGTTTTCCGCAAAAAAACGCATAGCGCTGGCGCAGGAACAGGTGCTGTTCCAAGCGTACCCGCCGCTTATGCGCTATGCCGCCCGCCCGGACATCACGCCCGTTACGACGCGGCAGGCGGCTTCTGCTACATCAACAATGCGGCGGTAGCGGCACACGTGTTGCGCGAAGGTTTCCAGCGTGTCGCCGTGCTCGACACCGACATGCACCACGGCCAAGGCATCCAGGAGATTTTCTACGACCGTGACGACGTGCTGTAGGTGTCGATCCACGGCGACCCTACCAACTTCTACCCCGGCGTCGCAGGTTTTGCCGAAGAGCGTGGCGTTGTTGGGGGGGAAGGCTTTAACCTGAATCTGCCGATGGCCCATGGCGCCAGTGAGGCGGTGTTCTTCGAAAAGCTGGAACAGGCCTTGACGGCGGTAAAGGATTTCTCCGCGGATGTGCTGGTGTTGTCCCTGGGGTTTGATATCTACGAACTGGACCCGCAAAGCAAAGTGACCGTGACGCGCGAAGGGTTTGCGCGCTTGGGCGAGTGCGTTCGGCAGTTGGGCTTACCCTGCGTGATCGTGCAGGAGGGCGGGTATCACCTGGAGACCTTGGACAGTAATGCGCAGGCGTTTTTTAGCGGCCCCCAGGCTTGGGGGCAATAAGCTGACGATACCCTTCGTGGATGCGTGATATCTTTGTGCCATCACGTGTCGTGATGTTCACGGAGGATCGTATGAAAAAGCTGTCGTTGGTTGGGTTGCTGGTGGTCTTGATGGTCACCCCGATGTTCGCGGCGGCATGCCCAAAGGGCACGCATCCGGTTGGGGGCACGGGGTCGCATCATAAAGGCGGAACTTGCCAGTAGTGAGTGTTCAGTTTTTCGCAGGGCTGCGTCAGTGCTGCGCGTCGTCGCTGGCCATTGCCAGCGACTTGCGCACCAGTTTCAATACTCGGTTACGCCCCCCTTCTGCCAGTAGATAAGTACCGTCGCCTGTTCGCACAATCGACTGCGGCGCCTTCAAGAATGACAAGATTGTCTGTTGCTGCCCGTGTTTATCAATCAGCAGCAACCGGGCGCGATGCGTCGAGTCTTCATTGACCCACAACCCGCGCTCATCACACATCAGGAATGTCGGTTTGTTGAGGCCCGTCAGCACCACCGGATCGCTGCCGTCACTGGTCAGCTCACGTATCACGCCTTTTTTCTTTTCCGTGTAGAGCATTCGCCCATCGGTACACCGCGTGATGGACTCGCCTTCGTGCAGTTGGTCACGCAGTACGGTGAGTGACTGGTCGCTCCAGCGATAGCGTAATAGCCGGCCATTGTCCTTGCGGTCTTCGATGGCGTAGAGGTCGTCGCCTTCGACCCACAAGCCTTGTACATTTTCGCCGCGAAACAGGTCAGTGACGACACCGTCCTTGAGAAAGCTGACCGGCGCGTTGCCGGTTTCCTGGCTGAACACCCAGCCGCCGTGGGTCGCGAACATGCCATCAGGTTTGGACAGGCTGCCCACCACCACTTCGCGTCGACCATCGGGATGGATCCGCACGATGCTGCCTTTTGCATCGTTGAGTTCCTGGCTGATCATCAGCGAGCCGTCCGGGAGAGGCATCAGCGAGGCGGCTTTCGGGACGTCGCTGTGCACCGTTTGAATGCTCCAGCCGGTTGCTGCGCTCACGGGATAGAAGCTTTGCCAGGCGAAGAAGCCGACGGTTGCGACCCCCATCAAGCCAAACAGATACAACCCCAATCGCAACGCTCGGTGCAGAGATCCGGTGGTATTGATTATTATCGTCCTTGTCATTGATCACTCTGTCGGCCAGTGTTGGCGATGTGTTCAACCGTCTCCCGGTGGGATGGGCTGTCCGTCATTCTGTAAAAGTGCTGCGTAGTTTCGCCCACCGTAATACCCCCCCAAAATCGACACCGTTTGAGTATCGGCGGCCACCATGAACGCGATGGTGGTGGTGTGCTGATAGTGAGTGATGCGCAACGTGGGCAGCAGCTCGTCACGGTGGCTGCCGCGCAGTGGGAACACGCAAAGGCTTTCGCAGTGGCTGATGATGTTGTCGATAAACCGTGCTGCAACACGTGGGGATGCGGTATCGCTGATGCAGTCTTCAAGGGCTTCCAGTTGCACCAGTGCTTCCGGCGAAAAGGCTACCGAATGGCTCACGGCTTCTCAGTGCTTTTTCGCTGACGCTTGGCTGCCATGTGCTCGCGAACCTGCCCGGTGGACAGCGCCCTGCCAGGGTCCGCCTGAAGGGCGGCGGCCGCTGGAATGACCTCGTCTCGCAGCCAGTCGCCCATCGCGCGATCTCGCGCCAGCAGGGCTCGCAGGCCGTCGCGCAGCACTTCACTTTCACTGGCGTATTCACCGCAAGCGACTTTGGCTTTGACCCGTGCGGCCATTTCGATTGGCAAGGTAATGCTCATTTGCTGGGTTGAGCGCATTTCGAAGTCCGCAAGCGTCGGGTAGGATTCAATCCTGCTCGACCATTGGCGCGTTGCAAGGAGCAACTGATCGATGCCAAGCGTCGGTGACTCGTCGTCTGCCCAAAAAGGGTGTGGGTTTTGACAGGGTTCCATGAGTGTCTTTCTCCAAGTGAATTAAGTCAGGCCTGAAGTATTGACGCTTTTTTGCAGACGCGTGGCTCAACCACATAAATAACTCACTGATATGTATGACTTCATATGTGTAGCAGGGTTATTAACTCACACCGACGCCGCTACGCGTGGCGCAGTACCGGCGCCCATACGATAATGCCCCCCAAATCGACCACACTGGCCCATCCCCGTGATCATCAACTTCGACCTCAACGACCTCCAAGCCTTCCGCGCTGTGGTAGACAAGGGCAGTTTTCGCGGCGCCGCCGAGGCCATTCGTATCTCGCAACCGGCCCTGAGCCGGCGTATCGAAAAGCTCGAATCTGCCCTCGACGTAAAGCTGTTCGAACGCACCACGCGGCGCGTCAGCCTGACCATGGTCGGGCGAGCGTTCCTGCCACAGGTCGAGCGCTTACTCGACGACCTCGACATTGCCTTGATGGGCATCAGTAACGTTGCGTCCACGCGCATGGGTAATGTCACCATCGCCTGCGTGCCGTCCACTGCGTACTACTTCATGCCCCACGTGATCTCCGAGTTCCACAAGCTTTACCCGAAGATTCGCCTGCGGGTGCTGGATGCCAGCGCCGGCGAGGTGTGCAATGCGGTGGCCAGTGGCGAGGCGGATTTCGGCGTGAGTTTCAGCGGCAGCCTGGCTGATGAGGTGGAGTTCGAACTGTTGTTGCAGGAGCGCTACGTGCTGGCGTGTCGCCGTGACCATCCGTTGGCCGAGCGTGAGAGCGTGACGTGGACCGAGGCCTATGAACATGACTACATCACCGTGGACAAAACCTCGGGCAACCGCTTCCTGCTGGATCAGGCTTTGCGCGGCGTGCGGGTGAAGAAACCGAGTATCTGCGAGACCCACCATGTGACCACGATGATCGGGCTGGTTGAAGCAGGGTTGGGCGTAGCGATGGTGCCGTCGATTGCGATGCCAGCGGGCACGCACCCGATTCTGGTGAGTGTGCCGCTGGTCGAGCCGCTGGTGATGCGCAATGTAGGCTTGATCAAGCGCCGCGGGCGGACGTTGCCGCCGGCGGCGCTGGAGTTGGAGCGGTTAGTGCGGGAGATGCCGTTTCGGTCAGTGTGACACCGAGTCCAAACCGGTGGATTGCACCACCGGTTGCGCCTCAGGCGAGGCCAGGTAGTGCAACAATGCCTTGGCCTGCGCCGGGTGTCGGGCGTTGACCGGAATGCCCGCGGCAAAACGCGTCACCGATTGCACGTCTTCCGGGATCTTGCCGACGTAAGTCACGCCCGGCACCGGCAACAACTCCGCTACCTGTTGCAAGCCTACCTCGTAATCACCCTTGGCGACCTGTTCGGCGACCGGGACGCGTTCGATCATCGTGCCCTTGGCGGGCATACCGAGCTTCTTGAACAACTCTTTCTCGACATACACGCCGCTGGCGCTGTCCGAATACGCCACGGACTTGGCCTGACTCAGCACCGCCTTCAACTCGGCATCGGTGCCGATCGCCGGTTTGGCTGCGCCTTCCTTGACCACCAAGCCGATGCGCGAATCCGCCAGCTCCACGCGGGATGCCGGGTCAACCTTGCCCTGTTTGATCAAGTCATCCAGGGCGTAGCCGACCATGATCACCACGTCGGCTTGTTCGCCCCGGGCGAGGCGGTTGGGAATGGCTTCCGGCGCCTTGCCCATTGACGGGCCGAGAAGGGTGTCGAGGGTGTCGCCGCTCTGCTTGGCGTACTGCGGACCGAGCAATTTATACGCGGCGGTGAAGCCCCCGGAGGTCATCACTTTGAGTTCTTCGGCCTGGGCCGTCAGCGCCAGGGCACCGAGGGCCAGGGCTGTCAAGGTGTTGAGCAGCGGCTTCATAACGCTGCCCCCTGCATCACTTGCCCACGGGTGTTGGCGCGGCGATACAACGCGAGGGTCGAGCACAGCGCGCACAGCGCGGCAAAAATCATCCAGTAGGCCGGCGAGGCCTTGTCTGCGGTGATGTGAATGAACCAAGTGGAGATCGCCGGCGTGAACCCGCCGAAGATCGCCGTCGCCAGGCTGTAGGCCAGAGAGAAGCCCGCCACGCGAACCTCTACCGGCATGATTTCGGTCAGGGCCGGGATCATCGCGCCGTTGTACATGCCGTACAGGAACGAGAACCACAGCAGGGTTTCCAACATGTGGCCGAAGCTCGGCGCGTTGACCACGAACGACAGCGCCGGATAGGCGGTGATCACGGTCAGGGCGGTCATCAACACCAGCACCGGCTTGCGGCCAAAACGGTCGCTCAGGGTGCCCCCGATCGGCAGCCAGATGAAGTTCGACACGGCCACCAGCAAGGTCACCAGCAGGGCGTCGGAGGTGCTCAGTTGCAGCACGGTCTTACCGAAGGTCGGCGCGTACACGGTAATCAGGTAGAACGCGGTAGTGGTCATGGCCACCATCAACATGCCGCCGATCACCACGGTCCAGTTTTTCACCAGAGTAGCGAGCACTTCGCGCATGGTCGGGCGATGCTTGCGGTTGGCGAACTCTTCGGTTTCCTGCAGGTTACGACGCAGCACGAAGATGAACGGGATGATCACGCAACCGATGGCGAACGGAATACGCCAGCCCCAATCGGCAACCACAGCCGGTTGCATCCACACGTTCAGGCCATAACCCAACGCGGCGGCAACCACGATGGAAATCTGTTGGCTGCCCGACTGCCAACTGGTGTAGAAGCCTTTGCGGCCGGGGGTGGCCATTTCGGAAAGATAAACCGATACGCCGCCCAGTTCCGCACCGGCCGAGAAACCCTGCAGCAGGCGGCCCAGCAGTACGAGCAGAGGGGCCCATAGACCGATGGCTTGATAACCCGGCACCAGCACGATCAGCAACGTGCCGCTGGCCATGATCGACAGGGTCACGATCAACCCTTTGCGGCGACCGACGTCATCGATATACGCACCCAAAATGATCGCACCGAGGGGGCGCATCAGGAAGCCTGCACCGAACACGGCGAAGGTCATCATTAATGACGCAAACTCATTGGCGGCGGGGAAGAACGCGGCAGCGATGTAGGTGGCGTAGAAACCGAACAGAAAGAAGTCAAACTGTTCGAGGAAGTTACCCGAAGTAACGCGCAATACCGCACCCACTTTCGAGCGGGCAGAGTCGGGCCGGGAAGGGCTAGTCATGGTTTTGTGTCTCCAGCGTTCTTTTTAAAGTGCTTGTTTCGCTTAAGACTGCGGATAGTGGCTGACACATTTAGAAATGATAAGTGAGTAATTTGGATGCATTGATGCGCATACGCTATCAATCAATACGCCCGACCAACATGCTCACCCTGTTCTATGCTTGCAGGTGTGACCAATTCTTAAGGATGGGAGGTGGCAATGGCTAACGAGCACACGCACCGGGATGAGCCGGAGCATGATCAACCCCGGCGGCGGCCTGAAGAGGAAAAGCCGCAGACCTGGAAGCATCCGGACGATGGTACGGAGCTTTCCGAGCGGGATCAGGAACGTCCACTCAAGCCCTGAGTAACCAGGCAATAATGATTAACTGTGGGAGCCGGCAAGCCCGCTGCCACATTCGTGCTGTATTCAGCCCACGATTGGCGTACACAGTTCCACCAACGTGCCGTCCGGGCAACGCACATACGACACCACTTGCCCCCACGGCTTGGTGCTCGGCGCGGCCAGCTCTTTCGCGCCGAGTACAAGGGCTTTGGCGTGCGCGACGAACACATCCTCGGTGACGAAACCCACCTCCATGCCCAGCGGCTGCCGGGACGCGTGCGCCTCCACGTGCCCGCCGTCGAAATTCAATTCGCCCAATTCATGCGCGGCAAACGAGAGGGTGGTGTCGCCGGTTTCCAACTCGCCATAGGTGCCTGACTCATGCAGGAAACGGCGACTGAAACCGAAGGCTTTTTCGAAGAATGCCAGGGATGCAGCGACGTCCGGCACATAGATGATGGTGTAGGCGAATTTCATGATTAAGCGCTCCTTGCTGAAGAGTGGATTAATGCGGCTCAGGAAAGCAGCACGGCAATCGGAAAGCCTCGCGCCAGTACCACATAGGCTAACGCCGCTGCCAGGCACAAGCCGACAAACACCCGCAGCAACGTGCGGGCGGTGGGGGTGGCGATGAACCTGATTACCCAGAGACAGAACCCGGCCACCACAATGGCCAAGGCGAGAATGACCAGCACAATAATGTTCCTGTGACCCTGCAAAGCTGATTTATAGACGCAAAGGCCCGCGTTGAACAGTGCGCGCATAGACGCAGGCCCCCGGGTGTTTCTACACTGCCTCTTGTCTAGGGCAGTGGGGCGAGCGCCGATGAATCGAAATGAATTACGCAAGGCCGACATCAACCTCATGGTCGTCTTTGAAACGTTGATGCTTGAACGCAATGTGACACGGGTGGCGGAGAAGCTGTTTCTCGGCCAGCCGACCATCAGTTCGGCGCTCAATCGCCTGCGCACGCTGTTCAATGACCCGCTGTTCATTCGCGTCGGCCATCGCATGGAACCGACCGCGCGGGCCGAGGAAATCATCAAACACCTGTCGCCGGCCCTCGACTCCTTATCGTCGGCCCTGAGCCTGACCCACGATTTCGACCCGTCCATCAGCACCATGACCTTTCGCATCGGCCTGTCCGATGACGTCGAGTTCGGCCTGCTGCCGCCCTTGCTGCGCGCCTTGCGCCAGGAAGCGCCGTTGGTGGTGTTCGTGGTGCAGCATGTGGATTACTGGCGTATCCCCGACCTGCTGGCGTCCGGCGATATCACCGTCGGCATCACCCAGACCCGCGGCCTGCCAGCTAACGCCAAACGTAAACTGTTACGGCATATCCGCCCCTGCCTGTTGCGCGCCGATGCCTCGGACAAACCGCTGACCCTCGACGAATATTGCGCACGCCCCCATGTGCTGGTGTCCCACACCGCCAACGTGTCCGGGTTTGCCGATGAATGGCTGGCGGAGATTGGCCGCAAGCGTCACGTGGTGCTGTCGGTGCCGCAATACAGCGCGCTGCCAGCGTTGCTCGCCGGCACCGACATGATCGCCAGCCTGCCGGACTATACGGCCCAGGCCATGGCCGCTGGCGGGAACCTGTTCTGCGAGCCGTTTCCGTTCGAAACGCCGACCCTGGACTTGTCCATGGTCTGGCTGAGCCACGTCGACACCGACCCGGCGGAACGCTGGATGCGCTCGCGGCTGGAGGCGTTCATGAGTGAGCGCGACCTGTTGCCGGTGCGGGTGCCAAAATCTTGAGATAAACCCTTCAAGGAGAAACCATCGATGAGCCCGTTCCCTTCCTTGCTGCGTAGTCGCGGCAGTCATGACAGCGGCAAGGTTGGCATGGTCGAGCTGTTTTTCGACCTGGTGTTCGTGTTTGCCGTGACGCAGTTGTCGCATTCGCTGCTGGCCCATCTGACCCTTGGCGGCGCGCTGCAGGTGGCGCTGATGATGGTCGCGGTATGGTGGGTGTGGATCTTCACGTCATGGATCACCAACTGGCTCGACCCGGACAAAATCCCGATTCGTATTGGCCTGTTCGGCTTGATGGTCGC
Organism: Pseudomonas antarctica; assembly: GCF_900624995.1. Taxonomy (GTDB): domain Bacteria; phylum Pseudomonadota; class Gammaproteobacteria; order Pseudomonadales; family Pseudomonadaceae; genus Aquipseudomonas; species Aquipseudomonas antarctica. Next base: position 91,219 of record NZ_UYXQ01000007.1, read on the forward strand.
CGGCCTATTGTTGTCTTCGTCGATCCCCAAGGCCTTTACCGACCGAGGTCTGCTATTTGCTGGCGCCTACGTATTCATGCAAGTAGGGCGCACGCTGTTTGCGTTGTGGGCAGTGCGTGGCGAGTCGCGGAACATGACCCGAAATTTCCAGCGAATCCTGGCGTGGATGGTCTTTTCGGGCGTGTTCTGGATCACCGGCAGCCTGCTCGAAGGCGAGCATCGCCTGGCGTTCTGGGCGCTGGCACTGTTGATCGAACTGATATCGCCTTCGGTGTATTTCTGGGTGCCGGGCCTCGGGCGTTCGACGCTTGCGGATTGGAACGTGGAAGGCAACCACATGGCCGAACGCTGCGGCCTGTTTGTGATTATCGCCCTCGGGGAGTCATTGCTGGTGACCGGCGCCACCTTCGCTGAATTGCCCTGGAGCCTCGAAGGCCTTGGCGCGTTCCTGGTGGCGGTGGTGGGTAGCATCGCCCTGTGGTGGATCTATTTCGACAGCGGCGCCGAGCGCGCGCATCACCGCATCGCCAGCTCTGCCGACCCGGGCCGCCAGGCGCGGATTGCCTACACCTATCTGCACGTGTTGATCGTCGCCGGGATCATTGTCAGCGCGGTGGCCGACGAACTGGTGCTGGTGCATCCGGGGCATGCTAGCCAGGCGGGTGTCGTCGCGATCATCGCCGGGCCGTGGTTGTTTCTGTTGGGCAGCGCGTTGTTCAAATGGGTAATGAGTGACCGGCCGTGGCCACCGCTCTCGCACCTGGGCGGGCTGCTGATGTTGCTGCTGGTATTGCCGCTGGGCTTACAGCAGGTGTTTTCGGCATTGATGCTGGGTGCGCTGACCACGGCGGTGTTGGTGATCGTGGCGTTCTGGGAGAGTCGTGCGTTGCGCAGCCTGACCGAAAGTTCACACTGAAAACGCTCTGATTCAGTTTGGCTGCGTGCTATACGTAGGCTCTTTTCCTACAACCATTCGGAGCTTTTCATGCCGCACCTGCACCTGGAATACACCGCCAATCTCCCCGGCCTGGCCGTTGAGAAAACCCTGTTGCGGCTTAACAATGTGCTGATGGCGTCCGGGCAGTTCGGTTCCGAGTTTGATATCAAAAGCCGCGCCGTGAAGGTCGAGACTTTCCAGGTCGGCACCTCCCTCAGCCCGCGCGGCTTTATTGCGGTGAAGCTGTCGCTGCTCAGCGGGCGTTCACCACAGGTCAAGACGCAGCTGTCGGAAAGCCTGTTGGCGGCGTTGCAGGACCAGTGCGAGTGGCCGGCGGATATACAGGTTCAACTCAGCGTATTGCTGGTCGACATGGATCGCGATTCTTACAGCAAAGTTGTCATTGGCTGACGGTTACAACAACCCTTGCTCAGCACACACCTTCACCACCTGCTCACGAAACCAGGTATTGGCGTTGTCCTGGCCACTTGTTTCGTTCCACTGCATGTCCAGGGTAAACCCCGGTAAACCGCTGGGCGCCTCGCAATGGCCGAACACCGTGGCCGGCGCCAGCAGCTTTTGCACGCGACGGGGCAGGGTGACAACAAAGTCGGTGCCGGTGATCATCTTCAAGGCCGCGCTGTAACTGTTCGCACGGGCGATCACCTGGCGCTTGTGAGCCTGGCGCGCCAGCCAGCCGTCGATCATGTTGGTGTCGGATGTCCACGGCGTGGGGAACACATGGCGCCGCTCGACAAAGGAGTGCAGGCTCAATGCCGGCTCGCGCGGGGCTGAGCGTTTATCGAACACGCAGACCAAATCATCTTCCAGCAGCATCTGGGTCTTGAAGTCTTTGTGGGCGCGGTGAAAGTGCGGGCCGAAGCAAATCACCAGGTCGAGGCGGCCTTCGCGCAGGTCGTCGGCGGGGATGTCGGTTTCCAGCTTCTGCACATTAACGATCACCGGCAGGTCGGCGCGGTCGAAGTGCTTCAACAGGCGCGGCAGGATCAACTGTTCGAAGTATTCCGGGGCGCAGACATTAAAGGTTACGGCCGTCGAAGTCGGGTCAAACGCTTGGCCACCCGCGTGGCACAGGTTGATGCTTTCCAGGATCTTCTGCACATGCCCATACATGGTGGTGGCTTTGTACGTAGGCCGCATGCCCGCCCGCGTGTTGATAAACAGCTCATCCTCAAAACTGGTGCGCAGTTTCTTCAGGCTGTAACTCACGGTGGACTGGCTGACGAACAGCGTTTCAGACACCTCGGTAACGCTGCTCTGGTCGTAGACGGCGATAAACACCATCAAGTCCTGCATATCCAGTTTTCTGAGCAAATTACTGTTTAGCATCCATTCCGTCCGGTAAGCCTTGGCACTGTGACAGCGCGCGACAAGGGCAAAAGCTTAACGGAACGGTCGTGCCAATAGAAAGCTCTGTAGGGCGTTTCTATGTTTGGTGTGGGACAAAAAATGTTGGCAACACGACGTTACTGGATATGCCGTGCGTAATGCGTTGGATTGAACCGCGTGACGATCAGCAGCATCACCACGGCCACCGCCGTCAGCGACCACCAGGCCCATTCGAAGCTGCCTAACTGGTCTCGGATCATCCCGGCAATAAGTGGCGACAGGCTGGCAATCAGATAACCGATGCCTTGCACAAACGCGGTCAGGCCACCGGCGCGGCGCGGGTTGTCCAGGTGGTCGAGGGACAGGATCAGGCTCATCGGAAACAGCCCGCCGATGCCCAGGCCCAATAGGCAAGGCCACAACAGGTGCAGGTGTTGGGGCATAAGAATGAGGCCGCACAAACCCAGGATGATCAGCACCAGCAGCACCGCAACGACGCGGCGTTTATCTTTTCGGCGGTTGGCGATGGCCGGGGTGACCAGGCCGGACACCACTTCCATGGCGGTCAAGAACCCCAGCAGTAAACCGGCGTTCTGTTCGCTTAAGCCTTGCTCCACGTAATACGGCGCCAGCCACGCCAGCACACAGGTGTAGGACGCGGTGCCGAGGCCGAAAAAGATCGCCAGCAACCACGCGCGGCGGTTACCAAAAAATGATTCCTGCGCGCCGGAGCCGGCTTGGGGCAATGGCGGCATCGCCGCGCGCTGGGCGTACCAGAACACCAACGCCAATAACGCCAGTGCCGCCCAGATCGCCAAGCCGACGCGCCAACTGCCGGTCTGCACCTGCACAAATGGCGCGAACGACGCCGCGAGTGCCGCGCCACCCATGATCGCGGTGACATACAGGCCCATGAACAGCGAAACGTTATCGCCAAAGCGTGTCTTGATCAGCGCTGGCATCAGCGCCTGGATCATGGCGATGCCGACGCCAGCTGCAATGGCACTGACGATCAATTCCAGTGCTGAATCCAGAAACAGCCGAGACAGTGTGGCCAGGCCAATCACCCCTAACGACAGCACAATGCTGCGGTGCTCACCAAAGCGTTTGCCCAGGCCAATGCCAAAAAACATCGCCAATCCCATCGCCATGACCGGCAACATGGTCAGCAAGGCGGCGCCGCTGAAGCTCAGCGGTACATCGCCGCGAATCGAAGACAATAGCGGGCCAACGGCGGCCATCGACGGGCGCAGGTTAAGGGCGACCAGGACAACGCTGATCATCAGCCAGATGGCGGTGGTGGGTGTTGCGCGAACGTTTTCCATGGGTGGGCCTTAGATAGACAAGGGCGAATCAGGCCACGCATGGGGGAGAGGGGCAAATGAGAAAGTCGCAGGCGCTATCTAAAAATTGCAGGTAACTGACACACCCTAGATCAAAAGGATGAGAGCGGGCTTGCTCGCTCCCACAGGTGACCTTCGTCGTTAGTTGGAGCGGATCACATGCTTGATCTCCTGAAACGTCGCCAGCCCCACGGCCCCAGTTCGCGTGAAATAGCCCTTCGCCAGGTCGGCCGGTCGTTCACCGCCGCACAGCAAACGCGCGCCGTCCGCGATGCCGCGATCACGGCCGGTGCTTTTCGACCCGTCGATAAAGGCCGCGCTGGCCGCCTCAACGGCTTGGGCCACGACGCTCCCACCACCCCACGCTGACGTGGGCCAAGGTGGCTTCGGTGGCTGGGTTGATCACCTCGAGCACGTCATGGCTTGCACGCCACTCACCACCGATAAACACACCGTTCAATACGTCGCTTATACCGCTACCTCCTGCATCCAGAGCCCTTGGTCGATTTCAATCAGTGTCGGCCCCTGGCGATTGGCGGCGGCGCGCAATGCCCTGCGCAACTGCTCGATGCCCTGGATGCTCTCGGCCGCGCAGCCCAAGGCCGTGGCCACGCCGACAAAGTCCGGTGTGTAGATGTCCACACCGACCGGCTCGATGGCGCGGTTGACCATGTATTTCTTGATCTCCTCGTAGCCTTGGTTATTCCACAGCAGCACGATGACCGGCACGCGCGCTTGCACCGCGCTGGCCAGTTCCGGCAGGGTGAATTGCAGGCCGCCGTCGCCGATCAGGCACACCACCGGCTGCCCATCGCCGCGTCCCAGCCATGCGCCGATAGCGGCGGGCAGGGCGTAACCCAAAGTGCCGTAGCCGGTCGAAGCGTTGAACCAGCGACGTGGGTGGTCGAGGTTGAGGGTCAGGTTGGCGCTGTACACCGGCTGGGTGGAGTCGCCCACCAGCACGGCGCCAGGCAGTTCTTCCAGCACGGTGTTGAGAAACAGGGTTTGCGCGCGGGTGGCGGCGTCCCAGGTAGGTGTCAATTCAGCCCACAGGCGCGCGACGCGGTGGCTGCCCCAGCTTGGATCGCGCGCGGGCAGTGCCTGGGTGTTCAGTTCGGCGAGCAATGCTTCGGCGGCAATTTGTGCATCGGCGACCAGCGCGAGGTGCGGCGGGTAGCTGCGCACGGTCTGGTCCGGGTCGATGTCGATGCGCAGCAACGCGCCGGGAATCTCGAAGCCGCCCGCAAAGGTCACGTCGTAGTCGGTTTCTGCCAGCTCGGTGCCGATGGCAAGCACCACATCGGCTTCGGCGACCAAGGCTCGGGTGGCCTCCAGCGTCTGGGTCGAGCCGATCAGCAGCGGGTGCGCGGACGCCAGCATGCCCTTGGCGTTGATGGTCAGGGCTACCGGCGCATCCAGTGTTTCGGCCAAGCGGGTCAGTTCCGGCGCGGCATCAATGGCGCCACCACCGGCAAGGATCAGCGGGCGTTTTGCCGCCGCCAGCCACTGGCTCATCTGCTTCACCGCCGACGGCGCCGCGCCGGCTCGTGCCACGTTGACAGGTTCGCTGCCGAGCAATGCGTCGGCATTTTCCACCAGCACATCCAGCGGAATTTCGATATGCACCGGGCGCGGCCGCCCGGCCTGGAACAGCGCAAAGGCGCGCGCCAGCACGCCAGGCAACTCCGCTGCCGACATCAAGGTATGCGAGAACGCCGCCACGCCTGCGATCATCGCGCCCTGGTTCGGCAGTTCATGCAACTTGCCGCGACCGCCGCCCAATTGGCTGCGCGACTGCACGCTGGAAATCACCAGCATCGGGATCGAGTCGGCATACGCCTGGCCCATGGCGGTGGCGATGTTGGTCATGCCGGGGCCGGTGATGATGAAGCACACACCCGGTTTACCGCAGGTGCGCGCGTAACCGTCGGCCATGAAGCCTGCGCCCTGTTCATGGCGCGGGGTCACATGGCGGATGTTCGAGCGTGCCAGGCCGCGGTACAGCTCCACGGTGTGCACACCGGGAATGCCGAACACCTGGCCCACGCCGTAGCTTTCCAGGAGGTTGACCAATACTTCGCCGCAGGTCGCCATACATGTCGCTCTTGTTATGGATTCGAGGCGCTATTGGAGCGGCTGGCCGCTAGCGGCAACAATCGATAAAAAGTCATACTAGCCATGTCTCCACGTCATGGCTCATCCCTCGATGAAACGCCTGCCACCGCTGCCCGTCTTGCACACCTTCTGGGTCACGGCCCAGTGCTGCAACTTCACCCGCGCCGCCGAGCAACTGCACATTACCCAAGGTGCGGTGAGCCGGCAGATCGCCGGGCTGGAAAGCCATTTGGGCTATGCCTTGTTCCAGCGCCAGGCGCGCGGCCTGAGCTTGACCGAAGAAGGTCGCGAGTGGTCGCTGCGCGCGCAGCAGGTGTTTGGCCTGATCGGTGACGCGGTGGAGCAGATCGGCGGCCGCCGCGCGACCCTGCAACTCAAGGCGCCCACTTGCGTAATGCGCTGGCTGCTGCCGCGCCTGATGCAGTGGCAAAAGGAACGCCCGGACGTGCCGGTGGAGCTGACGACCACCGTGGCCTGCACCGTGGACTTTCGCCGCGAGCAATTCGACGCGGCGTTGATCTATGCGCCCATCGCCGAGCAGTCGGCGCAGGCGCGGCATTTATTCGATGAGCAACTCACGCCGGTCTGTGCACCGGCATTGCTCGGCGGCTTGCACGCACCGGCCGACCTGCAGCAACAGGTGCTGCTGCACCCCACGCGCGATGAGCGCGATTGGGCGTTGTGGCTGAAGGCGGCGAATACGCGGTTGAGCAACCTGGCCCAGGGGCATCATTTCGAAACGCTGGATTTGGCCATGACGGTGGCGTCCCAAGGTTCCGGTGTGGCGATTGGCGACAGTGCGTTGATTGGCGAGGATCTGAAAGCGGGGCGCTTGGCGACGCCGTTTGAATTAAGGGTGCCGACGGGGATGGGGTATTACTTGGTGTGTCCGCCAGGGACGGCGCCTTCGGTTGGGCTTGAAGCACTGATGGATTGGCTAGTGAGCCAAGCCCAACAGTCGTAGCGCTGAAGAACTAACGGTGGGAGCGAGCAAGCCCGCCCCCACCGTTTTTACCGAGATGTTTCAGTAACCCACGGTGAAACGCTGGCGCGAGTGCTTCGGTGTTTCTACTTCGTCGATCAATGCAATGGCGTAGTCAGCAAAGCTGATCCAACTACGGCCTTCAGCACTCACCAGCAAGTCATCCTGGCCCACGCGGAATTTGCCGGTGCGTTCGGTCTCAACGAATTCCGCCGACGGCGACAGGAAGGTCCAATCCAGTTCCTTTTCCTGGCGCAGTGTTTCGAGGAACTCAGCGCCTGCGCTGGCTTCGGCCTTGTACTCTGCCGGGAAACCTTCGCTGTCGATCACGCGCCCGCCACCTGGCAGCAGCAACGAACCCGCGCCGCCGACCACCAGCAGGCGTTTGACCGAGGCTTTCTTCACCGGGCCGATCACGGCACTGGCCGGCAGCGTGGCGAAATGCGCCGCACTGATCACCACATCGTTGCCGCTGACGGCCTGTTGCAACGCTTCGGCATCCAGCGCATCGACTTGTTTGACGGTAACGCCCGGGCGTGCCGCCAGTTTGTCGGTATTACGCGCGATGGCGGTGACGGTATGCCCACGACGCAGCGCTTCTTCCAGCACTTGGCTACCGGCACGGCCGGTGGCACCAATGATTGCGATCTTGCTCATGACGTTCTCCAGTACGTTAAGGTTTAAAACCACTCACCACTTCATTTCGCCCTTGGCGACTTTGGCGCTCAGGTCCAACGAGCTTTCGTCGGCGAGGTTGGGGTAGCGTTTTTTCATCGCTGCGATCAGCGCGGCGGAGTCCTTGGCCTTGGCGGTTTCGACGTCGAACGCCTTGATGTAGTCAGCGGTAAAGGCCACGGACTTCAGTGACGGGCTGCCCAGGTAATGGCCTGGAATCACCGTAGCCGGTTTCAGCTGTTGGATACGTTGCAGCGTTGCTAGCCAATCCTTGTGGGACTGTGCGCTCTGGGTGTCGGCCATCCACACGTGGATGTTTTCGGCGACCACCACACCGCCGATCACGGCCTTGATCGAGGGAATCCACACAAAGCTGCGATCCGGCTGCGGGCCGTCCAGGCCGATGATTTCCAGGGGTTGGCCTTCGAGGGTCAGGCTGTGGCCTTCAAGCACGTGCGGCACGATGGTTTTTGCCGGTTTGTCGGCGCCCATTTTCGGGCCCCAGAACTCCAGCTTGCCGGCGACGGTTGCCTTGATATGGTCGACCACCGGTTGCGGTGCCAGCACCTTGGCGTCTGGGAAGGCGGCGGTCAGGGTGTCGAGGCCGAAGTAGTAGTCCGGGTCGCCATGGCTGATGTAGATGGTGGTGAGGTGCTTGCCGCTGGCGCGAATCTTTTGCACCAGTTGCTCGGCCTGGCCTTTGCCGAATTGCGCGTCGACCAGGATCGCGTCTTTTTCGCCGCTCACCAACACCGAGCTGACCGGGAAGATCGCAGCTTCACCTGGGTTGTACACGTCGAGCTTCAGCGCTGCCGCCGAAGCTTGGGCGGCGAAGGCCAGGGCGGCGGTCGCGAGGGTCAGGCGTTTGAGGGTGGATAGCATCGGGGGCAACTCCAGTGGTCGTTAAAGGATGCACAGAGCTTAGTTGCACTAAACGCTACAAAAAATGCGATGCTGAAACATAGTTTGTTTCTAAAAGCGTGCAAATCATGGATCGTCTTCAAGCAATGCGGGTGTTTGTCACGGTAGTCGACCTGGGGAGCCAGTCAGCCGCCGCTGATCAGTTGGACCTGTCGCGGCCAGTGGTTTCACGGTATCTGGCCGAGCTGGAGGATTGGGTGGGCGCGCGCCTGATGCATCGCACCACGCGCAAGCTCAGCCTTACCGCCGCAGGTAGCGAAATGCTGCCCCGTTGTCGGCAAATGCTCGAGTTGTGCAACGACATGCAGTCGGCCGTCAGTGAGCCGGACGAATCGCCGCGTGGCCAACTGCGGCTAAGTGTCAGCAGCTCATTCGGCCAGGCGCAGTTGGCGGATGCCGTGGCCGAGTTCGTCAAACGCTACCCGTTGGTCAGTATTGATATGCAGATGCTCGACCGTACGGTGAACCTGGTCGATGAGCGTATTGACCTGGCCATCCGCACCAGTTTTGAGCTGGACCCTAATCTGATCGCGCGTAAGCTGACGCTCTGCCGTTCGGTGATTTGCGCGTCCCCGGCGTACCTGCTCGAGCATGCGCATCCGCAGCACGTGCACGACTTGGCCGAGCACAACTGCCTCACGCACTCCTACTTCGGCAAAAGTCTATGGCACTTCACCGAAAAGGGTGAGCCGGTGTCGGTGGCGGTGCAGGGCAATATCAGCGCTAACGAGGCGACGACGCTGTTAAGGGTGACGCTGGCGGGCGCTGGGGTGGCGCGGCTGCCTAGCTATCAGGCGGGGGATTACATCCGCAGCGGCGAATTGATCCGTTTGCTGCCCGAGGCCGAGCCGCAACAGATGAATGTCTACGCGGTGTTTGCCTCACGTAAACACATGCCGTCGGCGCTGCGCAGCCTGCTGGACTTCCTGGTGTTGCGGTTCCCGGAGGAGCCGGTTTGGGATATCGGTCTCTGAGCCCGACATAAAGATGTTGAATGGCGCCCCATAATGGCAACTCGCCCTGACTGACCTATGCTTTAAACAGCACCGAGTCGTTTTATTCAGAGGTGTGCCATGACTCTAAAAATCAGAAAGTACCTGATGATTTTCATCCTGTGCGCCTTGGCGACCGCGCTGTACGGCACAGCCGCCTACCGGGTTGAACAGACGCGCATGCAGCCGACCTTTGCGGTCAGCTGTCATCAGGACCTGTGCGTTCCGCGCACCGGCAGTTTCAGCGCGCTCCGATAGGCAGCATGAGCGTTCTCACGCTCCACGTGGGAACGCAGCCCGAGACGCTCCGCGTGCCTAATCGGCCTTCAGTTGCTCGCGAAACGCCTTGGGTGAAAACCCGACCCGCCGGCGAAAGAGCCGTGAGAAGTTGGTCGGGTCGGAAAACCCCAGCACCTGCGACATCTCATTGATGGTCATGCTGGTGTAGGTCAGCAGGCGCTTGGCTTCCAGTAGCTGGCGGTCATGCATGATCTGCAGCGCAGGCTGCCCGCCCAATTCCCGACACGTACCGTTCAGGTGTGAGACCGAGATGCCCAGCTTGTGCGCCAGGTCTTCGATCTTCGGGTGTTCGCGGTAGTGCTGTTCGACCAACTGAGTGAAGCGGCGGAAATATTCACGCCCACGCGGGGCTCGCGGGTGCAGACGTTGGATGGCGTGGCGGCTGATCCACACCAGCAATACGCTGACCAGGGCGTGCATCATCATGTCGCGCGCCGGTTGCTCATCGGCGTATTCGTCCTGCAGGCGCGCAAACAGGCTGTTGAGGTAGTCGCTGTCCTTGCCGGCCGGGTAATTGCCCAGCGCTTGCAAACCGTCCACCGTTGAGCCCACTTGCGCCTGCAAATGGCTGACCAGCGGCGCTGACAGCGTCACGATGAAACCTTCTACATCCTCGGCAAACCGAAACCCATGCACACACAACGGCGGCAGCACCTGCAAGGTCGCCTCGTTGAGCGTGGTGCGCTGGCCTTCGATCTCCAACTGCGCCTGGCCTTGGTGTACGTACAACAACTGGCACAGATCCGCGTGCCGGTGGGGCTGGATTTCCCACTGGTATTCCCGGCTGCGCCGAGAAATGGTTTCACAGTGCAACAAATCCGGCGTCGGCCATTGCTGGCTTTCCCCGTAAAGCTTGAAGACCGGAATTGCGGTGCTGGCAGTGTTGGTCATGGTTTCAATCCGATACTCAGGAGAGTGGTGCGGTAATCGCCCCGATTGGCAAAAAGCACAGGCTTTGTCTCAGTTTTCACCTTCTTATGAGGGGCGCTCAAGTGAAAAATGATCAGTAACAAGATCAATGACAACTCTTTCACCTGATCCGTTCGGGTGTCGCTTGCGAGCCATAAAAATAATGAAAACGCTGAAAACCCAAGTCGCCATTATTGGTGCCGGTCCTTCAGGATTGCTGCTCGGCCAACTGCTGCATAATGCGGGTATTGAGACCCTGATTGTAGAGCGCCAGAACGGCGCTTACGTGCAAGGCCGCATCCGTGCCGGGGTGCTGGAGCAAGGCATGGTCGACCTGTTGCGCGAGGCGGGCGTCAGTCGGCGCATGGATGCCGAAGGCTTGGTGCATGACGGCTTTGAGCTGGCGCTCAATGGCCAGCTCAGTCATATCGATCTCAAAGCGCTGACCGGCGGTCAGTCGGTGATGATCTATGGGCAGACCGAAGTCACCCGCGACCTGATGCAAGCGCGCGAAGCGGCCGGCGCTATCACCCTGTATGACGCGCACAACGTGCAACCCCATGACCTCAAAAGTGATCGACCCTGGCTGACCTTCGAGCATCAGGGCGAGGCCTTTCGCCTGGAGTGCGACTACATCGCCGGTTGCGATGGTTTCCACGGCGTGGCACGCCAGTCGATTCCGGCTGAATCGTTAAAAGTCTTCGAGCGCGTTTATCCCTTTGGCTGGCTGGGCATCCTCGCCGACACACCACCGGTGCATGCCGAACTGGTCTACGCCAAGCACGCGCGTGGTTTTGCCCTGTGCAGCATGCGTTCGCCAACGCGCAGTCGGTATTACTTGCAAGTGCCGGCTGAGGAGCCGCTGGATGAATGGTCGGATGCGCGTTTCTGGGACGAACTGAAGACCCGTCTGCCCAGCCAGTTGGCGGCGCAACTGGTGACCGGCCCGTCGATCGAAAAAAGCATCGCGCCGCTGCGCAGCTTCGTGGTGGAACCGATGCAATATGGACGCCTGTTCCTGCTGGGGGATGCCGCACACATCGTGCCGCCCACCGGAGCAAAAGGTCTGAACCTGGCAGCCAGCGATGTGAGCACGCTGTTTCGCATCCTGCTCAAGGTATACCGCGAGGGGCGCGTGGACTTGCTGGAAAAGTACTCGGCGATCTGCCTGCGCCGAGTGTGGAAGGCCGAACGGTTTTCCTGGTGGATGACCTCGATGCTGCACCCGTTTCCCGATGCGGATGGCTTCAGCCAGCGCATTGCCGAGAGTGAACTGGAATATTTCATCCACTCGGAGGCAGGTCGCAGAACCATCGCAGAAAATTACGTTGGACTTCCTTACGAAGCTATCGAGTAGCCTGCTCTCGTATCGAGCATTTTGAACGTGCTGCCGTGATCAACCTGAATCAGCCTACCCAACTCGTTCGCGCCGTACGCAGTGTGTTGGCCGCCGAGGGCTGGCGCTGACATTGCGGCAGTTGCTGAGGGTAAGTGCGGCGGTGTGCTGTTGGGGCTGGCCGCAGTAACAGCGATGCCTATTCGAGCGCTGCGTGGGCGTGAAGACGACGCTAAGTAATTGACACCATGATGATCAGGCTGAGGGAGCAGGCAAGCCAACTCCCACGGTGACGCGCAGTTCACGTCTGGTCAGGGGCTGTAGTCCCCGACCGCCACGATGAAATGCCCAGCCTTGTGCAAGTACGCGTGTTTGTTCTCGACCTTATCGGTCACCGGATTTTTCCAGCGATATTTGTACTCGCCCTGATCCTGATCGGCCATCAGCGTAAGAATAGGCTCGCCTACTGGCTTGCCGTCCGGGTCCTTGACCTTGCTAAAGTCGGTGTTGACCAACCGAGGCGTGGTGCCATGGGCTACATAGCGCCCGGTATTCAGGTCCACCACAAACACATACAGGTCATCCTGCACAAACCCACCCCGCAATGTATTGATCGCGTTGAGTGTGCCCGCCTCATCCTTGAGCAGCGCCTCAACCGCTTTGTCGAGTAAACCTCGCGCATGCTCCGGTGTGGCTCGCGGCAGGTAGTAACCCACCGCCAGGATGCGTTCGCCGACCCGCTGATAGAACACATGCTTGTGCTCAACCTTGCCGTCGTTCCAATTCTGCCAACGGTAATCAGCCTGCTGGATCCCCTGGCCTTCGGCCACCTTGAGCGCGGCCTTGAATGACTTACGTAGATCAGGCCCAAGCAACTCGGACACATCGCGACCGATCAAGATGGAGGAGGGGCCGCCACTGGCCAGTAGCGTGCCCTTGGTATCAACCACAAACACATAGCGGTCGTGGTCGATAAACTCACCCTGGCGACTGAAGGCGGCGAATGCTTTTTCACCGTTGCTGTGGTAGTAGGTCAAAGCCTTTTCCAGCAGGGCCTTGGCGGCATGGGCGTCCTCATCCTGAGTGGCCGCGTGCACCTGGCTGAAACACAACAGCAGCAGCCACGTGAGTCGGAGCAGTCCTTTCATTACCCGTCCCTCATTGTTATTGATGTGACCACAGCGTAGACGGCTTCGGCTTAGGGCGCCGCCAGCCATTGATTGACGATACCGTTGTACACCCCAGTGGCGACGCTCAGGTGCAACCATTGGTCGACATAGCTTTTCCAGGCGACATCATCGCGAGGCAGCAGGAAGGCTTTTTCGCTGTATTGCATCTGCCGCTCAGGGTTGACCGCGCACAGCCCAGGCTTGAGCTTTTGCTGGAAGCGCGCCTCGCTGGCGTCAGTAATCATCACGTCGGCCTTGCCCGCCAGCAGTTCGTCGAAGATCGTCACGTTGTCGTGCAGGCGGATCTGCGCCTGTCCCAGGTGGGCGCGGGCGAACACTTCGTTGGTGCCGCCCGCCGGCTCGATCACGCGCACCTGCGGCTGGTTGATCTGCTCGACCGTCTGGTAGCGCTGCACATCGGCGCAGCGCACCAGCGGGATCTTGCCGTCGACACCCAAGGTTTGGCTGAAGAAGGCTTTTTTCTGGCGCTCCAACGAGACCGAAATGCCCCCCACGGCGATGTCGCACTGTTGGGCGAGGAAGTCCGGCATCAGGGTTTTCCAGGTGGTCGGCACCCAGGTGATTTTTGCGTTCAGGCTCTTGGCGAGCGACTCGGCCATGGCAATGTCGATGCCTTCGTAACGGCCATCGGCGCGCAGTGACGTGTAGGGTTTGTAGTCGCCGGTGGTGCAGACGGTGAGCGTGCCGCGCTGCAGCACTTCATCCAGGCGCGAGGGTGGGGTGTCGGCCAGTGCGGTGGTTGCCATACTCGCCAATACACACAGGGCTAAGGGAGCTTTCATGCAGTCGAGTCCTTGGGGCAAGATCGGGGCGGTTATTATTTCCAGCTGGACGACAAGGTAGCAAGGGCCGCGCAATGTTTAGCCAACCTGCACCCAAACTCCATCAACCCTGAATTTAACCGCCTATCCAGGCGTGTGACGCTGCCGGGTATCGATCTCACTGTGAATCCTGCATGGACGCTTGCGCCGACACTCACCCCGCGACACCGCCTGGCGCTTTGGTGCCCAGCTGTCCGACGATTGTCGAAGCGCTCCCCTCCGAGCTGGCCTTCTGGGCCCTGTTCCACTGCCGACACGCGCGCCCACCGGATACTTCTCTCCTACGTTGATCTGCCCCATGGATGACGCGCACCTGTGCGCATCTGCCCGGCGGCGCCTGCGCGCCTGCCTGACGCAAACGTATGAGACTTGCCATGAGTGTTTTTGCCTGCCTGCACGAAGCCCGATCTTTCCTTGAGCAAAACCCGGACATCGAGCTGTTTGAACTGTTTATTCTCGACAACAACGGCGTGCCACGCGGCAAGTTGCTGCATCGCGATGAACTGCTGGCGGTGTACGAAAGCGGGCGGCCTTTGCCCAGCACCATTCTCGGCCTGACGATTAAAGGTGATGATGTGGAAAACTCCGGGCTGGTGTGGGAAGTCGGTGATATCGACTGCCGCGCCTACCCAATCAGCGGCAGTTTGCAGCGCATGCCGTGGCGCCTGATCCCGACGGCGGCGGTGCAAGTCAGCATGCACCCCACCGAAGGCCTGCCCGCCACCGTGGCCGACCCTCGGCAGTTGCTCGCCAAGGTCATCGACGGGCTGAAGGCCGATGGTTATTACCCGGTGATGGCGGCGGAGCTGGAGTTTTACCTGCTTGACCAGAAGCCCGACAGCAACGGCCGCCCGCAACCGGCGCGGGACGTGGACGGCAATCGCCCGCGTTCGACCCAAGTCTATGGCTTGCGCGAGCTGGAGCAGATCGAGCCGTTTCTCGCCGACCTCTATAGCGCTTGCAAACTGCAAGGCATCCCGGCGCGCACCGCGATTTCCGAATACGCCCCGGGCCAGGTGGAAATCACCCTGCAACATCGCGCCGACGCGCTGCAAGCGATGGACGAAGCGGTGCGTTACAAGCGCCTGGTCAAGGGCGTGGCGCACAAGCATGGAATGGCGGCGTGTTTCATGGCCAAGCCGTTCGATGACCTGGCGGGCACCGGCATGCACATGCACATCAGCCTGGCCGATGCCGACGGCAATAACCTGTTCGCCAGCGAGGCTGCCGACGGCACGCCGCTCTTGCGTCAGGCGGTGGCCGGCATGCTCAGTACCTTGCTCGATTCGTTGCTGCTGTTTTGCCCCAACGCCAACTCCTACCGGCGTTTCCAGACCAACAGTTACGCGCCGCTGGCTGCCACGTGGGGCGTGGACAACCGTACCGTGAGCCTGCGCGTACCTGGTGGACCGGCGAATTCTCGGCACATTGAACACCGTATTTGCGGCGCCGACGCCAACCCTTACCTGGCCGCTGCGGCGATCCTGGCGGGGATTCATCGAGGCATCCGCGAACAGCGCGATCCTGGTGCTCCGGTGGAAGGCAACGGTTACGCGCAGGCCAAGGAGTTGCTGCCTACCGACTGGCTTACCACCTTGCGCGCACTTGAAGGTTCAAGCTGGGCGCGGGATGCGTTTGGCAGTGAGTTCCTCAGTGTGTACCTGGCGGTGAAACGTGCTGAGTATCGCCAGTTCATGGGGGAGGTTGGTGAGCAGGATTGGCGGTGGTATCTGCATCAGGCTTGAGCCACAGCGGGCTTGCTCGCGAATGCGGTGGTTCAGTTACAAATAAACTGACTGACACACCGCCATCGGGAGCAAACCCCCTCCCACAGTTTTAACCGAGTACATGTCGGGCTCTTTCAAAAGGGACCCGCTGTACAGAGTGGAGCCCCTCTCAGCCATCACCGAAATAACCGATATGGCCCCATCCCACCTGCAACGCCGCCCCGCACTCACATACCCAGCGCGTGCGATTTCAACGCAATCACGGCTTCGACCTTTTTTTCACGTTGCAGTGGTTAAGCTCTGAATCAAGGTCGTTCACTACCGTTCCCTACACATGAGTCCGTGATGTCGTCACCCACTCCATCCTCTATCGAGACTGAATTCGCCGAGCGCTGTGACCGTGAGCATGCCAGGGTCTGCGGCGACACGCGCCCACCTGCGCTGCTCAAGCGTTTGGCTGCCTGGCGCGATGAGCGGTTAGTGCGCCATGCATTGAAAGTCGCCGGTGAACCGGGGCTGATTCTTGACCTGGCCTGTGGCTCCGGCCGGTTCTGGCCGGTGTTGGCCGAACACATCAACCGGGTGATCCTGGCCTCGGACAACTCTCAGGCCATGCTCGACCATGCGTGCACTCATCACCCGGCGGCGTTGCTCAAGCGTGTCAAGACGTTCCAGGGCTCGGCGTTTTCCATCGGCTTGTCAGCAAACGCAGTGGATTGCATTTTTTGCCTGGAATTGTTTCGCCATGTACCGAGTAGCGAAGGGCGTTTGGCGTTGCTGAGTGAGTTTCATCGGGTCAGCCGCGACACGGTGATTGTCTCGGTGAATGCGCAGACGCCCGTTGAAGGCGAATTCCGTCAGGCGGGTTTCAAGGTCTTGAACTACCAAGAATTCCTGCCGGGCTCCAAGCTCTGGCGGGTTTACGTTCTGCGTAAGAGAGGCTGACTCCCGCCTGTCGGACTATTCTTCATCTCTGTAGGAGTTTTCATGATGGTGTGTGCACTACGGATGCTCGCAAGGGGCTTTCGCGATATATACTGCGCGCCATTCTTCAAGGGAGAGCCGTGTGGCCATCGATATTCACTGGATCTGCGACAACGATAGCCTCGGCCAGCACTGCGCCGAATGGCAGCAGTTGCCATTCGTCGCCCTCGACACCGAATTCATGCGGGTCGATACCTTTTATCCCATTGCCGGGCTGATCCAGATCGGCGATGGCCTGCGTGCTTACCTGATCGACCCCCTGACCATCGACAACTGGCAACCCTTGGCTGCCTTGCTGGAGAACCCAGCGGTGATCAAGGTGGTGCACGCCTGCAGTGAAGACCTGGAAGTGTTGCTGCGCCTGACGGGCAGCCTGCCGGTGCCGTTGTTCGACACCCAATTGGCGGCGGCTTATTTGAACCTCGGTTTCTCCATGGGCTACTCGCGCCTGGTGCAAGCCGTGTTGGATATCGAGCTGCCCAAGGGTGAGACCCGCTCGGACTGGCTGCAGCGGCCATTGTCCGAGACCCAAGTGAGCTACGCGGCCGAAGACGCGGTGCACTTGGCCGAGGTTTACATTCGCCTGCGCCCGCGGCTGTCAGACGACAAACACGCCTGGGTGCTGGAAGACGGCGCCGAGTTAGTGGCCAACTTGCGTCGCGAGGTCGACCCGTACGAGGTGTATCGCGACGCCAAGCTGGCGTGGAAGCTGTCCCGCGCCCAGCTCGCCGTGCTGCGTGAATTGTGCGCCTGGCGCGAGCATCAAGCCCGTGCCCGTGACTTGCCACGTAACCGCATTATTCGCGAACACGCGTTGTGGCCCCTGGCCAAGTCCCAGCCGGATAACCTCGCCGCTCTGGGTAAAATCGAAGACATGCACCCGCGCACCGTGCGTCAGGATGGGCAGTTTCTGCTGGACTTGATCAAACGTGCCGGCAGCGTACCGATGGACCAATGGCCACCTGCCGTGGCTGAGCCGCTGCCGGTGGACGCCGCCACGCTGATCAAGCAACTGCGCGCCCTGGGCCAGGCCGAAGCCGAACGCCTGGACATGGCGCCGGAACTGATGCTGCGCAAGAAAACCCTTGAAGCCCTGGTTAAAAGTGGCTACCCCGATGGGCCCTATAAATTGCCAGACTCGCTGCGTGGCTGGCGCCGCGAGTTGATGGGCCAAGCGCTGCTTGACAGCCTGGCCACTGCCGGAGAACAGCCTTGAAACGTATTTGCTCCATCTATCGCAGCTTGAAAAAAGACGGAATGTACCTCTACGTGCTGAAAAGCGATGCGTTGGAGCGTGTGCCGGAACCGTTGATGGAAGCCTTCGGCAAGGCGCATCTGGCCTTCGAGATGATACTGACCCCGGAGCGCAAGCTCTCCCGCGAGGACATCACCGTGGTCCTTGAGAACCTCGATAAGCAGGGCTACCACCTGCAAATGCCGCCCGCCGAGGATGAGTACATCGAACACTTGCCCGAAGAGCTGCTGCGACGCAACGACCCAATGTGATCGGTCAGTGCCCTGTGCAGGGCACATTCTTCAATGCAAACGTATAAGTGGGTGGTGGCCGTAAGGATGCGGGCGGCTGTCTGCAGTGTTTTTGAAAGGTTTGAACCATGCGTGTTCTGATTGCTGAACAGGATTACCCGCTCTACGCCCAATTACTCAGTGACGCGGCACCGGACGTCGAGGTGCTGACCAGCGGCGACTCGGCCGAACTGTCGCGCCTGGCCGCCGATTGCCCGGTATGGCTGGGCCAGCCGGACCTGCTGGGCACGTTGTTGCGCCAGGGGCACCAACCGCAATGGCTGCAATCGACTTGGGCCGGTGTCACACCGCTGCTGGCCGAGGGCTTGCCCCGCGATTATCGCCTGACCCGTGCGGTCGGCATTTTTGGCCAAGTCATGGCCGAATTTGTGCTCACCTACATGCTCGGTCACGAGCGCGAAGTGCTCGCGCGCCTGGTCAGCCAAGTCGAACGCAAATGGGATAACCGCATGGGCCAGAGCCTGGCGGGGCGTAAGGCGCTGATCGTCGGCACCGGCGATATCGGCCAGAGTGTTGCCGAGTTCCTGCTGCCGTTTGGCGTCACGTTGTACGGCATCGCCAGCACTGCGCGTGAGCAGGCGCCGTTTATCGAAGTGGCCGGGCTGGACCAATTGGGCCGTCTGGTGGGCGAGGTGGATTACGTCATCAACCTGCTGCCCAACACGCCAAACACCCATGACCTGTACAACGCGGCGTTGTTCAAGCAATTCAAACCGACCGGGTTGTTTATCAATGTCGGGCGCGGCGTGGCTGTGGTCGATGCCGATTTGGTCTGGGCCTTGAAAGAAGGGCACCTGGCCGGTGCGGTGATCGATGTGTGCCGCCAGGAACCGCTGCCGCAACGCCATCCGTTCTGGACCGCCTGGGGGCTACTGTTGACCGGGCACAGCTCTGCGCCGACCTCGCCGAGCATGATGGTGGAGTTGTTTGTGCATAACCTGCGGGCTTATCAGGCCAAGGAAGCATTGCGCGGCGAAGTGGATTTCGAGCGCGGTTATTAATGTGGGGCTTGCCCGCGATGACGGTGTATCAGCCTGCCATGCAGTGACTGGCCCACAGCTATCGCGGGCAAGCCCGCTCCCACAGGGATTTCAGTAAGGGTTACAGGCTGAAGTCACCTTCCGACACCAGCTCGCTCAGCGGCTTGCGCGGGCTTGGCGCCTCACGCCCTTGCAGGTACTCCGGCAAGCTCGACTTGTCGCCCAGCTTGCCCACGGCCACCGCCGCGTGCAGTGCATAACCGGCTGGAATCTTCAGCTCTTTGCGGGTCAGTTCCTGATCGAAACCGGCCATGCCGTGAGTATGCCAGCCGCTGAGACTGGCCTGCAGTGCCAGGTGGCCCCAGGCCGAGCCGGTGTCGAAGGTGTGCCACAGCGCCGGGGTTTCTTCAGTGGCGCCGGGGGCGGTGAAGTCGGTTTTCGAGGCGATGATCACCAACGCCGAGGCGTGTTGCGCCCAACCGCGGTTGAACTCATTCAGCAAGCCCAGGAAACGTTCCCAGTCCGGCGTGTCCCGGCGCGCGTAGAGAAACCGCCACGGCTGCGAGTTGTAGGCCGATGGTGCCCAGCGTGCGGCTTCGAAGAAACTCAGCAGGGTGTCCTGCGGGATGCTTTCGCCGGTGAAGGCGCGGGGCGACCAGCGCTCGGTGAACTGAGTGTGAATCGGGTAATCGGCAACGCGTGTCATGGGCAGTTCCTGATCGTCAATTTGGCGCTCAAAGCTACTGCGCGCCCACCAGACTGACAAGTGATGTTACACCGCCAGTCGCAAGCGCTTGGCCCCAACGGCCTTGGGCACTAGACTGACGGCCTTTTCACCTACCGATACTGATGCAGAGCCATGGCCGCCAAAGTCGAACCTTTCTGGATACGCAAAACCCTTGAACACCTCGACCAGGAGGAATGGGAGTCGTTGTGCGACGGCTGCGGCCTGTGCTGCTTGCAGAAGCTCGAGGATGAGGACGACAACAGCGTCTATTACACACGTATTGCCTGCAAACTGCTCGACCTGAAAACCTGCCAGTGCACCGACTACCCCAACCGCCGCGCGTCGGTGCCTGACTGCATCCAGCTCACGCCGGGCCAGGCCGACCAGTTCAAATGGCTGCCGCCCACCTGCGGCTACCGCCTGGTCAGCGAACGCAAGGACTTGCCGCTGTGGCATCACCTGGTCTGTGGCGACCGCGATGCTGTGCATCACGAACGCATTTCCCAGTCCGGCCGCATGCTCGCCGAAGGCAGCGTGCCCGAAGATGACTGGGAGGATCACCTGATCTTCCGCGCGGGCTGAAATAGGAGTGTGTATGACGGTGGCAACCAAGCTGGCAGCCTCTTTCGTGCTGCTGGCGCTGAGCCTGCCTGCGTGGTGCGCGAAGAAAGTCGACCTCGACTATCACGTCAAGCTACTGCCCCAAAGTGATCAGGCCGAGGTGCGTGTGATCCTGTCCCATGGCTCGGCGGTGCGCAGCCTGAATTTCGACCTGGGCCGTGATGGTGACTACAGCGACTTCAAGGCCGATGGCCAGTGGAAGATCAACGGTAACCGTGGCCTGTGGCAGCCCAGTGCTGACAAGGCCAGCCTGAGCTACCGCGTACGGCTAACCCACGCACGTAAACCCGGAATGTATGACGCGCGGATGACGCCAAGTTGGGCAGTGTTTCGCGGTGAGGACCTGGTGCCAGCGGCGCGGCTCGACCAGCAGGACGGCGTAGAACTGGTCTCGCGCCTGATATTCGAACTGCCGGCAGGCTGGAAAAGCATCGAAACCGCCTGGCCACGTATCGGCAAGAATAAATTCCGTATCGACAACGTGTCCCGCCTGTTCGACCGACCCACCGGCTGGATGCTCGCCGGCACGCTGGGCAGCCGCCGCGTGCGCCTGGGCGAAACCGACGTTACCGTGGCCTCGCCCAAGGGCCAGGCTATGCGGCGCATGGATGTGCTTACCGTGCTGACGTTCGTCTGGCCGCAGGTGGCGGCGGCGTTCCCTCGTCACCCGGCCAAGCTGCTAGTGGTGGGGGCCAGTGACCCGATGCGCCGTGGCGCGTTCTCGGCGCGTGACTCGATCTACCTCAATAGCCGCACTCCGTTGGTCAGCGAAAACGGCAGCAGCCCGTTGATTCGCGAAGTGGTGCAGGCCATCGGCCGCTTCAATGACCATGATACGAGTGACTGGATCAGCGAAGGGCTTGGCGAGTATTACGCCGTCGAGTTGCTACGACGTGCGGGTGGCATCACCGATGAACGGTATGCGGCAATCCAGGCGCGATTGAGCAAGGAGGGCAAAGAGGTAACCACGCTGCGTGGCGATCACGTCAACGGGGCGACAGTGGCTCGGGCGGTGGTGGTGCTGCAGGAGCTGGATCGCGAAATTCGCGTGAAGACTCACAACAAGCGTTCGTTGGATGACCTCGCGCAGGCGGTCATGCGCGCGAACAGCATCACCACTGCGGAGTTTGTGCAGTTGGCCGAGAGTGTGATCGGCGAGTCGTCGGTGGTGCTGGAGAGTAAATTACTGCGCTGATCCCGAGCCATAAATGGCTCGACATGTGGGAGGGGGCTTGCTCGCGAAAGCGCAGTATCAGTCACTGCAATTGTTGACTGACCCACCGCTATCGGGGGAAAGCCCCCTCCCGCCTTTAGATCTGCGTAGAACTGGAGATCGGAGTTAGCCCCTCGTTTTAGTGGCCTTCTCAGCCGCCACTTCAGCCTTGGTTTTGAGGCTTTTCAGCTCTTCGCCAGCGCGTTCGATCTTCGTGCGCACACTGTTCATTTCCTGGCGGCCCTGCTCCAGCTTGTCTTTGAGCGAGCTGTGCCCGGTCACACCACGTACCAGCGCCACACCACCAATCGCCACCTGGATCAGCCCGAAGATCCCGCCACGACGCAGGCCTTTGCCGACCATCATCACGCCGCCGGCCACCGAGCCGATGCGCTCCCAGCCGTGCACGTTTTGCGTGGGCTGGGTTTCAAAGGGTGTGTGTTCGATGATAGGTCGCAGGATTTTGCTGTCGCTCATGATCTGTCTCCAACAAGGGCAAGTGATAAGTAGCTGACTGTTTGCGGGTGCTGGATGTTCCCGAAAAATCAGTACTTGGGGCCCGAACGGGTGTTGTTGCCCTTGGCCATTCGGTCGTAAAGCACAACGTTGACGGTGGCGGCGAGGTTCATGCAGCCGGTGGTCGGTATGTACACCACGTCCTCACACCAGTCGCGAATCTCTTTATCCAGCGAGCCGTCTTCGGGGCCAAAGATATACAGCGCGCGGTCCGGGTGAGTGTATTCGGGCAGCGGGCGGGCGCCCTCGACCAGTTCCACGGCGACCGGGATGCAGCCCAGCGGCAGGATCTTTTTCAGGTCATCAATGCCGATCAGCGGAATGTCGTGATGGACTTTCTTGGTGTCGGTGATGAAATCCCGGGCGCGCTCGTAACGCACGCCGGTGTAAAACACCGAGGCCACGCCGTAGCAGCCGGCGGCACGCATCACCGAGCCAACGTTTTCGGGGGATTTGGGGTTATACAGACCGATGCAACTGTAGCGTTTATTGCCCACGAGGAAGGGTGCCTTGGAGAAAAGCTGCGATTATACGAGGATTGGTCGGGCTGCGGTCGGTATCAAGAGGTGTGATGCAATCTTGTCGCGAGGGAACAAGCGCCCTCGCTACAAAAAGCCCCGCAAGCCAGGCTTCAGTCGTCCTTCTTCATCAACCCCGCCAACGCCGCAAACGGGTTGTGCGTCGCCTTGGCAATCGTCGGGCTGCTGGTGGAGCCTTCGCCGAAGTACTGCTGGTCGGTGTAGCGCGAGTGTTCGTTGTCGTGGCAGTACAGGCACAGCAACTCCCAGTTGGAGCCGTCCTGAGGGTTGTCATCATGGTTGTGGTTGCGATGGTGTACGGTCAGTTCGCTCAAGCGTTTTCCGGCGAACTCACGGGCGCAACGGCCACACACGTGCGGGTACATTTTCAAGGCTTTGTCGCGGTAGCCCATTTCCAGGTCGCGCTGGGCATCGGCGAGGATGCGGTCCAGCTTGGCGGTGTGGGAGGGCGGGTTGGTCGAGCTCATCATGGCTCCTGGCTATTTGGTGGGTCACGGATAACATAGATTCTAGCCGCTCGCGCTGTAAAACACCGCTGGCTTTTTCAGCAACGCTACAGCCTGGCAGCGGCAATCGTTTGTAGTATCGGCTCACGCCATTCACCGGGATCTGAAATTTATGCGTCTGCACACATGGACCGTTGCACTCCTGCTCTGCGCCTTGACGGCTCAAGCCCATGCGTTCTCCACGCCCAAACCCGGCCAGGTGATCGAGGTGTCCCTTGAACAACTGCACCCGACTCAGGCCGTGGTGGGGTTCGACCAGATTGACTACAGCCTGGGGCTGTTCGCCGACAAGCCCGCCAAGGTGTTCGACGAGTACTGTGAAACCAACGGGCAGGGCGCCGCCGACAACGTACCCAAAAAGGCCGACTTGCACCAACCGGCGAGCTTCACCTGCAAGGACCCGGTGGGCACTCACCCCGAGGACATGAAAACCGTGGTGGTCGGCCCCGCAGGCCAGCTGTACCTGACCGACGGTCACCACAGCTTCACCACCTTGTGGGAAGTGCCCGGCGGTGGCCCTCAGTTGAAAATGTGGGTCAAGGTGACCGACGATTTCAGCAACAGCCCTGACCTGGCCACGTTCTGGCAACGCATGGAGGCTGCCCGCAAAGTCTGGCTCAAGGACAACCAGGGCCACACCCTGCCACCTGCACAGTTGCCGGCGCACTTGGGCTTTAAGAGCTTGCAGGACGACACTTTCCGCAGCCTGGTGTATTTCACGCGCAAGGCCGCCTACGGCAAGCCGGACGATGGCGCGATCGCACCGGAATTCCTGGAGTTTTACTGGGGCAACTGGCTGCGCACGCAAATTGATTTGAGCGCTTTCAACCTGAACAAGAAGGGCGGCTACAAGGACGCAATTGAAGCCGTGGCCAAGCGCATGGTCAGCCTGGCACCGGGCTCACAGGTCGGTGACAGCGGTTTTACCGCCCATCAATTGGGCGGCATGACCACGCTTGACCAACGTGAGCTGGAAAAGACCTTCGACAAAAAAGTGCCGTACTTGATTGATTACCGCAAAGCCCGTAACTGACGGGGACCCAAAATGTGAGAGCTGGCTTGCCTGCAATGCTGTCACCTCGGTGTATACGGCGTACCGAGTTGAAGCCATCGCAGGCAAGCCAGCTCCCACAGGGGAGTCGCGGCTCAGCCCTTGAGCTTTTCGGCAATCCAGATGGTATGCCGGGTGCCCTTGTTGCCATGGGCAAACACCTGCACTTCTTCGGCCTTGAAACCGGCTTTGCGCAGTTTGTCGCTGAACAGTTTGTCGGCACTGGCTGACCACACCGCCAGCACGCCTTTGGGGCGCAGGGCCTTGGCGCAGGCGGCCAGGCCACCGGCTGAGTAGAGCCAGCTATTGGCTTTTTGCGTGAGGCCTTCGGGGCCGTTGTCGACGTCGAGCATGATTGCGTCAAAACCCTGAGGCTCGGCCTGCAGCACCTTGGCCACGTCTTCCATGCGAATCACCGTGCGCGGGTCGAGCAACGGGCGACCGGACTTTTCCCCCAGCGGGCCACGGTTCCACTCCACCACGCCGGGCACCAGTTCGGCGACCACCACTTCGGCGGTCTTGCCCAAATGCTTGAGCGCCGAGGCCAGGGTAAAGCCCATGCCCAACCCGCCGATCAGCACTCGCGAACCCGGGCGCCCGGCGACTTTGCGGCAGGGAATCTCCGCCAGCGCGTCTTCGGAGCCGTGCATGCGCGTGTTCATCAACTGGCCGCCGTCACCGCCCTGGATCTTGATGACAAAATCCTCACCATATTCGAACAGGCACAAGGCACCGCCGTTATCGGGGATTGGAGTGGTGTCCAGCAGAACGAAACGTTTCATGGAAATCTCATTGGGAAGGGCATTCTTACGCGGTTGGGAGTAGCCTTACGATATTCCGGTCAGGCCATGGAGCCATCGATGAAGTGCAGCATTCTAACGGTCATTGTGCTTGGCGCGCTCACATTGGGTGCAGCGCAAGCCCAGGAGTTGCAAACCGTGCCGGTCGCACCCGCGCCAACCCCCGGTGCGCCGGGTACGCCGACGCCGACGTTGTACCCGCAAGTCACCCCGCCTGTGGCGCCCAAGGCCACCGCCAACGGCTCGCCCGCGTTGGTGCCGATCGTGTTGCCCACGCCACCCAAAGACCAGAGCGTGCCCGGCCTGCTGCAAAATGACAGCAAGCCGAAGACGCCTGGCGGTTAAACCTGTTGGGAGAGTAATTGCCCGTCGGCCATGCGCAGGCGTTTGGACAAGGCAATCGCAATTGCGCGGATGATCTTGGCTGCAACCCTGGGTGTTTCGTTGAGCATTTTTTCCAGGGAATCCTTGCCCAGGTTCAACAGCACGCAATCACTTGCCGCGATGCAACTGGCAGAACGCCGTTCGCCATCCAGCACCGCCATTTCGCCAAAGGCCCTGCCACTGCGCAGGGTGGCGATGGTCAGGCGCTGGCCTTCGTGGTTGGTTTTCTGCACGGCCACCTGGCCGCTATGGATGATGCACATGAAGGTGCCAGCGTCGCCCTCACGAAAAATCGCTTCGCCCTGGGCAATGCTGCTGATATTGAAGTAGCCGGCGGCGACGTGAAAATCTTCCGCCAGCAAGGGGTCGAACAGGCCGCAGTCCATGAGCATGTCGCGGATTTCATTGTTGAGCAGGGTGGGTTGCGGCATTTCTTATCTTGGTCCATCCATCAAGTAGGCGGTCTGTGTGTTCAGACAGGGCCGCCGTACGAAGTTCCTTAAATCAACCCCAGCGCCTTGAACACAAATGCATATTCGAGCGCTACGTCACGTAATCCTTGGTAACGGCCGCTCATCCCGCCGTGGCCGGCGCCCAATTCGGTCTTGAGCAACAGCAGGTTGTCGTCCGTCTTGGTATCACGCAGCTTGGCCACCCACTTGGCCGCTTCCCAGTACTGCACACGGCTGTCGTTGTAACCGGCAATCACCAGTGTGGCGGGGTAGGCCTGGGCGCTGACATTCTCATAGGGTGCGTAGGCCTTGATGCGCTCAAACACGTCAGGCGCTTCGGGGTTGCCCCACTCGTCATACTCGGTGATGGTCAGCGGCAGCTCCGGGTCGAGCATGGTGTTGAGTACATCGACGAACGGCACTTCGGCAATCGCCGCCTGGAACAAGTCCGGGCGTTGATTGAGCACCGCGCCGATCAACAGGCCGCCGGCACTGCCGCCGCTGATGGCCAGTTGCTTGGAGGTGGTCAGGCCCTCGGCGATCAAGTGCTCGGCGCAGGCGATGAAGTCGCTGAAGGTGTTTTGTTTGTGTTCCTGCTTGCCGTGGCGGTACCAGGCTTCACCCAGTTCGCCGCCGCCGCGTACATGCGCGATGGCAAACGCCACGCCGCGGTCCAACAGGCTCAGGCGTGCATGCGAGAACCACGGGTCGAGGCTTTGGCCGTAGGCGCCGTAGCCATACAGGTACAGAGGCACAGGCTTGCCGAGTTGGTCGCGTTTGACCACTAAACTGATCGGCACCTGAGTGCCATCGGCGGACGTGGCCCACAGCCGCTGGCTGACGTAATCGTCGGCATTGAACACACCAAGTACCGGGGTTTCCTTGAGCACCTCTTGTGCGCCGCTCGCCAATTCAAGCTGGCGCACCTGGGCCGGACGGTTCAGGGCTTCATAGCGCAGGCGGACCTTGTCGCTGGCAAATTCCAGGCTGTTTTGTACGTAAAGGCTGTAGGCGGCGTCGGGCAATTCCACGCGGTACGCCGGCACGTCTTGAGGGTGCACTTCGATCACCGGCAGGCCGCCGATGCGCAGGCTCAAGGTCATGGCGCCGGCGTTCAGGCTTACGCCGTCGAGCATCACTTCGTCGCTGTGCGGGATCAGGTTCTGCCATTGATCTTCCGTCGGCACGCTGCCGGTGTCGGCGGCGACGAACAGCGCGTAGTTGATGCCGTCGCGGTTGCTGCGGATAAACCAGGCCCACTCGCCATCGCGCATGCCGTGGTCGACATCGTATTCGTGGTCCTCGACCCGTGGCGCCAGGCAGGCGAAGTCCAGGTGTGGCAGGTCGGCGTCCAGCGCCCAGATTTCGCTGGTGGTCTTGCTGCCCAGGGCCAGCAGCAACTGGCGCTCGGAGCTGGAGCGGTAGCAATGCAGGAAGAAACGCCCGTCTGGCTCGTGGAACACTTCCTGCGCCGCCGTGCCATCCAGGCGATAGCGATAGAGCTTGTGCGGGCGATGGGTGTCGTCCAGTTCGCCGAAAAACAGGGTCAGGCTGTCATTGGCCCAGGTCATGCTGCCGTCGCAGTCTTCGAACTCCAGTTCGCTGACTTTGCCGTTGGCCAATTCCTTCACGTACAGGGTGTAAATCTCTTCACCGCTGGTATCGAGGCTGTAGGCCAGGCGCTGGTGGTCGGGGCTGATGCTGAACGCGCCCAGGGAGAAAAAACCACCGTTGGCGAGCTCGTTGGGGTCGAGCAGCAGTTCTTCACTGCTTGGGTCCACCTGGTTGCTGTCGTCCGCTGGGCGGCGGCAGCGGTAGTGGCGGGCGTATTCATCACCGGCGGTGGTGCGCGTGTAATACAGGTACGGCCCCCACGGCGAAGGCAGGGACAGGTCGGTTTCGAGCATGCGGCCCTTGATCTCTTCGAACAGGGTTTCACGCAGCGCTTGCTGATCGGCGAGCTGGGCTTCCTGCCAGGCATTTTCGGCTTTGAGGTAATCGAGGACTTCGGCCGTGTCACGCGCTTGCAGCCAGGCGTACGGGTCCTGGCCTTCGGCCTTACGGGCAATTGGGGCGGCAGTGATGTGGGTCGATGACGGCATGGATCACTCTCTGTCTGGCGGATGGTGGCAGGCATTGCAGCCGCGACACGCAAAAGCCGTTATCATAGCCGCCTGTTTGCCTACCTTGCCATGGACACCATGACCGAGAACGACTATCTGACCGCTTGGGGCCTTTACGCCTTCGCCGCTTTGGGCTGCCTGTTGGTGTGGTGGCGCATGACCTGCTGGATCTGGCGCTGGCTGCGCGAGCCGCTGCAACTGCTGATGGCGGTGTTGCTGCTCAGCCCGACCATCGTTGACCCGTGCAAGACCCAGTTCGCGCCGGCCGTGGCCATCACGGCCCTGGACTTGGTGCTGCATGTCGGCAATAACGCCTGGCGGGCCATCTCCGATCTGTTCATGTACACGATGATCACGTTTGGCGTGTATATCGTGTTTGCGTTGATCCGCTGGCCCATCGAGCGCGCCGCCAACGCCCGCCGTGAGCGTAAGGCCGCTACCGATGCCGCGTTGGCTGCCGAGCCTGTGGACGAAGATGACGAGCCGTTTCGTCGCCCGGCGCCCGTGAGTGGTATGCGGGTCGAACCGCGTCTTTAACGTTGTCCGCCCTGCAGCGAGAGCCCTGGCATGTGTGAATTATTGGGCATGAGTGCCAACGTCCCCACCGATATCGTATTCAGCTTTACCGGGCTGATGCAGCGGGGCGGGCGTACTGGCCCTCACCGCGATGGGTGGGGTATCGCCTTTTACGAGGGCCGTGGCCTGCGACTTTTCCAGGACCCGGCCGCCAGCTGTGAGTCGCAAGTTGCGCTGCTGGTGCAGCGTTATCCCATCAAAAGTGAAGTGGTGATTGGCCATATCCGCCAAGCCAACGTGGGCAAGGTGAGCCTGGCCAATACCCACCCCTTCGTACGGGAACTGTGGGGCCGCAACTGGTGCTTTGCGCACAACGGCCAACTCGCGGACTTCAACCCGCGCGCCACGTTCTACCGCCCGGTGGGTGATACCGACAGCGAAGCGGCGTTCTGCGACCTGCTCAACCGGGTGCGCGAAGCCTTCCCGGAGCCGGTGGACATCGAACAGGTGCTGCCGGATCTGATCGCTGCCTGTGCTGACTACCGCAGCAAAGGCGTATTCAACTGCCTGCTCAGCGACGGCGACTGGCTGTTTTGCTACTGCACGACCAAACTGGCGCAGATTACCCGGCGCGCACCGTTCGGCCCGGCGCGCTTGAAAGATGTCGACGTGATCGTGGATTTTCAGGCCGAAACCACGCCAAATGACGTGGTCACGGTGATCGCCACCGAGCCGTTGACCGACAATGAAAACTGGACCCGCTACGAACCGGGTCAATGGAGCCTGTGGCGACGCGGTGAATGCGTCAGCCAGGGCATTACCGAGTAAGGATATCGACCATGCTGCTCAGTTATCTGCGGTTGGTGCTGTTTGCCATTGGCTTGTTGGTCGGCGTGCAAGTGCCGGGGTTTATCAATGACTATGCCAAGCGCGTCGAGGCCCACCTGATCGAGGCCCAGACCGGCCTTAGCGGGTTTGAAACCACTGCGCGGCAGTTCTTCAAGGGTGACTTGCAGGCATTGGTGGCGCATTACCGCGCCAGTAATGACCCGGTGTTCCAGAGCGACGCCAACAGCCTGGGCACTATGCTCGATCGCCAAGTGGCGTTGGACAAGCAATTCCAGGCCATGCAAGGCCCGTGGTACATCCGCGCCCTGCAAGTGGCGGTGGCCGCCGACCCGGCGATTCGCCTGGAAACCTGGAACGGCTACAGCTACCAGATCCTGTTGACGCCGGAGGCCATGGGCTGGGGCTTGGGCGGGGCGATGCTGTTGTCGTTCGGCATTGAATGCCTGTTCCGGTTGATCGACTGGGTGGTGTTGGGCGGCAAGCGCCTGCGCCAGAGTCGGCCGATTGAAGAGCGAGACCTTAAAGGTCTCTAAAAACCAGCTCGGTCAAAGTGGGAGCAGGCAAGCCAGCTCCCACAGTTTTAATCCGATTTGGCCAGTAGCATGTGCTCTTCGCCGACTTCCTCGGCATACCTGGCCACCACCTTCTGGCACAGCCCGACAATCTCCTCCACCAGCTCCACGCCCACACGCCACGACACCACTACCTGTAAATTCGGCAGTTTTTGCGCCATCGGCAGCATCACCAATTCCCCGCGTGCCAATTCTTCGCTGACCAACACCGGCGGCAGCGCGCCAATACCGAAACCATCGCGCAACAGGCGGGTAATCGCCGACACCGAATTCACGCAGTTCATGCGTGGCGCGGCCACGCCGTTGGCTTGCATCAGGCTCAGCACGTCCTGGTGCGGATGCGAGTTTTTCGAGTAGGTGATGATGCGCTCCTGGGCCAGTTCGGCGAGGGAGGCGTAGTCGCGGTTGTAGAGGGAGTGGCTGGCGACGATCCAGGCCATCGGGTGGCTGGCCAGTTCCAGGCTGCGTACGGTTTCCAAACGCAGCAGGTCGGTTTGCAGGATTAAATCGAGGAAGCCTTTTTGCAGCTGATCACTGAGGTTCAATGCGGTATCGGCGACTAACTCGATTTCTACCAGCGGAAAATGGTCCATCAGTTCGGCCACCAATGGGCTGAGCCAGGTGTGAATCACCGTGTCCATCGCGCCGATTCGGATGCGCCCGACCTTGCTGCTGGTGGTTTCCAGGGACTGCTTCAACCCCTGCATGGTCACCATCATCTGCTCGGCGTAGTCGAGCACCTTCAAGCCGTCCGGTGTCAGGCTCACGCCGCGCGAATCGCGCAGAAACAGCTTCACGCCCAACTCGCTTTCGAGCACGGCAATGCGGCTGGAGATCGAGGCCTGGGTGGTGAACAGCTTCTCGGCGGTCAGGCGAAAGCTCTTGAGCTTGGCCACCCAGACGAAGGTTTCGAGGAACTTCAAATTCATGGGATCAACTTTTCTTATGCATGGATCGGTTTTTATTAGTTGGACGCCGCACCGGGCAAACGCCAAAAATCGAGCTATTCCACGATAAGCGTCGTTGGGGTGTGAGGACAAGTTGCCAGTTCTGCGTGAAAAATCCCACACTACAAAAAATACAAAGCCTAGAGGAGCACCCACCGTGAGCCGTCTGCTACTGAATTGCGACATCGGCGAAAGCTTCGGCAACTGGACCATGGGTCTGGACGCCGAGGTCATGCCGTTCATTGATTGTGCCAACGTGGCGTGCGGCTTCCATGCCGGCGACCCGAGCATCATGCGCAAGACCGTCAGCCTGGCGCTCAAGCACGGCGTGCAAGTAGGTGCGCACCCTGCGTACCAGGACCTGCAAGGGTTCGGCCGCCGCTCCATGGCCTACACTGCGCAGGAAATCCAGGACCTGTTGCACTACCAGATCGGCGCCCTCGACGGCATCTGCCGCGCGCAAGGCGCGCGGGTCAGCTACGTCAAACCCCATGGCGCGATGTACAACGACATGATGGCCAACCCCCCGCAATTGCGCGCAGTGATCCAGGCCGTAGCCGCCTATGGCGACCTGCCGCTGATGCTGCTGGCCACTCGCGACAACAGCGCGGCCCAGGCTTTGGCTGACGAGTACGGGGTAACGCTGTGGTTCGAAGCCTTCGCCGACCGTGCCTACGACCACAAAGGGCACTTGGTCTCGCGCCAACTGCCCGGCGCCGTCCACCATGATTCGCAGACCATCGTGCAGCAGGCGCTGACCATTTCCCGCAGCGAAGCCCTGACAGCCAGCGATGGCAGCACCTTGGTCTTGCAGGCCAACACCCTGTGTGTGCATGGCGATAACGCCAGCTCGGTGGCTGCCGTGAAACGTATCCGCGAGGCGTTGAAACCAGCATGAAGCCACGCATTGAAGTGGTGGCGATCGACTGCCTGATGGTGCGTCTGTTTGATGCAATTGCCGAAGCCAACATGCCGTGGATGCTCGCCGCCACTGAACGCCTGCGCGAAGGGTTTGGCGCGGCATTGGTGGATCTGGTGCCGTCCTACACCACGCTGATGGTGCATTACAATCTCAGCGCCTTGAGCCCGGCCCAGGCGCGGGAGTTGATCGACCTGGCGCTGACCGACCTGCAACCCCAGGCCCAAGGCAGCGGCCAGTGTCACGTGTTGCCGGTGTGGTACGACCTGAGTGTTGGCCCGGAACTGACCTTGCTCAGCCAGCGCAGCGGCCTTGCGGTAGACGATGTGATCCGCCGCCACAGCGCCCACGAATACCAAGTGTTCGCCCTCGGCTTTGCGCCCGGTTTTGCTTTTATGGGGCTGGTGGACGAAAGCCTCGCCACGCCACGCCTGAATACCCCACGCAAACGCGTGGCGGCTGGCAGCGTCGGCATCGCCGAACGGCAAACCGCCGCGTACCCGGTGGTTTCCCCGGGCGGCTGGAACTTGATCGGCCGCACCCCGGCCAAACTGTTCGACCGCGAGCGCGACGGCTACAGCCTGATGCAACCCGGCGACACGGTGCGTTTCGAGGCGGTCGGCCACGCCGAATTTATCCACCTGGGTGGCGATGACACGCCGTTGGAGGCGCACACATGAGCCGCTTGTTGATCGAGGCCAGCACGCCGCTGTGCCTGTTGCAGGACGCTGGTCGCTTTGGCGTGCGCCACCTGGGCGTGACCCAGGGCGGCGCGCTGGATTGGGTGTCGATGTCCTGGGCCAACTGGCTGCTGGGCAATGCGCTGGATGCGCCGGTGGTGGAAATCACCTTGGGCGGGTTCACCGTGCAGGCTGAGGGTTATTGCCTGCTGGCATTGGCCGGGGCGGATTTGGGCGCGTACATCGACGAACGCGCGATCAGCCCGGGGCGCAGTTTTATCCTGCAAAAGGGCCAGCGCCTGCGCTTCACCCAGCCGTTCAGTGGCGCGCGGGCTTACCTGGCGCCGCCGGGTGGGTTTGATGCGCCGGATGTGCTCGGCAGTTGCGCCACGGTGGTTCGTGAAGAATTGGGCGGGGTGGACGGTTTCGGCAAGGCGTTGGCCGAAGGCGGGCGCTTGGCCTATTCCGGCACGGGCGGTGCGATGAAGGTATTGAGTGTGCCTGGTTTGCCCGCCAAGGCGCCGCTGGAGGTGATAGTCGGCGCGCAGATCGGGCAGTTCAGCGGGCAGAGTGTGTTTGATGCGTTCAACACTGAATGGGCCTTGGACAGTCGGGCGGATCGCATGGGCATGCGTTTGCTCGGTACGCCGTTGCAGTATCAGGGGCCGTCGTTGATCTCTGAAGGCATTCCGCTGGGGGCCATCCAGGTGCCGCCGGATGGGCAGCCGATAGTGTTGCTTAATGACCGGCAGACCATCGGTGGCTACCCGCGTTTGGGCGCGTTGACGCCGTTGGCGCTGGCGCGGCTGGCGCAGTGTTTGCCGGGGGAGAAGGTCAAGTTGGCGCCAGTGGTGCAGGAGACGGCGCATCGGCAGCACAGCGACTTTTTGCAGCGCTTCACCGAAGGCTGAAAAGCGCCGCAATCCAAAATGTGGGAGTGGGCTTGTTCGCGAAGGCAGGGTGTCAGTCAGCACATCTTTAACTGATCCACCGCATTCGCGAGCAAGCCCGCTCCCACATTTAGATTTCGGTTACTTGGAGAGAAACCGCATCCCTTCTTCCAAGCCCCGAAGGGTCAGCGGATACATCTGATCCTCGACCAACTCCCGCACAATCCCCGTCGATGCCGTATAGCCCCACGTATCTTTCGGGTATGGGTTTATCCAGATCAGCTTCTTGTACTTGGCCATGAAGCGCTGCATCCACACATACCCAGGCTCTTCATTCCAGTGCTCGACGCTGCCGCCGGCCTGGGTGATTTCATACGGCGCCATCGACGCATCGCCGATAAAGATCACTTTGTAATCGGCGCCGTACTTGTGCAGCAAATCCTGGGTAGAGGTGCGCTCCGAGGTGCGGCGCCCGTTGTTCTTCCACACCGACTCGTACACGAAGTTGTGGAAGTAGAAGTACTCCAGGTGCTTGAACTCGGTCTTGCACGCGGAGAACAGCTCTTCGCAGATCTTCACATGCGCATCCATCGAGCCGCCGATGTCGAACAGCAGCAACAGCTTGATGGTGTTACGCCGCTCCGGACGCATCTGGATATTCAGCAACCCGGCATCGCGGGCGGTGTGGTCGATGGTGCCGTCGATGTCCAGCTCTTCGGCCGCCCCTTGGCGCGCGAACTTGCGCAGGCGGCGCAGGGCGATCTTGATGTTGCGCGTGCCCAGTTCCACCTGATCGTCGAGGTTCTTGTATTCACGCTGGTCCCAGACTTTCACCGCCTTGCCCTGGCGCTTGCCGGCGTCACCCACGCGAATGCCTTCAGGGTTATAGCCACCCGAGCCGAACGGGCTGGTGCCGCCAGTGCCGATCCACTTGTTACCACCGGCGTGGCGTTCTTTCTGTTCTTCCAGGCGTTTTTTGAATTCCTCGATCAGCTTGTCCAGGCCGCCAAGCGACTGAATCTGCGCGCGCTCTTCATCGCTCAGCGAGCGCTCGAACTCTTTGCGCAGCCACTCTTCGGGGATCAGCGCCTGCAGGTGGTCATCGAGCTTTTCCAGGCCGTTGAAGTACGCGCCAAAGGCCCGGTCGAACTTGTCGAAATGCCGTTCGTCCTTGACCAGAATCGCCCTGGCCAAGTAGTAAAACTCGTCCATGTCGGCGAAGACCACGCGCTGTTTCAGCGCGTTGATCAGGTCGAGCAGCTCGCGCACCGACACTGGCACCTTGGCGGCACGCATCTCATTGAACAGGTTGAGCAACATTATCGATTACCGCGACGGCTCATGAATGCCAGACGTTCCAGCAATTGCACGTCTTGTTCGTTTTTCACCAGCGCACCGGCCAGCGGCGGGATGGCCTTGGTCGGGTCGCGTTCGCGCAGCACCGCTTCGCCAATGTTGTCGGCCATCAGCAACTTGAGCCAGTCGACCAGTTCGGAGGTGGAGGGTTTTTTCTTCAGGCCGGGCACTTTACGCACGTCGAAGAACACGTCCAGCGCTTCGCTGACCAGGTCTTTCTTGATGTCGGGGTAGTGCACATCGACGATCTTTTGCAGGGTAGTGCGGTCGGGGAAGGCAATGTAGTGGAAGAAGCAGCGGCGCAGGAACGCGTCCGGCAGCTCTTTTTCGTTGTTGGAGGTGATGATGATGATCGGGCGTTTTTTGGCCTTGATGGTCTCGTCGATTTCGTAGACGTAGAACTCCATCTTGTCGAGTTCTTGCAGCAGGTCGTTAGGGAATTCGATGTCGGCTTTGTCGATTTCATCGATCAGCAGAATCACCCGATCCTCGGACTCGAAGGCTTCCCAGAGCTTGCCCTTTTTCAGGTAGTTGCGTACGTCGTGCACCTTGTCCACGCCCAGTTGCGAGTCGCGCAGGCGGCTGACCGCGTCGTACTCGTAGAGGCCCTGATGCGCCTTGGTGGTGGACTTGATGTGCCAGGTGATCAACTTGGCGCCGAAGGATTCGGCCAGTTGCTCGGCGAGCATGGTCTTGCCGGTGCCTGGCTCGCCCTTGACCAGCAGCGGCCGTTGCAGGGTGATGGCGGCGTTGACGGCCAGTTTCAGGTCATCGGTAGCCACATAGGCCTGGGTGCCTTCGAACTTCATTGGTCATTCCTCGAATTCATCAATGCCCGGACTATACCGCGCAGCCCCGGCGACTGTGAACGCAGACGGGTTATTCAGTCTCTGAATGGCCGGTCAGGCTCAATCCGCCGAGGGCTTGGGTTGCTCATAGCGCGCATTGAACGCCTGGATAAAACCATTGCGCAAAATCGCCAAAAACGCCGAAAACGCGCTGACATTTTGCTGGTGCACGCTGCCGCTGAGTTCGACGCGGGTGGCAAACTGGTTTTTGTTCTGGTTCTTCAAGACGGTCTCGCTGGCGCCAACCACGGCTTCCCAGATCGAGCGGAAGATATTTTTGTCCTTGTTTTCGACATCCTGTTTCCAGTCGAACACCTCTACGTCGCGCAGCAGCGGCTTGATATAACCGCTCAGTTGGCCTTTTTCGGCCTGGGCTTCGACCACCAGGTCGCCGGTGCCGGCCTTGAAGTCGAATTTGCCGTACGCCGACGCGAAGTCGTTCAGGCGCTTGAGTTGAATATCCTTGGCGCGAAAGCGGAACTCGAAGTCTTCAAAGTTGCTCAGCGGGTCGAACGCGGCAGTCGCTTCCAGCGGCGCCTGGCCGAGCAATTGCGCGTTGCCTTCGAAGGTGGCGTCACGCTTGCCTTTGATGTCCACTGCGTTGGTCAGGTTGTAGAAGCTGGCGTTGACCTGGGTGGCGTAGATATTCACTGCGGGCTTTGAATTGAAGTTGTGGAAGGCGATCTTGCCGTCCTGAATGCGCACTTCGTTGAGAGTAATCGGCAACAGCTTGCTCAGCTGTTCGCGCCAGTCGGTGCCTTTACCGGTCTGGGACGCCTGTTGGTTGCCGCCGTCGACGAAATTTAGCTCCGGCTTGATGAACTGCGCCTCGGCCACCACTGCATGGTCGTACCACAGCGAGTGCCAGCTCACCGCGAGGTCGATCACCGGCGCTTTGACGAACGGCACCGGCACCTTGCCGTCGACTTTAACGATCTGCAGGCCATTGATCTTGTACGCGCCGCGCCACAAGGCCACGTCCACATCGGTGATTTGGCCACGGTAATCGCCCATGTCGGCGAGTTTGTCGTTCAGGTAGTTACGCACCAGGTAGGGCAGGGCGAGGTCCAGGGCGATCAGCACTACCACCAGTACGGCGACGATCCATAGCAGCCCACTGTAGCGACGTTTCATATCAGGTTCTCCAACGGTATAGGCGATGGACCGCGCGCATTGGCGCAACGTTCCTCTGACTGGACGCCTCCCAGCCTGAGGCATACCCTTGGGGCCTTATTGAAATTGCCTTAAGGACCCGTCATGAGCCGCATCTTTGCAGACAACGCGCACTCCATCGGCAACACGCCGCTGGTGCAGATCAATCGCATCGCACCGCGTGGCGTGACCATCCTGGCCAAGATCGAAGGGCGTAACCCGGGTTATTCGGTGAAGTGCCGCATTGGCGCAAACATGATCTGGGATGCTGAAAGCACCGGTAAGCTCAAGCCGGGCATGACCATCGTAGAGCCGACCTCCGGCAACACCGGTATCGGCCTGGCGTTTGTCGCTGCGGCCCGCGGTTACAAGCTGCTGCTGACCATGCCGGCGTCCATGAGCATCGAGCGGCGTAAAGTGCTCAAGGCGCTTGGCGCCGAGTTGGTGTTGACTGAGCCGGCCAAGGGCATGCCAGGCGCCATCGCCAAAGCCGCTGAGATCGTCGCCAGCGACCCGGCCACCTACTTTATGCCGGGCCAGTTCGAAAACCCGGCCAACCCGGCAATCCACGAGAAAACCACCGGCCCGGAGATCTGGAACGACACCGATGGCGCCGTCGACGTGCTGGTCGCGGGCGTGGGCACCGGCGGCACCATTACCGGTGTGTCGCGCTATATCAAGAACATTGCCGGCAAGCCGATTCTGTCGGTGGCCGTTGAACCGTTCGCCTCGCCAGTGATTACTCAAGCACTGGCCGGTGAAGAGATCAAACCGAGCCCGCATAAAATCCAGGGCATTGGCGCCGGTTTTGTGCCGAAAAACCTCGACCTGTCGATGGTTGACCGTGTGGAACGGGTGACCGATGACGAATCCAAGGCCATGGCCCGGCGCTTGATGCAGGAAGAAGGGATTCTGTGCGGAATCTCCTGCGGCGCCGCCATGGCGGTGGCGGTACGTCTGGCCGAGAAACCGGACATGCAGGGCAAGACCATCGTGGTGATTCTGCCGGACTCCGGTGAGCGCTACCTGTCGAGCATGCTGTTCAGCGATTTGTTTACCGAGCAGGAAAACCAGGCTTGATTGACTTCCTGTGGCAAGCGGGCTTGTTGTGAGGAGTGGAGGTGTTGTGTTGAGCGTGCCGTCGTGGCGAGCCTGCTCGCCACAGCCCCAGGGTGTTGATTTAGGTCAGCCGGTCGGCCTGGGCCTTCTGCATAATGGCCCAAGTGTTTATCATGGCCGGCTGCTACGTCTGGTTTCCCGTTGACGGGAGGTTGCTGGCCAGGCGCTTATTTCCAGGAGTTGCTGCATGACCTTTTCTTTGGCCGCCAAACTGTCAGTGTTGCTGCTGTTTATCGGCAGCACGTTGTATGTGCACTTGCGCGGCAAGGCTCGTTTGCCGATGTTGCGCCAGTTCGTCAACCATTCGGCGCTGTTCGCTCCGTATAACGCCTTGATGTACCTGTTCTCGGCTGTACCGTCCAAACCCTACCTGGACCGCAGCAAGTTCCCGGAATTGGATGTGCTCAAGGACAACTGGGAAGTGATCCGCGAAGAGGCGATGCACCTGTTCGACGAGGGTTACATCCGCGCCGCCGAAAAGAACAACGACGCCGGTTTCGGTTCGTTCTTCAAGAAGGGCTGGAAGCGTTTCTACCTCAAGTGGTACGACAAACCGCTGCCATCGGCCGAGACGTTGTGCCCAAAAACCGTGGCCTTGGTCAGCAGCATCCCTAACGTCAAAGGCGCGATGTTCGCGCTGTTGCCGGGCGGCAGCCACCTCAACCCGCACCGTGACCCGTTTGCCGGTTCCCTGCGTTATCACCTGGGCTTGTCCACGCCGAACTCCGATGACTGCCGCATCTTCGTCGACGGCCAGGTCTATGCCTGGCGCGACGGTGAAGACGTGATGTTCGACGAAACCTACGTGCACTGGGTGAAGAACGAAACCGACCAGACCCGCGTGATCCTGTTCTGCGACATCGAACGCCCGCTGAGCAATCGCATCATGACCGGCATCAACCGCTGGGTCAGCAAGCAACTGGGCCGCGCAACTGCGCCGCAGAACCTGGATGACGAACGCGTCGGCGGGATCAACCAGGCGTATGCCTGGAGCAAAACCTTCAGCGACAAGTTCAGCGGTGTGGTCAAGCAGTGGAAGCGCAAGCATCCGAAGGCCTACCGCATTGCGCGGCCGGTGCTGGCGGTGGTTGTGCTAGTGCTGTTGTGGAAGTGGCTGTTCGGCTGATCTGAAACACGTTCAAAACTGTGGGAGCGGGCTTGCTCGCGAATGCTGAGTGTCAGTCGATACATTAATTGACTGATCCACCGCATTCGCGAGCAAGCCCGCTCCCACAGTTGGTTTTGCAGTGTTGCTTACGACGCGATCAGTTGGCGCAGCACATAGTGCAAGATGCCACCGGCCTTGAAGTATTCCACTTCATTGAAGGTATCAATCCGGCACAGCACGTCGACCTTCTCGCTGCTGCCATCCTCGCGTGTAATCACCAACGTCAGGTTCATCCGCGGTTCGATCTCGGCATCGGTCAGCCCAAGAATGTCGATCTTCTCCTTGCCGGTCAGTTTGAGCGCCTTGCGGTTCTGATCCAACTTGAACTGCAAAGGCAGCACGCCCATGCCGACGAGGTTGGAGCGATGAATCCGCTCGAAGCTTTCGGCGATCACCGCCTTGACCCCCAGCAGATTAGTGCCCTTGGCCGCCCAGTCGCGGCTTGAGCCGGTACCGTATTCCTGGCCAGCAATCACCACCAGCGGTGTGCCCGACGCCTGATACTTCATGGCCGCGTCGTAAATCGGCATTTTCTCGCCGGTGGGGATGTACAGC
The DNA here is from genome assembly GCF_900624995.1 of Pseudomonas antarctica. GTDB lineage: Bacteria > Pseudomonadota > Gammaproteobacteria > Pseudomonadales > Pseudomonadaceae > Aquipseudomonas > Aquipseudomonas antarctica. Next base: position 130,829 of record NZ_UYXQ01000007.1, read on the forward strand.
GTATTACCGCCTTCCTCGCCGCCGAGCATTTCGTTGCGGATACGGATATTGGCAAAGGTGCCGCGCATCATCACTTCATGGTTGCCCCGGCGTGAACCGTAGGAGTTGAAATCACGCGGCTCCACGCCTTGTTCGCGCAGGTAACGGCCGGCGGGGCTGTCGGTTTTGATGTTGCCGGCGGGGGAGATGTGGTCGGTGGTCACCGAATCGCCCAGCAGTGCCAGCACGTTGGCGCCTTTGACGTCTTCGATCACCGGCAAAGGCCCGGCAATGTCGTCAAAAAACGGTGGGTGCTGGATGTAAGTGGAATCCTTCTGCCACACGTAAGTCGCGGCCTGCGGCACCTCAATGGCTTGCCACTGTTCGTCACCGGCAAACACCTCGGCGTATTCCTTGTGGAACATGCCGGTGCTGACTTGCGCGACAGCGTCGGCGATTTCCTGGCTGCTCGGCCAGATATCCTTCAGGTATACCGGTTTGCCGTCCTTATCGTTACCCAGCGGCTCGCTGCTGATATCGATACGCACGGTGCCTGCCAACGCATAGGCGACCACCAGCGGTGGTGAAGCCAGCCAGTTGGTTTTCACCAGCGGGTGTACGCGGCCTTCGAAGTTGCGGTTGCCGGACAGCACCGAAGCGACGGCGAGGTCGGCTTTCTGAATGGCCTTTTCGATGGGTTCGGGCAGTGGGCCGGAGTTGCCGATGCAGGTGGTGCAGCCATAGCCGACCAAGTCGAAGCCGAGCGCGTCGAGGTATTGGGTAAGGCCCGCCGCCTTGTAGTAATCGGTGACCACTTTGGAGCCGGGCGCCAAGGAGGTTTTTACCCACGGTTTGCTGGTAAGGCCCTTTTCCACGGCTTTTTTCGCCACCAGACCTGCGGCCATCATCACGCTGGGGTTGGAGGTATTGGTGCACGAGGTGATTGCGGCAATCACCACTGCACCGTTTTTCAGCCGATACGTGCGGCCGTCGTATTCATAGTCGGTTTCGCCCACCAAGTCGGCGTTGCCCACGGCAACGCCGCCGCCACCTTCACTTTCCAGGCGGCCCTCTTCTTTGTTGGTCGGCTTGAATTGCAGGTCGAGGAAATCGCTGAAGGCCTGGCCTACATTCGGCAGAGATACACGGTCCTGGGGGCGTTTCGGCCCGGCCAGGCTGGCTTCGACACTGCCCATGTCCAGCGCCAGGGTGTCGGTGAACACCGGCTCCTGGCCGGCATTACGCCACAGGCCCTGGGCCTTGGTGTAGGCCTCGACCAGTTTGACGGTTTCGGCAGGACGGCCGGACAGGCGCAGGTAGTCCAGCGTCACCTCGTCCACTGGGAAAAAGCCGCAGGTGGCGCCGTATTCCGGGGCCATGTTGGCGATGGTGGCGCGGTCGGCCAGGGGCAGGTCGGCCAAGCCGTCGCCGTAAAACTCGACGAATTTACCCACCACGCCTTTTTTACGCAGCATCTGGGTGACGGTCAGTACCAGGTCGGTCGCTGTGATGCCTTCCTTGAGCTTGCCGGTGAGCTTGAAGCCGATCACTTCCGGAATCAGCATCGACACCGGCTGGCCGAGCATCGCTGCTTCTGCCTCAATGCCACCCACGCCCCAGCCCAGGACGCCGAGGCCGTTGATCATGGTGGTGTGGGAGTCGGTGCCCACCAGTGTGTCCGGGAAGGCGTAGGTGCGGCCGTCTTCGTCCTTGGTCCACACGGTGCGGCCCAGGTACTCGAGGTTCACCTGGTGGCAGATGCCGGTGCCTGGTGGCACGACGCTGAAGTTGTCGAAGGCGCTCTGGCCCCAGCGCAGGAAGGCGTAGCGTTCGCCGTTGCGCTGCATTTCGATGTCGACGTTCTGCTCAAACGCGCTGGTGCTGCCGAACTTGTCGACCATCACCGAGTGGTCGATGACCAAATCCACGGGAGACAGCGGGTTGATGCGCTGCGGGTCGCCACCGGCCTTGGCCATGGCGGCGCGCATGGCGGCCAGGTCGACCACGGCCGGCACGCCGGTAAAGTCTTGCATCAGTACCCTGGCCGGGCGGTATTGGATCTCGCGGTCGGACTGGCGCTCTTTGAGCCAGGCGGCGATGGCCTTGAGGTCGGTACCGGTGACGGTCTTGGCGTCTTCCCAGCGCAGCAGGTTTTCCAGCAGCACCTTGAGGGACATCGGCAGCTTGTCCAGGTCGCCCAGGCTTTTGGCGGCTTCGGGCAAGCTGAAGTAATGGTAGGTCTTGGCGTCGATTTGCAGGGTTTTAAGGGTTCTCAGGCTATCAAGGGATGACATTACATGACTCCTTATGGTCCGCACGGCTACGGACCTGACGGGACGAACAGAGCGTTCAACTTAGCCCTGTTTTCATTAGCAGGCTAATAACTGGACTCTATCGTTAAGTCCAAGGTTCCGAACTCGGCTATCATGCCCGCGTTTTCATGACAGGTAGTGCGATAGCGCAATGCCGGTTGAGTCACCAGGAGAGTTGATGAACACCCTTTTTATGCACTGCCGCCCAGGTTTTGAAGGCGAAGTCTGTTCCGAGATCGCGGAACACGCCGCGCGCCTGAACGTTTCCGGCTACGCCAAGACCAAGACCGGCAGCGCCTGCGCCGAATTTGTCTGCACCGAAGAAGATGGCGCCCAGCGCCTGATGCACGGCCAGCGCTTTGCCGAGCTGATCTTCCCAAGGCAGTGGGCGCGCGGGGTGTTTATCGACCTGCCGGAAACCGACCGCATCAGCGTGATCCTCGCCCACCTGCAAGGCTTCCCGGTGTGTGGCAGCCTGTGGCTGGAGATGGTCGACACCAACGACGGCAAGGAACTGTCGAACTTCTGCAAGAAATTCGAAGTGCACTTGCGCAAAGCCTTGTTGAATGCCGGCAAGCTGGTGGATGACCCGAGCAAGCCGCGCCTGCTGCTGACCTTCAAAAGCGGCCGTGAAGTGTTCATGGGCCTGGCTGAGTCGAACAATTCGGCGATGTGGCCGATGGGCATTCCGCGCCTCAAGTTCCCGCGCGACGCGCCAAGCCGCTCGACCCTGAAACTGGAAGAAGCCTGGCACCACTTCATCCCCCGCGACCAGTGGGACGAGCGCCTGCACGGCGACATGACCGGCGTCGACCTCGGCGCAGCGCCGGGTGGCTGGACCTGGCAATTGGTCAACCGTGGCATGCTGGTGACCGCCATCGATAACGGCCCGATGGCCGAAAGCCTGATGGACACTGGCCTTGTGCAGCACTTGATGGCGGACGGCTTCACCTTCGTGCCCAAGCAGCCGGTGGACTGGATGGTCTGCGATATCGTCGAAAAACCGGCGCGTAATGCGGCGTTGCTGGAAACCTGGATTGGCGAGGGCTATTGCCGTGAGGCGGTGGTGAACTTGAAGTTGCCGATGAAGCAGCGTTACGCCGAGGTGAAACGCCTGCTGGAGCGCATTGAGGAAGGCTTCAAAGCGCGCGGTATTCGCGTGCAGATCGGCTGCAAGCAGCTGTACCACGACCGTGAGGAAGTGACGTGCCATTTGCGTCGGCTGGTGGATGCGAAGAAACCTAAGGCGCGCTGAGTTCTAATGTGGAAGCTGGCTTGCCTGCGGTAGCGGTATAACAGTAGAAATCTATGTTGAATGCGCCCCGTCATCGCGGGCAAGCCCGCTCCCACAGTGATCGGGCAGTTTCAGGAGTGAACTATGAGTGTTGATTTACCTGTCGACGGCACGCTCGACGCCACCGGCCTCAACTGCCCGGAACCGGTGATGATGCTGCACCAACACATCCGCGACCTGCCGCCTGGCGGCCTGCTCAAGGTGATCGCGACCGACCCGTCGACCCGCCGCGATATCCCCAAGTTCTGCGTGTTCCTGGACCATGAGCTGGTGGATCAGCAGGAGCAGGCCGGTACGTACCTGTACTGGATTCGCAAGAAGATCGATTAAGCCAGCGCCGCACCGTGGCGAATCCGCCGGCGCGCGCTGCGTGTCAGGCGGATCACCAGCATCGCGGCGGCGCAGCTCAAGCCCACGATCAATCCCTGCCACAGGCCGCTTGGCCCGCTGGCGGCGCCCAGCCAGTCGGTCAGCCCCAAGGCATAACCCACCGGCAAGCCCACGCCCCAATACGCAAACAAGGTCAGCACCATGGTCACCCGTGTGTCCTGGTAGCCACGCAGCGCGCCAGCCGCAGTGACCTGGATCGCGTCGGAAAACTGGAACAGCGCTGCAAACACGATCAGCATCGACGCCACGTGGATCACTGACGGGTCAGGTGTGTAGATCGTGGCGATCTGCTCGCGAAACAGCAGCATCAGGCTGCAGGACACGCAGGCGTAGGTCAGTGCCGTGCCCATGCCGACCCCTGCGGCAAAACGTGCTTCACGCGGCTCGCCACGGCCCAGGGCCTGGCCGACACGCACGGTGACCGCCATGCTCAGCGAGTAAGGAATCATGAACACCAGCGAGCTGAAGTTCAGCGCGACCTGGTGCCCGGCCACCACGTTGGCGCCCAGGCTGCCGATCAGCAGGGCGATCACCGCAAAGATGCTCGACTCGGCAAACACCGCGATGCCAATCGGCAGCCCAATGCTCAGCACGTGCTTGATCACCGACCATTTTGGCCAGTCGAAACGCTTGAATAACTCGCTGCTCTGGTAAGCCGGCGCCCAACGGGTCCAGGCGGCCAGGCCGAGCATCATCACCCACATCACGATCGCCGTGGCCCAGCCACAGCCCACGCCGCCCATGGCTGGCACGCCGAAATGACCATAGATAAATATGTAGTTCAGCGGAATATTCAGCGCCAGCCCGCACAGCCCCATGACCATGCTCGGCCGCGTGTGGCCCAGGCCATCGCTGAAGCAGCGCAGTACGTAATACAGGGCGACGGCCGGCATGCCGGAGGCGATGCCGTGCAAGTAAGCCATGCACGGTTTGATCAGCTCAGGGTCGACGTTCATCGCATGCAGGATCGGCTCGGCGCTAACCAGCATCAGCAGCGCGGTGAGCCCCACCACCACCGCCAGCCATAAGGACTGGCGCACCAACGGGCCAATCTCGGTGTGGTGGCCGGCGCCGAAGCGCTGGGCGACTTTGGGCGTGGTGGCCAACAGCGTACCGGTCATCAGCAGGTACACCGGAATCCAGATCGAATTGCCCAACGCCACCGCCGCCAAATCCCGAGGGCTCACACGCCCGGCCATCACCGCATCGACAAAGCCCATGGCGGTGGTCGCCAATTGGCCGATCATGATCGGCAGGGCCAGGGTCAGCAGGTTGCGCACCTCACGGCTGACGCGGGCGGGGCGGGAGAGGGCGGTGGTGGCGGTGTTCACGTACGGGTGTCCATTAAAAGCATCACGAAGGACGGCGAAGTCTACGCGCTGACGCACTGGTCAGGAAAAAACCTGTGTTGCTGATTTGTAATGTGATCGCCACTGGCGACCCCTAATCCTGTGGGCACGAGCGAGCCCCACACGCGATCTGAGCTGGAACACAAATCGCATCCCTGTACACTGCGGGTCCGCGAAAGGAGCCTGCCATGTTGATTGTTGCCGACGAAAATATCCCGCTGCTCGATGCATTCTTCGAAGGGTTTGGCGAGATCCGCCGGGTGCCCGGCCGTTCCATCGACCGCGCCACGGTCGAGCAGGCCGACGTGCTGCTGGTGCGCTCGGTGACCAACGTCAACCGCGCGTTGCTGGAGGGTAGCAAGGTGCGTTTTGTCGGCACGTGCACCATTGGCACCGATCACTTGGACCTCGAGTTCTTCAAGCGCGCCGGTATCAGCTGGTCCAGCGCACCTGGCTGCAATGCGCGGGGCGTGGTGGACTATGTGCTGGGCAGCTTGCAGACGCTGGCCGAAATCGAGGGCGCCGACCTCAATCAGCGTACCTACGGCGTCGTCGGTGCCGGTGAAGTCGGTGGGCGGCTGGTCAAGGTGCTCAAGGGCTTGGGTTGGAACGTGCTGGTCTGTGACCCGCCGCGCCAGATCGCCGAAGACGCTGACTACGTCAGCCTGGAGCAGATTATCCAGCAGTGCGACGTGATCAGCCTGCACACGCCGTTGACCAAGTCCGGCAACGGCTCCACCTGGCATCTGTTCGATCGCGCGCGCCTCAACCGCCTCAAGCCTGGTGCCTGGCTGATCAACGCCAGCCGTGGCCCGGTGGTGGACAACGCTGCCCTGCGTGAGGTGCTGCTTGCGCGTGAAGACCTGCAAGCGGTGCTGGACGTGTGGGAAGGCGAGCCCGAGGTGGATGTCGATCTGGCCGATCTGTGTGTGCTGGCTACCCCGCACATCGCCGGTTACAGCCTCGACGGCAAGCAGCGCGGCACCGCGCAGATTTATCAGGCGTTCTGCGCCCATCTGGGCCAACAGCCAAGCATTCAATTAAGTGACCTGCTGCCTCAACCGTGGCTGGCCGAAGTGCACTTGAATGCGTCCACCGACCCAGCCTGGGCCCTGGCGACCTTGTGCCGCAGCGTCTACGACCCGCGCCGCGATGACGCGGATTTCCGCCGTAGCCTCGTAGGAACCGTAGAAGAGCAACGCAAGGCGTTCGACCTGCTGCGCAAGCACTACCCGGAGCGTCGTGAGATTGATGGCTTGAAGGTGCGCATCAATGGCGAGTCGGCGGCGTTGTCGAACATCGTCTCGGCATTGGGCGCGGTCACCCTTTAAACATGCATAAAAAACCCGGCCATCAAGGCCGGGTCTGAACGAGCATGGGCGCTTCAGCCTTGCTTGGCAGGCTTGACCAGTCGCTGTTCCAGCTCGCGGCACGCCTGCTGGATCATCTCTTCGGTAATCTGCACTTCGCGGCCTTGGGCGTCGATCACGGAGCAAGGCAGATGCTGCGGTTGGCGGATCACTTCAATCTTGGCATCGCTGCTATTTTCCAAGGTCATGGCCTGTCTCCTCATCAGGTAGTGTACCTACTGTGCTGCTTACTCTAAGTCGCCGACGTGACCAGGCTATTACAACGCCTAACAAAGTCGCCGGTTCGAACACCCAGTGCACCAGAAACCGATACAAATTTCCAGCCAGGGGTTAGACCGATAGCCTCTAGGGCTCAGCATCGGCGGGCATAATTAATCTGACCCATTGCTGTTTACGAAAGTTGTTATTTACCCAAGTTCCCCCAATGTTATGTACAGGTTCCTCATCGGTATGCCCCCCATGTTCTCAGTCCGTCAACGCCGTGCAATTCGTTTGGCCAGCCGCTTTGTTGCGCCCTACCGTTGGCAGGCGTTTGGCGCTTTGCTGGCGCTGATTGTCACGGCCGGCATCACCTTGTCCATGGGGCAGGGCATTCGCCTGCTGGTGGATCAGGGGTTCATGACGCAATCGCCGCACCTGCTTAATCAGTCCATCGGCCTGTTCATGGTGCTGGTGCTGGGCCTGGCGGTGGGTACGTTTGCGCGGTTTTACCTGGTGTCGTGGATCGGCGAGCGGGTGGTGGCGGACATTCGCCAGCAAGTGTTCAACCACCTGATCTACCTGCACCCCGGCTTTTATGAAAACAACCGCAGCTCGGAGATCCAGTCACGGCTAACCACCGACACCACATTGCTGCAATCGGTGATCGGCTCGTCGCTGTCGCTGTTTCTGCGCAACGCCTTGATGGTCATTGGCGGCATCGTGCTGTTGTTTGTCACCAACCCCAAGCTCACCAGCATCGTGGTGATCGCGCTGCCGCTGGTGCTGGCGCCGATCCTGATTTTTGGGCGCCGTGTGCGTAGCCTGTCGCGTCAGAGCCAGGACCGCATCGCTGACGTCGGCAGCTATGTGTCCGAGACCCTTGGCCAGATCAAGACCGTGCAAGCCTACAACCACCAGGTGCAGGACGAACAGCGCTTCGCCGTGACCGTGGAAGAAGCATTTGCCACGGCGCGCAAGCGCATTGCACAGCGCGCCTGGCTGATTACGCTCGTGATCATGCTGGTGCTGGGGGCCGTGGGCGTGATGCTGTGGGTCGGCGGTATGGACGTGATCAGCGGGCGCATTTCTGGTGGTGAACTGGCGGCGTTCGTGTTCTACAGCTTGATCGTCGGCAGCGCTGTGGGCACCTTGAGCGAAGTGCTCGGCGAACTGCAGCGCGCCGCCGGTGCCGCCGAGCGGATTGGCGAGTTGCTGCAATCGAGCAATGAAATCCAGGCCCCCGCCGCTGGTACTGTGCAGTTGCCGGAGCGCGTCAGCGGCCGCATGGAACTGCAAGACCTGCGCTTTTCCTACCCGTCGCGGCCGGACAGCTATGCCATTGACGGCTTGAGTCTGACCATCAATCCCGGGGAAACCCTCGCGCTCGTAGGTCCGTCCGGTGCGGGTAAATCGACGATCTTTGACCTGCTGCTGCGTTTCTACGACCCCCAGCAAGGGCGCATCCTGCTGGAAGGGCACGCGCTGACCGATCTCGACCCTATGGACCTGCGCCGCCACTTCGCGTTGGTGTCGCAGAGCCCGGCGCTGTTTTTCGGCAGCGTTGAAGAAAACATCCGCTACGGCAACCCGTCCGCCACCCGCGAGCAGGTCGAGGCCGCTGCGCGTATCGCCCATGCACACGATTTCATCCTGCAAATGCCCGACGGCTACCAGACCCACCTCGGCGACGGCGGCATGGGCCTCTCGGGCGGCCAGCGTCAACGCCTGGCCATCGCCCGCGCGCTGCTGGTGGACGCGCCGATCCTGCTACTGGACGAAGCTACCAGTGCGCTTGATGCCCAAAGTGAGCACTTGATCCAGCAGGCATTGCCGCAACTGATGCAGGGGCGCACCACGCTGGTGATCGCCCATCGGTTGGCGACGGTGAAGAACGCGGATCGGATTGCGGTGATGGACCAAGGCAAGCTGGTGGCGGTGGGCACGCATCAGCAGTTGATTGCGAACAATCCGCTGTATGCGCGGTTAGCAGCGTTGCAGTTCAGTGATGGGCTTGAGGTCGTACACGAGGGCTAATGGCTAACAGGTTTGCGGTGTCGAGCGGGGCTTGTTGTGGCAAGCCCGCTCGCCACAATTAGCCGGCGGGCTACAGTGGCTTCGTCAGTCAGCCTCACTGATCATCAAAATACCGCTCATGCCAATCCACCAGTGGTTGCGGTGAGTTGAGCTTTCGCCCGTAGATCACCGAATAAGACAGCACGTTCTGCACGTACTGGCGGGTTTCGTCGAACGGGATGCTTTCCACCCACACGTCGAAGCTCAGGTGATCAGCCCCGCGCAGCCATTGGCGCACACGGCCAGGGCCGGCGTTGTAGGCGGCGGAGGCGAGCACACGGTTACCGTTGAACTGGCTGTGCACCTGGCTCAGGTAAGCTGCGCCGAGCTGGATATTTTTGTCCGGGTCTAGCACTTGGGCCGGGGAAGCCAGCGGAATGCTGAACTTGCGTGCAGTTTCTTTGGCGGTGCCGGGCATCAGTTGCATCAGCCCGCTGGCGCCGACGCCGGAGCGGGCGTCATCCATGAAGGCACTTTCCTGGCGGGTGATGGCAAACACCCAGCTCGAATGCAGGCCACGCACCTTGGCTTCGCGCACCAAGGTGTCGCGGTGGGCCATTGGGAAGCGAATATCCAAGTCATCCCAGTATTGCGCCTGGCTGATGGTGCGGATCGCCGGGAAGTACCACTTCATGTCATAGGCCAGCTTGGCCTGGGCGACCATCTCGTCACGGTTGAAGTGGCGGGTGACGTGGTACCACTCGCGACGGCCGTCGACGATCTGGCCACGCGCGTAGAACTCCAGTGCGCGGCGCACGCCAGGGGTGTTGCGGACCTTGTTGACCAGTGCTTGGCTCATTACCAACGGCTTGTTGTTCAACTGATAGGGCGCTTTGGAGCGATCAGCGGCGAGGAAGCCGTAGAAATCGCGCTCCTTGGCCACTTTTTTGTACAGCACCAGGGCTTGCGGGTTTTTCGGCTCGGCCAGCTCTAGGCTGCGGGCTTGCCAGTAGCGCCAACGGTTGGTGGTGGCCAGGTCTTGTGGGAGCTTGCGAGTCAATTGGTAGGCGTCTTCCCAGCGCGCCAGGCGTAACAGCAGGCGCAGGCGCCATTCGGAGACGGTGTTGTCGCGCAGCTCGGGGTCGTACTTGGTCATCACCTCAAGGGCGCGGGGGTCGAAGCGCTTGGCCAGAGTCAGGCCGATCTCGCGGGCAATCGACACTTTTTCGTCACGGGAAAAGTGCATGCTGCTGGCGTAACCGTCGAGCAGGGCCATGGCCTTGTCCGGGTCCTGGCGCGCCAGGCGGCGCAGGCCCAGGCCCACAGCGTCGGACATGGCCTCGGTGGCCGGCAGGAAGCGCGACGGGTCGCTGAGCCTATCGGGCTTCTGCGCCACGTCTACCATCACGCGGCCTTGCGCGCTGAGGGTCGGCAGGGTTTTCACCAGGCTGTTGGCCAGCGCGTAGTTACGGGCTTCGGCGGCGAGTTTGGTGCGCTTCCAGATTTTTTGTTCGGTGAGTTGACCATCGGCGGCCCACTGACCAAAGGTGGCGTCACAGGCGGCCGGCTGGGATTTGCCGGTCATCCACAACTTTTCGGCGGTCTTGTAGCCTTCGGCCTTTAGATTGTGACTGAGCTGATACTGGCCATGCAGGCAGTCCAGTTCGACGAAATTGAGTTTGGCGTCGTAGTACTTTTCAAATGTCTGCCAGTCGCCACGGTCGGCCAGCCAGCGCAACCAGCGCAGTTTCATCCAGTTGGCTTGGGGCAGGTCGCCGTTTTTGGCGAGGAACTGTTCGATTTCCTCGTTACTCGCGGTTTTCAGCCGCGCGGTCAGCTCGTCGTAAGCCAGGTACGGCGTGAGCGGGTAGTCGGCCAGCGCTTGGCTGTATTGCATGTACGGGCCGGTGTCGCCTTTGGCCAAGGCGCGTTTGGCTTCATCGTAATATTGACGTTGGGTGGTGAGGTCCACGGCCTGGGCGGATTGAACGGCGGTGGCGGAAAGAAGCAGACAAGATAAAAAGTTGAAAAGGCGACTGCGCATGAGACGTCCGTGCAGAGAAATCACGACTAGCACCGGCACTGCCGACACTGATTGCCCCTAGCTTAGCCTTTTGCCAGCGGCTGGCGAAAGCTTTGCCGGCCGGCTGGCTGAAGTTCATCGTAAATGTCCTACAGAACGTGTCGCCAGCGAAAATGCCGACCGCATCCCACCTTCAAGTCAGGTAGAATGCGCGCCCAGTTTTTGGAGAAGCGTATGACCCTGCTCAAATTCAGCGATGTGTCCCTTGCTTTCGGCGCTATGCCGTTGTTGGACAAGGTGTCCTGGCAGATCGCCCGTGGTGAGCGGGTGTGCATCATCGGCCGCAACGGCACCGGCAAGTCGAGCATGATGAAGCTGGTAAAAGGCGACCAGAAGCCCGATGACGGCTCTGTCTGGCGCGCCCCGGGCCTCAAGATTGGCGAATTGCCGCAAGAGTTGCCGGTAGCCGACGGACGGACAGTGTTCGACGTGGTTGCCGAAGGCCTCGACGGCGTGGGTGAATTGCTCGCGCAATACCATCACCTGGCGCAGAACTGCGTCACCGAAGCAGACCTGGACAAGCTGATGCACGTCCAGCAAGACCTCGAAGCCCGTGATGGCTGGCGCTTGCAGCAACTGGTCGACAGCACCTTGAGCCGCCTGCAACTGCCGGCTGACAAGACCCTCGCCGAATTGTCCGGTGGCTGGCGTCGTCGCGTGCTGCTGGCCCAGGCATTGGTGTCCGAGCCGGACCTGCTGCTGCTCGACGAACCCACCAACCACTTGGACATCGGCGCAATCGCCTGGCTGGAAGAAGCCATCAAGGACTTCCAGGGCGCCGTGCTGTTTATCACGCACGACCGTGCCTTCCTGCAGAGCCTGGCCACGCGCATCCTAGAACTGGACCGAGGCGGCCTGATCGACTGGAACGGCGACTACGCGAGTTTCCTGGTGCACAAGGAAGCCGCACTGTCCGCTGAAGAAACCGCCAACGCGCTGTTCGACAAAAAGCTGGCTCAGGAAGAAGTCTGGATCCGCCAGGGCATCAAGGCCCGTCGCACCCGTAACGAAGGTCGCGTACGTGCCCTCAAGGCACTGCGCAATGAGCGTAGCGAGCGTCGCGAACGCACTGGCAAGGCGAATATTCAGCTCGACACCGCCGACAAGTCGGGCAAGCAGGTTATGGTGCTGGAGAACGTCAGCTTCCATCACCCGGATGGCCCGTTCCTGATCAAGGACTTCTCCATGGTCCTGCAGCGCGGCGACCGTATCGGCCTGCTGGGCGCCAACGGTACCGGCAAGACCACTTTGCTCAAGCTGATGCTCAATGGCCTGCAACCGACCAGCGGCACGGTAGAGGAAGGCACCAAGATCGACGTGGCCTACTTCGACCAGTTGCGCCACCAGTTGGACCTGGAAAAAACCGTGATCGATAACGTTGCTGAAGGCCGCGACTTTATTGATATCGACGGCCAGAGCCGCCACGTATTGAGCTACCTGGGCGACTTCCTGTTCAGCCCGCAGCGTGCACGTACGCCGGTGAAAGCCTTGTCCGGTGGTGAGCGCGCGCGCCTGTTGCTGGCCAAGCTGTTCAGCAAACCAGCCAACCTGCTGGTACTCGACGAACCGACCAACGACCTCGACGTGGAAACCCTCGAACTGTTGGAAGAGGTCTTGCTGACCTTCAACGGCACCGTGCTGATGGTCAGCCACGACCGTGCATTCCTCGACAACGTGGTCACCAGCACCCTGGTCTTCGAAGGTGAAGGCAAGGTGCGTGAATACGTCGGTGGTTATCAGGACTGGCTGCGCCAGGGCGGCTCGCCACGCCTGCTGGGCGTGACCGAGAGCAAGTCGGGCAAGGCCGACTTGACCTCGGCGGTGGTGGCACCAGCCGCCGCTGCAGAGCCCGCCCAGGACGCCGCGCCGGCGGCCAAGAAGAAGCTCAGCTACAAGCTGCAGCGCGAGCTGGAAGCCTTGCCGGGTGATATCGACGCCAAGGAACAGCAGATCGCCGCGGTAGAAGCGGCGATGGCTGACGCGGGGTTCTACCTGCGCCCGGCGGCAGAAACTGCCAAGGTCATTGCTTCCCTGGAAACGTTGAACCAGGAACTGGAAGTGTTGGTTGAGCGCTGGGCCGAGCTGGATGCCTGATTGATTCAAGCGCATTAAAAAAAGCCCGGCGCCCATTTGTATGAACGCCGGGCTTTTTATATGCAATGCGATTAGAAATGTGGGAGCGGGCTTGCTCGCGAAAGCGGTACATCAGTCGCCAGATGCGTCAACTGACAGACTGCTTTCGCGAGCAAGCCCGCTCCCGCACTTGGGGAGCGTGGTTCTTAAGCGCTTTTTACCAGCTTCACGGCCAACACATCGCACGGCGCGCCGTGCAACACATCATTGGCGGTCGAGCCCAGTAGCAGCGCCAAGCCATGGCGGCCATGGCTACCGACCACGATCAGGTCGCAGCCCTGTTCCTTGGCCAGGTGGTGGATTTCCTGGCGCGGCTGGCCGTAAGTGAGGTGCGAGTTTTCTTTGGTTACTTGCGGGTATTTGAGGATCAACCGGTCCAGGCGTTCTTTGGCCTGGTCAAACTGTTGTTGCTGCAACTGGGAAAGATCCATCGGCACGTCGCCACCAAAGGCCATGGCCATCGGCTCGACGATATGCACCAGTGACAGCTTGGCGCCGTTGGCGACCGCGGAGTCCTGCGCGCGCTTGATGACTGGATCGCACTCTTCGGTCAGGTCGACGGCGACCAGAATATGTTTGTAGGACATGGGGCGTTCCTCCAGGGGACTGCAATACATTCAGTATGGCTGCTTTCAAGCGGATGGGGTTGTGTCAGATCAAATCCGCTCATTTAGAAATTCGGGAGTACACATATGACGGTCTGGATAGTGGTGTCAATCCTTCTGGTGGTTCTGAGCCCTCTGGCATGGCTGCGGCCCTCGCGCCATCAGAGCGGGCGTATGGCCCTGCGGATGGAGGCGCGCCGCATCGGCCTGGCCATGCAATTGGCGCCGCAGGAGTGGCCGCACTGGCTCAAGCAGGAGCCGCCGAGCCCGTGCGCGCAGTACTGCCGGCCGCGACGAGGGAGTGCGCCGGCGCTCTGGTGTTATTGGCAGTTGGAGCCGGGGGTGTGGGTCAATCAGTGGCGTGAAGTGTGCACCGATGAAAAGTTGTTGCCGCATTTTGCGACGCTGCCGGATAACGTCTACAAGGTCGAGGCCGACAAGCAGATGATTGCTTTGTACTGGGGCGAGAAGGGCGAGGCGAGTGTGTTGAAGGACATTGATACGTTGCTCAAGGCCTTGGCTTGATCAGCCGTTGATAAAAGCCGAGCAATAAAAAGCCCGACATCATCATCGGGCTGGAGTTGGCCAGGCAGGCCGGAAATCTGTGATTCACGCCTCGGATGTTCATCCAGGCGCATTCAGCGTGTCGCAAGCCTAGCGGCATATCTCGATGTGTACAGCCTTTTCCCACAAATTTCTCACTATTGATTTCGTGAATATTTGAATATTGACGCGGCGCAGGCCTATGGTCGGGGTTCTGAAATGACTGGAAAGTCGCGTTTTTCCTAGCCTTTCGAGCGATTGACAATTGCCCGGAATTGGATGAAGGTGGCGTACCCAAATCAAACGGGCGTATGAATTGAGCGTTTGTCTGTCAGACCGCTCATACAGAACCCCGACTAGCGCATTGGCGGGTGTGCCTGGCGGATTGGCGTGAGTATTGACCAAATCATCAATGTCAAACCAATAGGCCAGCGTCCAATGTGTACTGTTCAGCTTCCATATCGTGGAGATCAGTTGATGATTTACGAAGGTAAAGCCATCACGGTTAAGGCTCTTGAAAGTGGCATCGTCGAATTGAAATTCGACCTCAAGGGTGAGTCCGTCAACAAGTTCAACCGTCTAACCCTGAATGAATTGCGTCAGGCCGTAGACACCATCAAAGCAGATGCTTCGGTCAAGGGCGTGATCGTCTCCAGCGGCAAGGACGTGTTTATCGTCGGCGCTGACATCACCGAATTCGTCGACAACTTCAAGCTGCCCGATGCCGAGCTGGTGGCTGGCAACCTCGAAGCCAACAAGATCTTCAGCGATTTCGAAGACCTCAACGTGCCGACCGTTGCCGCAATCAATGGCATCGCGTTGGGCGGCGGCCTGGAAATGTGCCTGGCCGCGGACTTCCGCGTCATGTCGGCGACCGCCAAAATCGGGCTGCCTGAAGTCAAACTGGGCATCTACCCAGGTTTTGGCGGCACCGTACGCCTGCCGCGCATCATCGGGGCCGACAACGCCATCGAGTGGATTGCCGCGGGTAAGGAAAACCGTGCAGAAGACGCGCTGAAAGTCGGCGCGGTCGATGCGGTGGTTGCCCCGGACAAACTGGCCGAAGCTGCACTGAACCTGATCAAAGGCGCCATCAGCGGCGAATTTGACTACAAGGCCAAGCGTCAGCCGAAGCTTGAGAAACTCAAGCTCAACGCCATCGAACAAATGATGTCGTTCGAAACCGCCAAAGGTTTCGTGGCTGGCCAAGCCGGCCCGAACTACCCGGCGCCGGTTGAAGCGATCAAGACCATCCAGAAAGCCGCGAACTTCGGTCGCGACAAAGCCCTGGAAGTGGAAGCTGCAGGCTTTGTCAAACTGGCGAAAACCTCGGCTGCCCAGGGCCTGATCGGCCTGTTCCTGAACGATCAGGAATTGAAGAAAAAGGCCAAGGCCTACGACGAAATCGCCAAAGACGTGAAACAGGCTGCCGTACTCGGCGCCGGTATCATGGGCGGCGGTATCGCTTATCAGTCGGCGTCCAAAGGCACGCCGATCCTGATGAAAGACATCAACGAGCACGGCATCGAGCAGGGCCTGGCGGAAGCCGCCAAGCTGTTGGTGGGCCGCGTCGATAAAGGCCGCATGACTGCTGCGAAAATGGCTGAAGTGCTTAACGGCATTCGTCCTACGCTGTCCTACGGCGATTTCGGCCACGTCGACCTGGTGGTCGAAGCGGTTGTCGAGAACCCGAAGGTCAAGCAGGCCGTTCTGGCTGAAGTGGAAGCCCAGGTTAAAGAAGACACGATCCTGGCGTCTAACACCTCGACCATTTCCATCAGCTTGCTGGCCAAGGCCCTCCAGCGTCCGGAAAACTTCGTCGGCATGCACTTCTTCAACCCGGTGCACATGATGCCGCTGGTGGAAGTGATCCGTGGTGAGAAGTCCAGCGAACTGGCCGTAGCGACCACCGTTGCCTATGCCAAGAAAATGGGCAAGAACCCGATCGTGGTCAATGACTGCCCGGGCTTCTTGGTCAACCGCGTGCTGTTCCCGTACTTCGGCGGTTTCGCCAAGTTGGTCAGCGCCGGTGTGGACTTCGTGCGTATCGACAAAGTCATGGAAAAATTCGGCTGGCCAATGGGCCCGGCGTACCTGATGGACGTGGTCGGCATCGACACCGGCCACCACGGTCGCGACGTGATGGCTGAAGGTTTCCCGGACCGCATGAAAGACGACCGCCGTTCGGCGATCGACGCGCTCTACGAGGCCAAGCGCCTGGGCCAGAAGAACGGCAAGGGCTTCTACGCCTACGAGGCGGACAAGAAGGGCAAGCAGAAGAAAGTCGCCGACCCTTCGGTTCACGAAGTACTCGCGCCGGTCATCTACGAACAGCGTGAGGTATCCGACGAGGACATCATCAACTGGATGATGATCGCCCTGTGCCTGGAAACCGTGCGTTGCCTGGAAGACGGCATCGTTGAAACCGCCGCCGAAGCCGATATGGGCTTGGTGTACGGCATTGGTTTCCCTCCGTTCCGTGGTGGTGCGCTGCGTTACATCGACTCGATCGGTGTAGCCGAGTTCGTTGCCTTGGCTGACAAATACGCTGATTTGGGCCCGCTGTACCACCCGACCGCGAAGCTGCGTGAGATGGCCAAAAATGGCCAGAGCTTCTTCGGTTAAGCGCCCAGACGAATAGAGCGAGAATATTTATGAGCTTGAATCCAAGAGACGTGGTGATTGTCGACTTCGGTCGCACACCAATGGGCCGCTCCAAGGGCGGCATGCACCGCAACACCCGTGCCGAAGACATGTCGGCGCACCTGATCAGCAAATTGCTGGAACGCAACGTCAAGGTCGACCCGAACGAAGTCGAGGACGTGATCTGGGGCTGCGTCAACCAGACCCTGGAGCAGGGCTGGAACATCGCGCGCATGGCGTCGTTGATGACCCAAATCCCGCACACTGCAGCCGGCCAGACCGTCAGCCGCCTGTGTGGCTCGTCGATGAGCGCGCTGCACACCGCTGCGCAGGCGATCATGACCGGCAACGGTGATGTGTTCGTGGTCGGCGGCGTGGAGCACATGGGCCACGTCAGCATGATGCACGGCGTCGACCCTAACCCGCACATGTCGCTATACGCGGCAAAAGCCTCGGGCATGATGGGCCTCACCGCAGAAATGCTCGGCAAAATGCATGGCATTACCCGGGAAGCCCAGGACGCATTCGGTGTGCGTTCCCACCAGTTGGCCCACAAGGCGACTGTGGAAGGCAAGTTCAAGGATGAAATCATCCCGATGAACGGCTACGACGAGAACGGTTTCCTGAAACTGTTCGATTACGACGAAACCATTCGTCCGGACACCACCCTGGAAAGCCTGGCGGCCTTGAAACCGGCCTTCAATCCAAAGGGCGGCACCGTGACTGCCGGTACTTCGTCGCAAATCACTGACGGTGCTTCGTGCATGATCGTGATGTCGGCGCAGCGTGCCCAGGACCTGGGTATCCAGCCGATGGCCGTGATTCGTTCGATGGCTGTGGCGGGTGTGGACCCGGCAATCATGGGCTATGGTCCAGTACCGGCCACACAAAAAGCCTTGAAGCGCGCAGGCCTGACCATCGCCGATATCGACTTCTTCGAGCTTAACGAAGCTTTCGCCGCACAGGCCCTGCCAGTGCTGAAAGATTTGAAAGTGCTCGACAAGATGAACGAGAAGGTTAACCTGCACGGCGGTGCGATTGCCCTGGGCCACCCATTCGGTTGCTCCGGTGCACGTATTTCCGGCACTTTGCTTAACGTGATGAAGCAAAATGGCGGCAACCTTGGGGTTGCAACCATGTGCATTGGTCTCGGCCAAGGCATTTCCACCGTCTTCGAACGCGTCTAAGCGTTAGGTTGACGGAAGCCGGGGCCCAGTGCCCCGGTTTTTGTTTTTCGGAATTTTTAATTTTTTTTTAACACATTTTGCAGGAGGGCCAAAACATGAAAGTCGCCCCAGGGCTCTACCAGCATTATAAGGGGCCGCAGTACCGCGTTTTTAACGTGGCACGGCACTCCGAGACCGAAGAAGAAGTGGTGTTTTACCAAGCACTGTATGGCGATTACGGCTTTTGGGTGCGCCCTTTGAGCATGTTTCTGGAGACCGTCGAAGTTGACGGCGAGCAGGTCCCACGCTTTGCTTTGGTCCAGGTCGAACCCAGTCTTTTTTCAGGGCAATAACGGCAGGCCGCGCAGAATGCTGCGCTTGACCTCACCTTGTTGCCACTATATATAGCGTTGCCGCGACAGGCGCCAACTGCCTTTCACTTCTCGAATTCAGGAATTTTCCGATCCATGGGCAAATCGCTGGTCATTGTGGAATCCCCGGCTAAGGCCAAGACCATCAACAAGTACTTGGGTAACGAGTACGTGGTGAAGTCGAGTATCGGCCATATCCGAGACCTGCCCACCAGCGGTTCGGCTAGCGCCAGCAAGGAGCCTGCCGCCAAGCGCGGCAAGGCGGCTGCGGGCGAAGGTCCGGTGCTCACCCCTAAAGAGAAAGCGCGCAAGCAGCTGGTCTCCCGCATGGGTGTGGACCCGGATCATGGCTGGAAGGCCAAGTACGAAATCCTTCCCGGCAAGGAAAAGGTCATCGAAGAGCTGCGCCGGCTCGCCAAAGATGCTGACACCATCTATCTCGCAACCGACTTGGACCGCGAAGGGGAGGCTATTGCCTGGCACCTGCGGGAAGCCATCGGTGGTGACGACAGCCGCTACAAGCGCGTGGTGTTCAACGAAATTACCAAGAAAGCCATCCAGGAAGCCTTCTCCAAGCCGGGCGAACTGGACATTGACCGCGTCAATGCCCAGCAGGCCCGTCGCTTCCTCGACCGCGTCGTGGGTTACATGGTTTCGCCGCTGCTGTGGGCGAAGATCGCCCGTGGCCTGTCCGCCGGCCGTGTGCAATCGGTTGCGGTAAAGCTGGTGGTGGAGCGTGAGCGCGAGATTCGTGCGTTCAACCCCGAAGAATACTGGGAAGTGCACGCTGACCTGGGCACTGCCAAGGGCAACAACGTGCGTTTTGAAGTGGCCCGCGAGAAAGGCGAGGCCTTCAAGCCGCTCAACGAAGCCCAGGCCATGGCCGCGCTGGAGAAGCTCAAGGCTTCCAGCTACAGCATCGTCAAGCGTGAAGACAAGCCCACCAGCAGCAAGCCGTCGGCGCCGTTCATCACGTCCACCCTGCAACAGGCTGCGAGCAACCGCCTGGGCTTCGGTGTGAAGAAGACCATGATGATGGCCCAGCGTCTGTATGAAGCGGGCTACATCACGTATATGCGTACCGACTCCACCAACCTGTCGCAAGACGCGGTGGCGATGGCACGCACTTACATTGAAAGCGAGTTCGGCAAGAAGTACCTGCCGGAGAAGCCGAACGTCTATAGCAGCAAGGAAGGCGCACAGGAGGCTCACGAAGCGATTCGTCCCTCCGACGCCAACACCGAGCCAAGCAAGTTGACGGGCATGGAGCGCGACGCTGAGCGCCTCTACGAGCTGATCTGGCGCCAGTTCCTGGCGTGCCAGATGCTGCCAGCGCAATATTTGTCCACCACCGTCAGTGTGGGCGCAGGCGACTTCGAGCTGCGTGCCAAGGGCCGTATCCTCAAGTTCGACGGCTACACCCGCGTGATGCCGCAAATCGCCAAGCCAGGCGATGACGATGTACTGCCGGACATGGCCCAGGGCGACACGTTGAAGCTGATCAAGCTCGACCCGTCCCAGCACTTCACCAAGCCGCCGGCGCGTTATTCGGAAGCCAGCCTGGTGAAAGAGATGGAAAAACGCGGTATCGGTCGTCCTTCGACCTACGCGGCGATCATCTCGACCATTCAGGACCGTGGCTATGTGGCGCTGCATAACCGTCGTTTCTACTCGGAAAAGATGGGCGACATCGTTACCGAGCGCCTGTCCGAGAGCTTCTCCAACCTGATGGACTACGGCTTTACCGCTGGCATGGAAGAGAACCTCGATGACGTGGCCCAGGGCGAGCGCGACTGGAAAAACGTACTGGATGAGTTCTACGGCGACTTCAAGAAAAAGCTCGAAGTGGCCGAAAGTCCTGAGAGCGGCATGCGTGCCAACCAGCCGGTAATGACTGACATCCCGTGCCTGACCTGCGGCCGCCCGATGCAGATTCGTACGGCGTCCACTGGCGTGTTCCTCGGTTGCTCGGGCTACAGCCTGCCGCCGAAAGAGCGCTGCAAGGCCACCGTTAACCTGGTGCCAGGTGATGAAATCGCGGCTGACGACGAGGGTGAATCCGAGTCGCTGGTATTGCGTGGCAAGCACCGCTGCCCGATCTGCAGCACGGCGATGGACGCTTACCTGCTCGACGAGAAGCACAAGTTGCACATCTGCGGTAACAACCCGGATTGCGACGGCTACGAGATCGAAGAGGGCAGCTACCGCATCAAGGGCTACGAAGGCCCGAGCTTGGAGTGCGACAAGTGCGGCAGCGAGATGCAGCTCAAGACCGGTCGTTTCGGCAAGTTCTTCGGTTGCACCAACCCAACCTGCAAGAACACCCGCAAACTGCTGAAGAGTGGTGACGCGGCGCCGCCGAAGATGGACCCGGTGAAGATGCCTGAGCTCAAGTGCGAGAAGGTCAACGACACCTACATCCTGCGTGACGGCGCTTCGGGCTTGTTCCTGGCGGCCAGCCAGTTCCCGAAGAACCGCGAGACCCGTGCGCCGTTGGTGATGGAAATCGTGCCGCACAAAGACGAGATCGATCCGAAGTACCACTTCCTGTGTGAAGCGCCGAAGAAGGATCCCGACGGTCGCCCGTCCGTGATCCGCTACAGCCGCAAAACCAAGGAGCAGTACGTGCAGACCGAAGTGGACGGCAAGCCTACCGGCTGGAAAGCGTTCTACGACGGCGGCAAGTGGAAAGTCGAGGACAAGCGCCAGGGCGCTTGATCGACGACGCTACACAATACAAAGGCCGCCTGTTCAGGCGGCCTTTTTTTGCGCTTGCAGTGCGTTCGGCTGATCCGTGACACTGTTCAGCCAGCATCCTGCTTATTTCGTTGTGGAGACTGCCGTTATGGCCAACGAACTCTATACCCGTACCAATCAGAAGATTTACTTCGCGGGTTTGTCCCTGGAAGCCCTTGGCCGCGCCGAGGAAGGGAAGGAGATGAATGCCATCGCGCTGGTCCAGGCCGGGCGTGAGGCGGCGCTGTTCCACCTGTACGGCGCTTTGCTGGGGCTGTGCCATGAAATCGCTGGTTTCTACCGTTTGCCCCAGGCCGGTTCACCGCGCACAGAAATGATCATGAACCGCGAAGTGCTGGATTCCATGGCTATCCCTGAACTGGCTGAACTGGTGGAAATGGCCCAGAGCCCCGACAGTTGGGTAGCCCGCTTGCTCAAGGCGCATGCCGATATGTTCCAGCCACCACGTGTTCCCCATGTGCCCAAGGGCGATGTGACGCAGCCGCTGATCGTGGCCGTCGCGTTGGAAGAAGATGAGCCTAAGCCATTGAGCCGGGAAGAGCTGGAGGGCTGGCGTCAGGAGTTGAAGAAGATGGCGTTGCGGTTTCGCGAAGGCTTGAACGAGTGCTGAGGTGTTTTCGCTGAGCAAATGTGCAAGCCAGCTCTCACATTGATAGCCGTGTTCCC
This sequence comes from Pseudomonas antarctica, assembly GCF_900624995.1. Classification (GTDB taxonomy): domain Bacteria; phylum Pseudomonadota; class Gammaproteobacteria; order Pseudomonadales; family Pseudomonadaceae; genus Aquipseudomonas; species Aquipseudomonas antarctica. The sequence goes on from NZ_UYXQ01000007.1 coordinate 152,704, forward strand.
GAGAGCACCATTCATCAAGCCGTAAAGAAACCTGTTCAGATCCTCACCGAGGCTGAGTGGATGACTGATATAATCCCGGCCTTTCGTGGAGAACAGACTTTTATGCCAACGTCCTTTCTGGAAATTGTAGAGTTGCCTGACGGCCGAATCGAGCTGCGCCGGGCTGAGGACGAGGGTTCTCTGGTTATTTTGGATTTTTCCGAAGACGCAAAAGCGTTCCTACAAGGCCAGCACGTGGAAGTGGCAAAAGCCATGTTGAGCGTCGGTGTGCAGATGGCGGGTCGGCTGGCAGAAGGCGAGCCGGAGAAGGACGATGGGCCGCGGGTTCTTCACTGATTTCTTTCGCTAAGCGCGCTTTTTATGTGAGCGTGCTTGCTGTGGCAGCCCCGCTTGCCACACAAGCCCAGTGGCAACAACAAGTCAATCTGCCACAGAAGGCACTCTGCCAAATCGGCAGCATTATCCCAAACGAATATTCAAACTCTGCGCATCGCCTGTACGTGCAGCGCTGATCAGCTGTTGCTTGGCCGTAGCATTCAGCGGGTTCAACCAGCTCACCACCGTATGGCTACGCCCCAGGCGCAAGGCTTCGCAGGTTAGTTGCTGGGCGCTTTGAGCGCCACGTGGTTGCAGCAGCAGGATGCGCTCGCGGTTGAGGCCGGCGTCCCGCAGCCAGGCCTGGGTCAGGCTGGCGGGCGGGGCGATGAGCGTCAGCCACCGCGCGTCCTGCTCCTCGCTGAGTTCGCGAAGGATCGGCGCCAGCAGGCTCAGGCAGCTCCCGGCTGCACCGCGCAACGACAGTTCACTGAACGCCTCGGGTTCGGAGCCCCAAGGGGCCTCGACCGTTTCCTTGAGGATAGGCGCAAGGGGTTGGGCCATAAAGGCCTCGAACAGCGACAGTTGTGTGTGTTGTGGGGTGTGCACGAGCTGCATGGTGCCTCCTTTAGCGGCGAATGACGCCAACGCTCAAGCCTTCGATCACGAGGTCCTGATCTTTCAGGTTCACTTCAATCGGGGCGAACTCAGGGTTCTCGGCCAGTAGCCAAACCTTGCTGCCTTCGCGCTTGAAGCGTTTTACGGTGACTTCATCGCCGATACGCGCGACGACTATCTGGCCATTACGGGCTTCACGAGTTGTATGGACGGCCAGCAGGTCGCCGTCGAAAATGCCCACGTCCTTCATGCTCATGCCGTGTACGCGCAACAGGTAGTCGGCACGCGGATGGAAGAAGGTCGGGTTGATGTTGCAGGATTCCTCGACGTGCTGCTGCGCAAGGATCGGCGCACCAGCGGCGACGCGCCCGATGATCGGCAGGGTCGATTCGTCGGCCTTGGCTTCGAAGCCAGGGATGCGAATACCGCGTGAAGCACCCGGAGTCATTTCGATCGCGCCTTTGCGAGCGAGGGCCTTGAGGTGTTCTTCGGCGGCGTTGGGGGACTTGAACCCCAGTTCCAGCGCAATTTCCGCTCGTGTCGGCGGGTAGCCGTTGTCATCGAGGCAGCGCTTGATAAAAGCCAGAATCTCAGCTTGGCGTGGCGTCAGTTTTAGCATGTTGATCGCTCTGTCTTTTTATACAGTGACTGGGATTATATACAGTGAACTGCGCTTGGCAATCATCCTTTTCGGGCACTCCGCTGGACGGTCATTCGCCATCCGTCCTGTAAGACAGAGACAGCGCTGCCTACAGAGCAGGAAGTATGTGATTAAATAGCGATGAAATAGATGACTGACCGGCCGGAAAACGGACTCGCAGGCTTGACAATACACACTCTGAAACGTATGTTTCAAACAAGTGTTTGTCAGGCGGAGTAGCCATGGCCCAGTCGGAAACCGTTGAACGCATTCTCGATGCTGCCGAGCAATTGTTCGCGGAAAAAGGATTTGCTGAAACTTCATTGCGGCTGATCACCAGCAAGGCTGGGGTTAACCTCGCCGCAGTGAATTACCATTTCGGCTCGAAAAAAGCCCTGATCCAGGCGGTGTTCTCGCGCTTTCTGGGGCCGTTCTGCGCCAGCCTCGACCGTGAGCTGGAGCGCCGCCAGACCAAGCCTGAAAACAAGCCAAGCCTTGAAGATTTGCTGGAAATCCTGGTTGAGCAAGCGCTGGTGGTTCAACCGCGCAGCGGCAATGACCTGTCGATCTTCATGCGCTTGCTGGGCCTGGCCTTCAGCCAGAGCCAGGGCCACCTGCGGCGTTACCTGGAAGACATGTACGGTAAGGTGTTCCGTCGCTACATGTTGTTGGTTAACGAAGCGGCGCCGCGTATTCCACCGATCGAGTTGTTCTGGCGCGTGCACTTCATGCTCGGTGCCGCTGCGTTCAGCATGTCTGGGATCAAAGCCTTACGCGCGATTGCCGAGACCGATTTCGGCGTCAACACCTCCATCGAGCAGGTGATGCGCCTGATGGTGCCGTTCCTTGCCGCCGGCATGCGCGCCGAAACCGGCGTGACCGACCAGGCCATGGCTGCTGCGCAATTGCGCCCGCGCAGCAAATCCACGCCGGCCACCGCCAAGGCATGATCGTCCGGGTGTGCGCGGCCGCTTGCATCCGCTAAGCTAGCCGCCATGCCGATTTCAGCTATTTACTCGCAACCCGTTGTGCTCACCGCGCTGATCGCGCCACGTGAGGGCGACGGGTTGTGTGCGTTATATAAGGAAGGTTTATGACTGTTGCCCTGCAAGGTTCTTTAATGGTCGACGTTGCCGGTACCTGGCTGACGGCCGAGGATCGCCACCTGTTGCGTCAGCCTGAAGTGGGCGGTTTGATCATTTTCGCGCGCAACATCGAGCACCCTCGCCAAGTGCGCGAGTTGAGCGCGGCGATTCGTGCCGTGCGCCCAGACTTGCTGTTGGCCGTCGATCAGGAAGGCGGTCGCGTGCAACGCCTGCGCCAAGGCTTTGTGCGCCTGCCGGCCATGCGCGCGTTAGCAGATAACCCGAATGCCGAATACTTGGCCGAGCAGTGCGGCTGGATCATGGCCACTGAAGTGCTGGCGGTCGGCCTCGACCTGAGCTTCGCCCCGGTACTGGACCTCGACTATCAGCGCAGCGCCGTGGTCGGCACTCGCTCGTTCGAAGGCGACCCCGAGCGCGCCGCTGTGCTCGCCGGTGCCTTCATTCGCGGCATGAACAGCGCCGGCATGGCCGCCACCGGCAAACACTTCCCAGGCCACGGGTGGGCCGAGGCGGATTCCCACGTCGCGATTCCCAATGATGAACGCAGCCTGGAACAGATTCGCGCCAATGACCTGGTGCCTTTCGCGCGCCTGAGCAAGCAATTGGCCGCCGTAATGCCTGCCCACGTCATCTACCCGCAGGTTGACGCCCAGCCTGCCGGGTTCTCGCGTCGCTGGTTGCAGGACATTCTGCGTGGCGAGTTGCAGTTTGATGGGGTGATTTTCAGCGATGACCTGTCCATGGCCGGAGCGCATGTGGTTGGGGATGCGGCCAGCCGGATTGAAGCGGCGCTGACGGCCGGTTGCGACATGGGGTTGGTGTGTAACGATCGTGCGGCTGCTGAGCTGGCACTGAGTGCGGCACAGCGCATGAAGGTCACCCCTTCGGCGCGGATTGCGCGGATGCGTGGGCAGGCGATTGCTTCGACGGACTACAAGCAGGATCCGCGTTGGCTGACAGCGCTTACTGCATTGCGGGATGCTCAGTTGATCGAGTGACAAGACGTGTTTGGTAAGCGCAAAAAACGTCGGAAATATCGGAATTCAGTTGCCGGTTATTCGTACTCGTAGGCAGGAAGTAACCGTCTTTATTTTGGCCACGCTTAGCGTAAAGTGAGCCCCCATGAATAGCCTATTGACGCGTCTTGCTGGACTGGAATGGCAAGAAAACTTCGCTCCCCGAACACTCGATCGTGGTTTTAACTATGTAGCCGAAGACCGCGTCCAAGTCTTGGAGGTCGGAACACAGCGACTGATCGCCAGGTGCAGAGGCTCTGGCGGTAGTCTCTATTCGTTGGTGATCTCTCTGGCCGCCACGGACGACCCGCATTGGACTGATATCGATTGTGTGTGTTCCTGCCCGGTCGGGGTGGACTGCAAACACGCCGCCGCCGTTTTATTCAGAGTCCTTGCACTGGCGGACGAGCTGGATGAGCCCAAGGCACCCAGTGATCGCCTCAACCCGCAGATCGAGCAATGGCTTAACAACATGCCTGCGGCGACGCCAGAGGTTGAGTCGTTACCCAAAAGCAGCAACACCTGTTTGCTGTACCAGCTCAGTCCCGACGCCTACTCAAACCGTTGGTCGCTGGCCGTCTTTCGGGCACGCACCCTGAAAAAGGGCGGCTATAGCGAAATCAAGGCGCTGTACTCGCTCGATGAAACCCTGGCGCGTGCGCCCGGTTATATGCTCGATGTGGACAAGCGCATCTGTCGGCTCCTTATGCTTGGGCGTGCGTACGGTCGCTACGGCAGCAGTTTTGCGCTGGAGGGCGAGGACGGCGCCGACATTCTAAAACTGGCGCTCAAAACCGAGCGGTTATTCGTGGACTTTGATGCCCCATTGGCGCTCAACCCAGGTCCCACGCGTGTCGCCCGCTTCAATTGGGCCGTGCAGCCAGACGGTAGCTATCGACCGCAATGGCTAAGCGACGATCTACTGTTGCACGAGGTCTTGCCACTCAAGCCGCTTCATTATTTGAACCTGGATAACATGGAGCTGGGGCCGCTTGAGTATGAGATGGATGATCGCCTGGCTATTCACCTGTCCAGCTTGCCCGAGATTCCGGAAAACCAGGTCGCGTTATTCAGTCATCGCATCAGTGCCGTGGGCGCCGCGATACCGCCGCCGCGTGCGTTGACCGAGCGAGTGGTCGATACACTCGAGCCCCAGGCGTGCCTGTCATTGGGCAGCGATGAAACCTATGCTTATAGCGCAGAATTTCGCAGGCCAATGCCGACATTTGAACACCGTGCCGCATTGGCTTATCGCTATGGCGATAGCCTGGCCAGCGACAAGGGCGGCGCTGAGATACGGTTGTTGAGCGGTACCGAAACCCAGCGTATCCAGCGTAAACCTGCGGCCGAAAAAGCCTTGCGCAAAGTCCTGACCAAACTCGGTTTTGCCAAGGTCACTCGCAAAACACGCGCGTTGCCGCAAAACGCCGGCGAGATGTTTGATCTGGCTACCGATAACGATTGGTTGAACTTCATTGAGGATCATCTGCCAGCCCTTCAAAAGGCTGGGTGGGATATCAGCATCCAGCCTGATTTTTACTACCATGTGGAAGATGTGGACCATTGGTACGCCGATGTCGAAGAGTCTCCCGGTCACGAGTGGTTTGATCTTGAGCTGGGGATCGAGGTCAATGGCCAGCGCTACAGCCTGCTACCCATTGTGCTGGAATTAATGGCTCGTCAGCCCAAACTGCTCGACGCCGATTACATGATTGAACGCGCTGACGAGGAGCGCGTGCTCGTAAGCCTAGGGACTCGCGAGCGTACTAAGGTCGCTCTGCCTTATGGCCGGATCAAACCTCTGATGGCGACGTTAGGTGCCCTGTATTTACGCGACCCCGGCAGCGACAAGCTGCGATTGAGTGCCCCTGATGCAGCCCGTCTCAGTGATTTGGACGGTATTCCTCTGATCTGGCAGGGTGGTGAGCGCGTGCGGCATTTCGCCAAGCGCCTGAAGGAATCGACCCATGTGCAAGTCTCGGCTCCCCAGGGCTTGAATGCCGAACTGCGTGGCTACCAGCTCGAAGGCCTGAATTGGATGCAAACCCTGCGAGAGCTGGGCGTCGGCGGGATTCTTGGCGATGACATGGGGCTGGGCAAAACCTTGCAAGCCTTGGCGCATCTACTCTGTGAAAAGCAGGCCGGCCGATTGCAAACCCCTGCGCTGGTGGTGATGCCCACCAGCCTGATCCCTAATTGGTTGGATGAAGCCGCGCGTTTTACCCCACAGCTCAAGGTGCTGGCCCTGCATGGTGCGCAACGCCAGAGCGATTTCACACGTTTGGGCGATTACGATCTGGTGCTCACCACGTACGCGTTGTTGCCACGCGATCTTGACGTCTTGCAGCCCAAACGCTGGAGCATGCTGATCCTCGACGAAGCGCAAAACATCAAGAACCCCAACAGCAAGGCCGCCCAGGCTGCCCGGCAATTAGAGGCCGATCAACGTCTGTGTCTTTCAGGCACGCCGCTGGAAAACCACTTGGGCGAACTGTGGTCGCTGTTTCATTTTCTGCTGCCGGGATGGCTGGGCGACAGCAAAACCTTCAACCGGGATTACCGCACGCCCATCGAAAAGCACGCGAATGCACATCGTATGCAGCACCTCACAGCGCGTATCAAACCTTTTCTGTTACGTCGCAAGAAGGAGCAGGTTGCCACTGAGTTGCCGCCCAAGACTGAAATTATTCATTGGGTGGCGTTGAATGATGCGCAACGGGATGTGTACGAAACCGTACGTGTGGCCATGGATAAAAAGGTGCGCGATGAAATCAGCCGCCACGGTGTGGCCCGCAGCCAGATCATCATCCTTGAAGCGTTGCTCAAACTGCGCCAGGTGTGTTGCGATTTACGCCTGGTAAAGTCTGCCCCGGTTTCTAAAGCGGCTAAGGCCGGCACCGGCAAGCTGGGTAGCTTGATGGAGATGCTGGAGGAGTTGCTCAGTGAAGGGCGACGGATTTTGCTGTTCTCGCAATTCACTTCGATGCTGGCGCTGATTGAAGAAGAGTTGAAGCAGCGTGAGATTGGGTATTCGATACTGACGGGTGACACCCTTGACCGACGCACGCCGGTGAAGGACTTCCAGGACGGCAAGACGCCGTTGTTCCTGATCAGCCTGAAAGCCGGTGGTACGGGCTTGAACCTGACGGCAGCTGACACGGTGATTCATTACGACCCATGGTGGAACCCCGCGGTGGAGAACCAGGCAACCGACCGGGCTTATCGCATTGGGCAGGACAAGTCGGTGTTTGTGTACAAGATGATTGCGCGCGGCACCGTGGAGGAGAAAATTCAGGCGTTACAGTTGGAAAAGGCAGCGTTGGCCGATGGGGTTCTTGAAGGTGGCGCCAGTGCCGGGTGGAAGCTGGAGCAGCGGGATATTGAGGCGCTGTTTGCGCCATTGCCAGGCTGAAAACCGTGGCGCGCCCTTCGCGAGCAAGCCCGCTCCCACATTCGATCGCATTCCAAGCGATGTACGCGATTAAAGGTGGGAGCGGGCTTGCCCGCGATAGCGATCTGAAGGTCAACGCTTCTCTTGTTTGTTAGGCAGCGGCGCAAACAACGCCTCGATATCCTCGTTGCCCAACTGCCAATCCCCCGTCTTGCGCCCATCCAGCACGCCTGCCGCCAGGTCGGACTTTTCCTTCTGTAGGTGCTGGATTTTCTCCTCCACCGTACCCCGCGCGATCATCTTGTAGACGAACACCGGCTTCTCCTGCCCGATGCGATAAGCCCGGTCGGTCGCCTGGTTTTCCGTGGCCGGGTTCCACCACGGGTCATAGTGGATCACCGTGTCGGCTTCGGTCAGGTTCAAGCCCACGCCGCCCGCCTTCAAGCTAATCAGAAAAATCTGTAGCTTGCCGCTCTGAAAATCTTTCACCGGCGTGCGCCGGTCGCGGGTCTGGCCGGTCAGCAGTGCGTAGGCCACGCCGCGCTTGTTCAATTCGGCTTCGATCAGGCTCAGCATCGAGGTGAATTGGGAGAACAGCAGAATCCGGCGCCCTTCGGCAAACAGCTCCTCGAGCATTTGCATCAGGCTGTCGAGTTTGCCCGAGCTGCTGCCACGCGCGGGCAGGGTGGCGTCGTTGACCAGCCGCAGGTCGCAACACACCTGGCGCAGTTTGAGCAGTGCTTCAAGAATGATGATCTGGCTGCGCGCCACGCCCTTGCGGGTGATCTCGTCGCGTACCTTCTTGTCCATGGCCAGGCGCATGGTTTCGTACACGTCACGCTGTGCCTCGTTGAGGTCGACCCAATGGATGATTTCGGTTTTGGGCGGCAATTCCGTGGCCACTTGTTCCTTGGTGCGGCGCAGCAGGAAAGGTTTGATCCGACCGTTAAGGTGCTGCAATCGCACATCACTGGCGCGCTTTTCGATGGGCGCGCGGTAATCGCGGTTGAAGCTTTTCACGTCGCCCAGCCAGCCCGGCAGCAGGAAGTGGAACAGCGACCACAGCTCGCCCAGGTGGTTTTCCAGTGGCGTACCGCTCAGGCACAGGCGCTGACGTGCATTCAGCTCGCGCGCGGCCTGGGCGGCCTTGCTGTTGGGGTTCTTGATGTACTGCGCTTCATCGAGGATCAGCACGTGCAAGGGCAGGGCGGCGAGTTGTTCGATGTCTTTGGGCAGCAGCGCGTAGGTGGTCAGCAGCAGGTCATAGTCCTGCAAGCTCTGGAAATGTTTCTTGCGCGTCGCGCCATACAGCGCCAGCACTTTAAGTTGCGGCGTAAAGTGCGCCGCTTCGTCGAGCCAGTTGGGGATCAGGCTGGTGGGCATTACCACCATGCACGGCCGATCCAGGCGCCCGGCGATTTTTTCACTGAGAATATGCGCCAAGGTCTGCAAGGTTTTGCCCAGGCCCATGTCATCCGCAAGAATTCCGCCCACGTCGAGCTGGCGCAGCGACTGCATCCAGCTCAGGCCTTCGAGCTGATACGGGCGTAAGGTCGCGTTCAAGCCTTCGGGCGCCACGCAGGTGAAGTCCTTGATGTCGCGCAGGCGTTGGGCGAAGTTGCGGATCTTGTCGCCGCCTTCCCATTGCAGCGGCAAGTCTTCCAGCGGGTTGAGGCGAATCGCATCGGCTTTGGCCAGGCGCAATGTGGTGTTGCCGGGCTCCTGCAAGTAAAACTCGCCAAGGGTGGCCAGCACTGGTTTCAATCGCCCATAAGGCAGCGCCACTTGCAGCGGGCCGTGACCGTTGGGCAGGCCAGGGATATTCACCAGAATCAGCTCGTCATCGCGGCGCCGGGCGAGTTTTTCCGGGTTGAGGATCTCGGTGTGCGAACGCATCAGGTTGAGCAGGATCGGCAACAGGCTCAGCCGCTCGCCGTTGACAATGATCCCCAGTTCCAGATCAAACCAGTCGCGCTCCGGGCCTTCATCGACGGTGGCGTACCAGTCATCAACGGCACTCAAGTCGAAGCCGAAGTCCTCATCGATTTGCAGCTCCCAGCCCTCGGCGCGCAAGGTTGGCGATGCGTTGAGGGTGAAGTTCAGCCAGGCGCTGTCATTGACCATCTCGAACAGTTCGCCGGCACTCTCCGGCAGCGCTTTGCTCTGGCGCGTGGCGATCTTGAAGCCGAGCAGGCGCAGTTGCTCGCGATACGGCTGCTCCAGCTCCGGGTGGCGTTTGATGCGCAGGCTCTGGGTCTCTTGGCGCACGATAATATCGGCGTTCTTTTGCCCGCTGACATAGTTGCCCAGGTAGTTGAACGACAGCGCCGCACGGTGCTGGATGTAGCGCTGCATCTTGCCATTGCGCGGTTCAAACGCGCTGAACTCGACACTCGCCAGCCACAGGCGTGGCACCGGTCGCACGTCCTCCATCACCACTTGGGGCAGTACCACGCGGTTATCCAGTACGGCCTGGAGTTTTTCCAGCAGTTCGGCATCCTGGGCGGCTGCCGGGTAGGCCAGGGTTTCCTGGACCTTGAGCAGCACCGCCGCGATGTGTTTGCAGTTGGTGTGCACCGGGCACGTGCAGCGGCTGTCCACCAGAATCAGCATGCCTTTGGCCGATTCACGCAGCGAGATGGTCTGCCGGTAAACGTTGCCGCCCGAGCCTTCGCAACTGGCAATGATGGTGCTGTCGCCGGACTCGACGATGCGCACGCGATTTTCCAGGGCGTAGCGCCGCCCGCGCTCAAGGCTTTGCTCTTTAAAGCGATTGGCCCACGAAGGGGCCAGGGGTTTGGTCAACGACGACGTCAGGGGCATGGCGCTGGATCAGTCCTGAATGTCGGGCGGTGGCGCGCTGGGTGGTTTGGCAGTCAGCGAAGTGATCTTGATCAGCAGCGCCAAGTGGCCGCCGTCGAGGTAGTTGAGCTGGTTGTTCTTGGTGCGCACGTCTTGCTGGCTCAGGTGTTCGCTGGCAATGACGCTGCCGTTGGCACCGAACTGGTTGATCCAGAAGTCTGCGTCGATATCGGTAAAGCGCCCCAGTTGCAGGTTCAGCGTGCCTTCGATGGGGAACTGGCCAAATTGCTCCTGGCCGTCGGTAATAGCCAGCTTTACCGGCTGCTCGCCCAGGTTCTGGTCCCAGGCGCGGTGCAGCAGCACGGTATAGCTATTGTCGGCACTGAGTTTGTCGACGATGTTGCTCAGCCGCGGCGGGCTCATTTTGTCTGCCGGCAGCCGTGGTGCTCTGGCGTCCCAGTTTTCCGGCGCGGCGCGGCTATTGATCACCGGCTCTGCGTTCTGGCGCACCAGAATCATTTCCACCAAGTACGGGCTGTCGGCAAACGCCGAAGGAGCAACGACCACCAACAACAAGCTCAAAATGCGGAACAGGCGCATTGGGGCGTCCTTCAAGCAGATTTCGGGATGAGGCGCTCAAACAGCGCCTCTAATGTATTAAAGCGTTCTTCGGCACGTTCCATCGGCACCATGAATTTGAACAGCGTAGCCCCTTCGAACTTGTAGCGGTTGGGCTGGCCCTGAATCAGCTTGATCAGCACCAGTGGGTCAACCGGGGTTTGCGCTTCGAACTCGATACGTCCGCCTTGTGGCCCGGCGTCGACTTTCTTGATGCCCAACTGCTCGGCCTGCAATTTAAGCAGGGTCAGACGCACCAGGTTCTTGGTCGGCTCCGGCAACAAGCCGAAGCGGTCGATCATCTCCACTTGCAGGTCCTTGAGGCCTTCTTCGTCGGGGGCCGAGGCAATGCGCTTGTACAGGATCAGCCGCGCGTGCACGTCCGGCAGGTAGTCTTCGGGAATCAACGCTGGCAAGCGCAGGTTGATTTCCGGGCCGCCACCCAAGGGTTGATCAAGGTTCGGTTGTTCGCCTTTGCGGATGGCCTTAACCGCGCGCTCAAGCATCTCCATATACAGGGTAAAACCCACCGCTTGGATCTGCCCGCTCTGGCCGTCGCCGAGCAGTTCGCCGGCGCCACGGATTTCCAAGTCGTTGGTGGCCAGTACAAAACCGGCACCGAGGTCCTGGGTGTTGGCGATGGCTTCCAGGCGCTTTTCAGCGTCGCCGGTAATTTGCTGGCGCGGTGGCGTCAGCAAGTAGGCATAGGCTTGGTGGTGACTACGCCCAACCCGGCCGCGCAATTGGTGCAGTTGCGCCAGGCCGAACTTGTCGGCGCGCTCGATGATGATGGTGTTGGCGCTTGGCACGTCGATGCCGGTCTCGATGATGGTCGAGGCGATCAGCACGTTGAAGCGCTTGTGGTAGAAGTCGCTCATTACCTGTTCGAGTTCGCGCTCGCGCATCTGCCCGTGGCCGATGGCGATACGTGCTTCCGGCACCAGTTCGGCGAGGTCGGCGGCGCATTTCTCGATGGTCTTCACGTCGTTGTGCAGGTAGTACACCTGACCGCCGCGCAGCAGTTCACGCAGCAGCGCTTCCTTGACCGTGCTTTTGTTCTGCTCCATCACGAAGGTGCGCACCGACAAGCGTCGCGCCGGCGGCGTGGCGATGATCGACAGGTCGCGCATGCCTGACACGGCCATGTTCAGCGTGCGCGGAATTGGCGTGGCGGTGAGGGTAAGAATGTCGACTTCACTGCGCAGGTTTTTCAGCTGTTCTTTCTGGCGCACTCCGAAGCGGTGTTCTTCGTCGATGATCACCAGCCCGAGGTTTTTGATCTTCACATCGTCCGACAACAGCTTGTGGGTGCCGATCACGATGTCGATTTTACCTTCCGCCAAGTCGGCGACGGCGGCATTCACTTCCTTGGCTGATTTGAAGCGGCTCATCACTTCTACGCTCACCGGCCAGTCGGCGAAGCGGTCGCGGAAGCTGTTGTAATGCTGTTGGGTGAGCAGGGTGGTCGGCACCAGAATTGCCACCTGCTTGCCGCCATGCACCGCGATAAAGGCGGCGCGCATGGCCACTTCGGTCTTGCCGAAGCCCACGTCGCCGCACACCAGGCGGTCCATCGGCTTGGGTGCGAGCATGTCAGCGCGCACCGCTTCGATGGTGGTTTGCTGGTCCGGGGTTTCTTCAAAGGCGAAGCCGGCGCTGAACGTGGCGTAGTCGGCTTTCGGGTCAGCGAAGGCGTAACCCTCGCGGGCTGCGCGGCGTGCATAGATGTCGAGCAATTCGGCGGCGACGTCGCGCACCTGCTCGGCGGCTTTGCGCTTGGCTTTCTGCCAGGTCTCGGAGCCCAGGCGGTGCAACGGCGCCAGGGCGTCGTCGCTGCCGGTGTAGCGTGCGATCAAGTGCAGGCTGGCCACCGGCACGTAGAGCTTGGCGCCCTCAGCGTATTCCATGGTGAGGAATTCGGCGGCCTGGTTGTCGATCTCCAGGGTTTGCAGGCCCAAGTAGCGGCCCACGCCGTGGTCGATATGCACCACCGGCGCGCCTTCGCGCAGCTCGGTCAGGTTCTTGATCACCGCGTCGTTGTTGGCGTCCGCGCGTTTTTCACGGCGACGGCGCTGCATCACGCGTTGGCCGAACAGCGGGCTCTCGGCGATCAGCGCCAAGGCCGGGTCATCCAGCAACAAGCCTTCGTCCAGCGGCGCAATGGTGATCGCCAGGCGCTCTTTGCTGGCGACAAAATCCGGCCAGCTGTCGACGGTTTTCGGGCGCAGCTTCAGGCGTTCCAGCAACTCCAGCAGCACTTCGCGGCGGCCGGCGGATTCGGCGGTAAACAGCACGCGGCCAGGGAAGTCGCCGAGGAAGTTGGACAACGCTTCCAGCGGTTGCGTGGCTTTGGCCTGGATCGCCAAGTCCGGCAGTGTGCCTGCCGGGAAGCGTTCGCGGCCGCTGCCGGCGTCCACGTCCTGTTGGCTGGCGACTACGCGTGGCCAATTTTTCAGGCGGGCGAAGCAGTCTTCCACCGGCAGGAACAGTTCGGCAGGCGGCAATAAAGGCCTGGACGGATCAACGCGGCGTTCTTCATAGCGATTACGCACATCGTTCCAGAAGTTCTCCGCTGCTTGCTCGATACCCGGCAGCGAGAACACTTGGGTGTCCTGGGGCAGGTAGTCGAACAGCGTGGAGGTTTCGTCGAAGAACAGCGGCAGGTAGTACTCGATACCGGCCGGTGTAATTCCGCTGCTCAAGTCTTGAAAGATCGGGCAGCGGCGGAAGTCCACGTCGAAGCGTTCGCGAAAGCGTGCCTTGAAACGCGTGACCGCGTCTTTTTGCAGCGGGAATTCCCGTGCTGGCAGCAGCTTGATCGAGTCCACTTTATCAATGGAGCGTTGGTTGTCCGGGTCGAAGGTGCGCAGCGTTTCGATTTCGTCATCGAACAGGTCGATGCGGTACGGCAGTTTGCTGCCCATCGGGAACAGGTCGATTAACGCCCCGCGCACGGCGAACTCGCCGTGTTCGTACACCGTGTCGACGCAGCGGTAGCCGCTGGCCTCAAGGCGCGTGCGCATTTGCTCCACGTCGAGCTTCTGGCCGACATCCAGCACCAGGCTGCTGCCCAGCAGGAACTTGGTCGGTGCCAGGCGATGCAGGGCCGTGGTGATCGGCACCACCAGCACGCCGTGGGCCAGTTCCGGCAAGCGGTACAGGCTGGCGATGCGCTGGGAAATGATGTCCTGGTGCGGCGAGAACAGGTCGTAGGGCAGGGTTTCCCAGTCGGGAAAATGCAGCACCGGCAAATCGGGGGCGAAGAAGCTCAGCTCCTGCTCCAGCCGCTCGGCGCTTTGGCTGTCGGCGGTGAGCAGCAGGGTAAAGCGCTTGGCTGCGCTGGCAGCCTCGGCAATGGCCAGGCTCAGGGCGGCACCGGGCAGGTTGCCCCAGTGCTGTTTACCTGCCGCGGCAGGGAGAAGCGGTAGACGCAGAACGGGCACGGAAGGTTGAGCTCCAAGCGTTGCGACAAAGTCGGTAATTGTAACGGCCCCAGGTGCCGCCTGTCAGTTGCTGACTGAGCCTATTACGGTTTGTAGGAAATGTAGTGGCTAAGACAAACAATGGCGTGTTTTGACTCAATATGTAGTGCCATTTTGTGCAGATGTTTCGGAGGGTTACGGACAAGTCGGGGTTGATGCTCAACGAGCGGCCTTCTGGAACCCGCGTATTTACTGGGCTGCAGCGGGGTGTGATTTTTTCGCAAGCACTTTTTGTTGCCTGACGCGCATTGCTCCGAGGCAGGCCGGGCGGCATAATGTAGCCCCTTTTTTCTGCCCCTACATGTGGAAGGTTCCCGTGACTCAGAAGCCCGACCAGTGTCTTGGTGAATGGATCGACCGTGAAGCGCTCGCTGAAGCGATGATTCCGCTTATCGGTCAGCTGTACCGCAATAACAATGTGGTGAGCTCGATCTATGGCCGCAGCCTGATCAACCAATCAGTCATCGCGATTCTCAAGGCGCATCGCTTTGCTCGCCATCGTTCTGCCGACGACAGCGAACTCTCCGTCCACGAAACATTCCCTCTGCTCAAAGCCATGAGCGAGCTCAAGCTCGGCGCGGCCTCGGTAGACCTGGGCAAGTTGGCTTACAAATTCCGCAAAGAAGGTGCCGGCCGCAGCGCCGAGCAGTTCGTGCGTGAAGAAATGGCCGATGTAGTTGGCCAGCAAAACGCTGCTGCCCGTAAAGGCACCGACGTTGTGCTGTACGGCTTCGGTCGTATCGGCCGCCTGCTGGCGCGCATCCTGATCGAAAAAACCGGTGGCGGCGACGGCCTGCGCCTGCGTGCCATCGTCGTGCGCAAAGGCGCCGAAAACGACCTGACCAAACGCGCCAGCCTGCTGCGCCGCGACTCGGTACACGGTCCGTTCAACGGCACCATCGTCATCGACGAAGAAAACAACACCATCACTGCCAACGGTAACCTGATCCAGGTGATCTACGCGAAGAACCCGGCTGAGGTGGATTACACCCAGTACGGCATCAAGGACGCCCTGCTGGTGGACAACACCGGCGTATGGCGTGATGCCGAGGGCCTGGGCCAGCACTTGGCTTGCCCGGGTATCGACCGCGTTGTCCTGACTGCGCCTGGCAAGGGCAAGCTGAAGAACATCGTTCACGGTATCAACCACACTGAAATCACGGCTGACGACAAGATCGTGTCCGCCGCTTCCTGCACCACCAACGCCATCGTGCCGGTGCTCAAAGCGGTGAATGACAAGTTCGGTATCGTTAACGGCCACGTCGAAACGGTTCACTCGTACACCAACGACCAGAACCTGATCGACAACTTCCACAAAGGCGATCGCCGTGGTCGTAGCGCCGCGCTGAACATGGTCATCACCGAGACCGGCGCTGCCACCGCTGCTGCCAAGGCCCTGCCTGAGCTGGCCGGCAAGCTGACCGGTAACGCGATCCGTGTTCCAACGCCAAACGTGTCGATGGCCATTCTCAACCTGAACCTTGAGAAAGCCGCCACCCGCGAAGAAATGAACGAGTACCTGCGCTACATGGCGCTGCACTCTGACCTGCATAAGCAGATCGACTTCGTTAACTCGCAGGAAGTGGTGTCCACCGACTTCGTCGGCTCGCGCCACGCAGGCGTGGTGGATGCTGAGGCCACCATCACCCAGGACAACCGCGTTGTACTGTACGTGTGGTACGACAACGAGTTCGGCTACAGCTGCCAGGTGGTTCGCGTGATGGAAGACATGGCTGGGGTTAACCCGCCTGCGTTTCCGCGCTAAGCCTTTGCGGTAAATGAAAAAGCCCCGACTGGTTCGGGGCTTTTTTATGGGTGTGGGTTTTGTGGTGGTTGGGTTGGCCTCATCGCGGCATAGGTATCTACACATCTTTTTATGGGTTGAATGCTTTGGTTGTCTCGGGGGCGCTGGGTGCATATCCGTTATTTGGGTGATGGCTGATATGGGTTCCGCTCTTACAGCGGGTCACTTTTGAAAGAGCGCAAAAGTAACCAAAACGCTCTTGCCCCACCACTCGGCACCTCGCCTAGGCTCGGTGTGCCCTCACGCAGGCTTTGGACCGTGGGCCGCCGCGATGGGCCATCCTTGGCCCATCGCGGCTAAACCGGCGTCCTGCCGGTTTACCCACGCTCCAAAGCCTGCGTTCGGCCAGCGTGGTTTAACGGGGCGCCTAAGATCAAGATCAAAAGCAAGAGCACGGCGGCCTAGTAGCCGACCTGAGTGGTTAGATCAAAAGCAAGTCGAGGCGGCCTGACAGACGACCTGATCTTAGAGGCTGAAACTCAATCAAATGTGGGAGCTGGCTTGCCTGCGATGCAGACACCTCGGTCCATCAAGTACACCGAGTTGATGCCTTCGCGAGCAAGCCCGCTTGTATGGTTAGACTTGTTGGGGTGGTGGGACTAAAAGCCAGCATCTGACTCTAGCCAGTACAGACCGTGGGAGACTTCGCCCCACCCCTTCACCAAAGCGCCGATAAGG
>NZ_UYXQ01000008.1 GCF_900624995.1 Pseudomonas antarctica
TCTACTTGGTCGACAACCGACAATTTAAAAGTCAGCGTGTAATCGCGCTGACTACGTTTTGCGCCCGTATCCATTGCACCCTCCTGATAAGAAGCCAGAAGGTGTAAACCTTATTCAGGACGAGACAACACCCACAAAAAAGCCCCAGGCCTTTCGACCTGGGGCTTTTTCATCTGTGTCTGGTGCACCCGGCGGGATTCGAACCCACGACCCCTGCCTTCGGAGGGCAGTACTCTATCCAGCTGAGCTACGGATGCTTGTGCGGGCGACATCATACCCATGTCGGCCAGGTGCGTCCATTCTGGCGTTTTCGCTGACTATCGTAGGCTGTGTTACCAAAAAAGTGGCTATTTGCCAGGGCCTTTCACAACTCGCTGCACCGTACGTCCTTTTGTTTGCTTTGCTCTTGTGGCTTTAGCACCGCTGTCACGCCGCAATTCTCCTCCCCTGGCCAGGTGAACGCATGCATTCCAAAGGAACCGTGATGCTCGATCTCCCGCTGAAACAAACCCTGCTTGCCCGCTCCGATCTGTTTCGAGGTATGCCGGAGCCCCTCTTGCGCTACGTCGCCACCCATATGGTGGAGCGCACGTTGGAGGATCGTGAACTGCTCTATTTCAAGGACGACACGCTCGAGTTTTTTGCCCTGGTGGTGGAGGGCGGGATTTATTCGGTGGTGCACGGGCCGGATGGCCGGGAGCAGATCATCGGCTGTACGGGCGCCGGGCAGGTGGTGGGGGAGACAGCGTTGATCAAGGGCCATGGTCGCGAGTCTTCGACCTTCGCCAGCAGCCCGACTCGCTTGCTGCAACTAGGACGCCGACATTTTGCACGGCTATTTGAGGAGCCGGTGTTTCTGCGGCGTTTGTTGATGCTGATGATGATGCGTTTGCTCCATGCCATCGAGTTGCTGGAGTTGGTGTGCCTGCACCGGCTGGAGTCGCGGCTGGCGCGGTTCCTGTTGGCCAATGTGGGCGATATCGACCGGGCTCTTGCGATGCCCTGCGTGTCATTGCCCGGTAGTCAGGGGGTGTTGGCGTCTATGCTCAACACCAGTCGCCCTAAGCTCAATGTTCAACTGCAATTGTGGCGCCGCAGTGGCCTGATCAGCGGCAGTTTGGAACGGATGGTGATCAACGATCTCGAGCATTTGCGGCGCAAGGCATTTGCCTTGAATTAGTCGTGCCAGTGTTCCCCAGGTAACAGCGCGACCCTGTCGAGTCCTCGCAGACTGGCCCTTCATTCAGGATGCACAGGAGTGCTTGCGATGGGGGTGACTGTTCAGTTCAAGGATCAGTGGGGCGCGGATGACCGCTTGTTCGAAGCGAGTTGGCGTGCAGTCCAAGGCGAGCTTAAGCGCCGCGCCCTGCGGCGTGCCAAGGGCAATCAGGACCAAGGCCAGGAGTGGTTATCGGCTACGGCCATCAAAGCCCTGCTGTTTTTTCGGCGCTCGCCGGAACGCATTCGCGACCCTGAGGGGTTTCTGTTTCTGGTACTCGACCATGTGTTTCTCGACAGCCTACGGCGCAGCAAGCGCGAGGGGCGGCTGTTCGATCATTCGATCGATCTTGAGCACGATCACCTTGCCGTACTCGCCGCCCCCTGCGCTTCGGTGCTGGAGCGGGTGGAGTGTTATGAGCGCCTGGAGCATATCGAGGCGCATGTGGCGCAGTTACCGATCTTGCAGCAGCGTTTGTTTGAGATGCGTTTTGTCGACGACCTGCCTTACCCGCAAATCGCCGCCGAACTGCAGGTCAAGCTGCCTCTGGTGCGCAAGCGTGTGCAACTGCTGCGCAGTGCCTTGCGCTGAGTTGGATTCACAGAGGCTGGCGTGGGGCGTTCTAGTTGTATGAGCGCGTCACGCCGCCGCCATCCCCGCCCATGCCTGGGTGAATGCCATCAAGGAGAGATGTAT
This sequence comes from Pseudomonas antarctica, assembly GCF_900624995.1. Classification (GTDB taxonomy): domain Bacteria; phylum Pseudomonadota; class Gammaproteobacteria; order Pseudomonadales; family Pseudomonadaceae; genus Aquipseudomonas; species Aquipseudomonas antarctica. The sequence continues at coordinate 1,916 of NZ_UYXQ01000008.1, forward strand.
GACAGAGGTCAACAGCCAGATCACCGACGCGGTAACCCAAACCAACGTCAAGGTGGTGGCGGAGGCGCCGGCCCAGGCCATTGCGTCGCTGTATCAGGTGGCCAGTAGCGCGGCGGGCCTGTCGTTGCAGAACGCGGTCAACAGCCAACAGGCGATGAACCAGATTTCCAATGCCGTGATCTCCAAGGCCGTGGCGCTGATCATGCAGATTGGCGAGAAGGGCTGAGGCCTGGGGAGATCCATTATGTCGTGGTTCAGCAGAAAGAAACCTGCCTCAGCACAAGCCGCCCCGGCCGCCGACCCTCCCGCACCTGCGGGCCCGGCACCGCGCTCCGTCATGGCGCGCATGAACGAGCATCTGCTCAACCAGGTGAGTACGCCGTCGGCCGACAGCACAGCGGCCCTCAACAGTCAGATTGTCCAGGCGGTGCAGTTCACCAATGCACAGAACTTCGCCTATGCACCGGCGCAGATTGCGGTGCCGGCCGACATGATGATCAGCCAGGCGGCGGGGCTGGTGGCTCAGGCGGCGGCGGGGTATTTCGACGGCGTCAGCAAGATCGCGCTGGCGGCCCAGGCCGTGCTGCTCCAGCAAATGACCGAGAACATCGTCAACAACAAATTGCCTGCCGCCGCCGAGGACGCACTGGGCGCGTTGGCCACCGACCTGCTGGTGGGCGCCGCTGCCGCTGTGGCCGCCGCCGCCGGTGCAATGGAAGCCGAAGCGGCCAGCGTGGCGATCGACAAGATTGACCAGAGCATCGCCAAGTACGCCGACACCTTGGCCAACCGGGCTGCGCCAGCGGCCTGAACCGAGCATAGCGCTCCAGCGTTCTTCTGGAGCGATGCAACAGCAACTTGAAAGCAACTTTTCTTAAGTGAGGAGCGACATCATGCAGCCTGGAGATATTATTTTTTCGGTGAAGCAAGAGGACGATAGCGCGACACGGGCGTTTATTCGCGCGGGCCAGTTGGTCAAGGCCAAGGTGTTTTCCCAGGACACGACGTACTTGAATGTGGTGCATCCGGCGATTGCGGTGAGCGACACCCTGGTGATTGAAAGCGTGGGTGAGGGGCTGTCGCTGACCGACCTCAGCATCGAAAAGCCGCCGCGCTCGGCAATGGTCTTTTCTTGCGTGAGCCGTGATATGGGCGAAGCGGCAGCCCTGGCGGCCAAGCAGTTCTATTTCGACAAGATCAGCGGCGATATCCGTGGCCGTTACAGCGTGTGGAACGCGATGATTTCTGCGTTCCGGCGTTGGACCTCCAACACCAGCCTCGTCGAACGCATCAACGAGTCGGTGGCGATTGGCAGCAGCTCGTTCTGTTCGCAGTTCGCGGCCAACTGCTATGAAGTGGGCAACCTCTATAACTCGGCCAACCTGTTGCCGCCACCGCCGGCTATTTTCGGCAACCAACCCAGCGCGATTACGCCTGCGGAGTTGGCGACGTTCTGTGATGCCTCGGCGTATTTCTACTTCGCGGGCTTCTGGCAGGACAACGTCGAGGTGCGGCTTTAGCGGCCCTTTCGCCGGCAACGTACTGCCCGAGGAGGTTGAAATGACGGCCCCAGCCAAACCGTCGGTGTTGTCCACCGCTGATCGCCAACGGCTCGAAGCGATGCTGCGCAACCCGCAGATCTTCGCCGGAACGCCACAAGCCATCGTCGATGAAACCCTCAAGCGCGCCACCCAAGTGCTTGAGCAGTCGAAGGCCAATGAGCAAGCGTTCAAAGCCGCCGCCGATCAGCGTGAGGCGGCGCTACGCCAAGTGTTGGACGGCGCGGCCCCGGACAAGGACGCGCAACGCAAGCAAGTGCAGGCACTGATCCAAGGCTTGATCACGCAGATTGAAGCGGCGTTGGGCCCTGCTGCGAAACCTTGAACCCGCATGTTTCACAGCGCTTGTTTGGCAACGTTCATTCATGAACACGGAATGCACCGTGTACTAAATAAGGAAATTGATCATGGCATTTGTTAACGAGCAAATCACCGACGCGGTCACCCAGACCAACGTCAAAGTGGTGGCCGAGTCGCCAGCGATGGCGATGAGCACCATTTACCAATCAATGGCGCAGGCCACGGCGATTCTGTTCCAGAACGCTGTGTCGGCCCAGCAGCAGCAAAACACCCTGGCCCAGGCGGCCACCAATCAGGGCGTGATGCAGATTTACAGTGTCGATACCACGGCCGGTGCCGCGGCTACCGAAAAAGTCGCCCAAGGCGGCGTGTCGGATAACCTCACCAGCCTGTTGACCGTGCTCAAGTCTTTTCAGGCTTAAGCACTGAGCGATAACGGATGTTGTTCTTTCTCAACCCAGGAGTTCCAACCATGAGCACAGTCAGCCCGCAAATCACCGATGCCGTCACCCAAACCAACGTCAAGGTCGTGGCCGAGTCGCCTGCGATGGCGATGAGCACCATTTACCAATCCATGGGTCAGGCCACGGCGATCCTGTTCCAGAACTCGGTCTCGGCCCAGCAGCAGCAAAACACCCTGGCGCAGGCCGCTACCAACCAGGGCGTGATGCAGATCTACAGCGTCGACACCACCGCTGGCGCCGCCGCCACCGAAAAAGTCGCCCAGGGCGGCGTGGCCGACAACCTGACCAGTCTGTTGACGATCCTCAAATCGTTCCAATCTTAAGTCGCGACCGCAGCCCTCAACACCCCCGTCGCCCGCAAGGCGAAGGGGGTGTTGTCGTTTGATCTGAAAGATGGGTCAAATGCGCCGTTTTCGTTCTTTTTTTCGAACAGACTATTGCCCTGTACCCCCATTGATCCTAGGATTCGTTTGAGATTTCAAACGCTCTGTCTCCCGTGCGCTCTTTCACTTTCTCCGCGCGCTGGGGCTGATTTCCCTGACGGCAGCCCACAAGGCGCCTTTCAACAACTCTAATTCGCTCCGCGTGCGCGCGGTGCTGTTAAGGAAAGCCGACATGCAGCTCAAAGATACCCAGTTGTTCCGCCAGCAAGCCTTTATCGATGGCGCTTGGGTGGATGCGGACAACGGTCAAACCATCAAGGTTAACAACCCCGCCACGGGCGAAATTCTCGGTACCGTGCCGAAGATGGGCGCGGCTGAAACCCGCCGCGCCATCGAAGCCGCCGACAAGGCCCTGCCGGCCTGGCGTGCACTCACCGCCAAGGACCGCGCCAACAAGCTGCGCCGCTGGTTCGAGCTGATCATCGAGAACCAGGACGACCTGGCTCGCCTGATGACCTTGGAACAAGGCAAGCCGCTGGCCGAAGCCAAAGGCGAAATCGTTTACGCCGCCTCGTTTATCGAGTGGTTCGCCGAAGAAGCCAAGCGCGTCTACGGTGATGTGATTCCCGGCCACCAGCCGGACAAGCGTCTGATCGTGATCAAGCAGCCAATCGGCGTTACCGCCGCCATCACGCCGTGGAACTTCCCGGCCGCCATGATCACCCGCAAAGCCGGCCCGGCCCTGGCCGCCGGTTGCACCATGGTGCTCAAGCCAGCGTCGCAAACCCCGTTCTCGGCGTTCGCCCTGGCTGAACTGGCGCAGCGTGCCGGCATCCCTAAAGGCGTGTTCAGCGTGGTCTCCGGCAGCGCTGGCGATATCGGCAGCGAGCTGACCAGCAACCCGATCGTGCGTAAATTGTCCTTCACCGGCTCCACCGAAATCGGTCGCCAGTTGATGGCCGAATGCGCCAAGGACATCAAGAAAGTCTCCCTGGAGCTGGGCGGCAACGCGCCGTTTATCGTGTTCGACGATGCGGACCTGGATAAGGCCGTCGAAGGCGCGATCATTTCCAAATACCGTAACAACGGCCAGACCTGCGTCTGCGCCAACCGTCTGTACATCCAGGATTCGGTGTACGACGCCTTCGCCGAGAAACTCAAAGTGGCCGTGGCCAAACTCAAGATCGGCAACGGTCTGGAAGAAGGCACCACCACCGGCCCGCTGATCGACGAAAAAGCTGTGGCCAAGGTTCAGGAGCACATCGCTGATGCCCTGAGCAAAGGCGCCAAGCTGTTGGCCGGTGGCAAGGTCATGGAAGGTAACTTCTTTGAGCCGACCATCCTGGTCAACGTGCCGAAAGACGCTGCGGTGGCCAAGGAAGAAACCTTCGGCCCACTGGCGCCGCTGTTCCGCTTCAAAGACGAAGCCGAAGTGATCGCCATGTCCAACGACACCGAGTTCGGCCTGGCTTCCTACTTTTACGCCCGCGACCTGGGCCGTGTGTTCCGTGTGGCTGAAGCCCTGGAATACGGCATGGTTGGCGTCAACACCGGGTTGATCTCCAATGAAGTGGCGCCGTTCGGCGGCATCAAGGCCTCGGGCCTGGGCCGTGAGGGCTCCAAGTACGGGATCGAGGATTACCTGGAAATCAAATACCTCTGCCTGGGCATCTAAGCCAGGCGTGAGAATGCACTAAACGCAGAGGGCACGAGAGCGCTGTCCCTTTGCGTGTTTCAAACCGTTATTCGTAGTGGCCGGGAAAGCTGTGGCAGTCGATCATCGCATGCTGCCGTAGTTGCCTCCCCGCCACGTATTCCTTGGACCACGCCACCCGATGAGTGGCGAATGAGGACTTTATGAGCAAGACCAACGCATCCCTGATGAAACGCCGCGAAGCTGCTGTACCACGCGGTGTTGGCCAGATTCACCCAATCTTCGCCGAGTCGGCAAAGAACGCCACCGTGACCGACGTTGAAGGTCGCGAGTTCATCGACTTCGCCGGCGGTATCGCCGTGCTGAACACCGGCCACGTGCACCCGAAAATCATCGCCGCCGTGACCGCGCAGTTGAACAAGCTGACTCACACCTGCTTTCAGGTCCTGGCCTACGAGCCGTACGTGGAGCTGTGCGAGAAAATCAACGCCAAGGTCCCAGGTGATTTCGCCAAGAAAACCCTGCTGGTCACCACCGGTTCCGAAGCCGTCGAAAACGCCGTGAAAATCGCCCGCGCCGCCACTGGCCGTGCCGGTGTGATCGCCTTCACCGGCGCCTACCACGGCCGCACCATGATGACCCTGGGCCTCACCGGCAAAGTCGTGCCTTACTCGGCGGGCATGGGCCTGATGCCAGGCGGCGTGTTCCGTGCGCTGTTCCCGAATGAACTGCACGGTGTGAGCGACGACGATTCGATCGCCAGCATCGAACGCATCTTTAAGAACGATGCCGAGCCGCGTGATATCGCTGCCATCATCATCGAGCCGGTGCAGGGCGAAGGCGGTTTCTACGTCGCGCCAAAATCCTTCATGAAGCGCTTGCGCGAATTGTGCGACAAGCACGGCATCCTGCTGATCGCCGACGAAGTACAAACCGGCGCTGGCCGTACCGGTACTTTCTTCGCCATGGAACAGATGGGCGTTGCCGCCGACCTGACCACCTTCGCCAAATCCATCGCTGGCGGCTTCCCGTTGGCCGGTGTGTGCGGCAAGGCTGAGTACATGGACGCCATTGCGCCGGGCGGCCTGGGTGGCACTTATGCGGGTAGCCCGATCGCTTGCGCGGCGGCGCTGGCGGTGATGGAAGTGTTCGAAGAAGAACACCTGCTGGACCGCTGCAAAGCGGTCGGCGAGCGCTTGGTGACCGGCCTGAAAGCCATTCAGGCCAAGTACCCGGTGATCGGCGAAGTGCGTGCCTTGGGCGCCATGATCGCGGTCGAGCTGTTCGAAGGTGGCGACAAGCACAAGCCGAACGCCGCTGCCGTCGCCGCCGTGGTGGCCAAGGCGCGTGACAAGGGCTTGATCTTGCTGTCCTGCGGCACCTACGGCAACGTGTTGCGCGTACTGGTCCCGCTGACCTCGCCGGACGAGCAGTTGGACAAAGGCCTGGCGATCATCGAAGAGTGCTTCTGCGAGCTGTAAGCGGATTGACGTGATCGACAGAAAAAACCCGCTTCGGCGGGTTTTTTTTGTGCCCGATGCAGCACATTCAGGCTGTGTTCATTGTACGCAGGCGGCTTGATTGTCTAAGGTGCAAGCATTGCCGATGGAGCGTGCTGGATGACTGCTGTTGATTTACCGGCTGTACCCCGAGTGTTGATTGCGGAAGCGGACCCTTGGTCGCGGGACCTGCTCAAGCAAGTGTTATTGAATGTGCGCTGCGACGCACGGCTGGATGTGTGTGCTGATGGCCAGCAAGCAGCCACGCTGTTGCGAGAAAAAACCTACGACCTCATCCTCGCGGACTGGGAACTGCCGGGCGTCGATGGCCTGAGCTTGCTGCGCAGCGTGCGCCAGCAGCGCCGTTCACTGCCGTTTATTCTGCTGAGCAGTCGCAATGATGCCGCCAGCGTGCGCGAAGCCTTGCCCCTGGCGCCTACGGCGTACCTGACCAAACCGCTGAACATGGAAGGCCTGACCCAGCGCCTGCAAGACTTGCTGCTTAACGAAGGCGAAAGCGTGTATTGCGAAATTCCGCCGCTGGCGCCCGGCATGACCTTGCCGGTGTTTCTGGAGCGGCGCCGCGAAGCCTCTGACGGCGCGCCGTTGCGCGTCGATGTGAAAGCCGCCGTGCAACACAGCCTGGAGCCGGATGGCTTGGACCTCAAGCGCCTGGAAGACCAGGTGCGCACGGACCCACAAATTACCGCTGTCCTGATCGCCGCTGCCAACAGCGCCGGTCATCACGGCACCCCGGTGCAAACGCTGTCGGCCGCACTGGACACACTCGCGGCCGGGCAGAGCATGAACCTGATTTTGGGCCTGGCCCTCAAGCACAACGTGGTGCTGGGCGACCCGGCGCTGCTGGCCTATGCCGAGCGCCACTGGCAACTGTCCCAGGACACTGCCGACTACGCCCGCCGCCTGGCGCGTATGCTCGAGCTGGACCACGAGCGCTGCTACAGCGCCGGCATCCTGCATCGGCTCGGTGATTTGGCGTTGTTGCGTTGCCTGGAAGACTGGCGCCAGGGCGGCGGAGCGCTGGATGACGAAGCGATCGGTGAGTCTCTCGATGCGTTTGGTGCCGCCTATGGTTCGGCATTGCGCACGCGGTGGCGCTTGCCGTTGGAGCTGCGCCAGTTGATTGCGGCGATCTATTCACTCGAAGGTGGGGTGTATTCACGCGAGTCGCTGGTGATGAACCTGGCAGCGCAAATGGCGCGACTGACCGAGCACGAAGGGCTTGAGGCGCTGGCGAGGAGCAAGACTGCGCGGTTGTTGAGGGTTGGGTTGTCGGAGCTGACCCGATTGCGCAAAAACTAGCTGGCAACGAGGATCAAGTGTGGGAGCGGGCTTGCTCGCGAATACGGTTTGCCAGTCGCCGAAAATATTGACTGATCCACCGCATTCGCGAGCAAGGCCGCTCCCACATTTTTGACCGAGTTCTAACTCGCTATGACGCGGTTCTTGCCTTGACGCTTAGCCTCATACATGGCCGCATCAGCCCGTGCGAACAGGCTATCGAGCGTCGAATCTTCTTCGCGCAGGCTGGCCAGGCCTTGGCTGACGGTCACGTTGAATGGCCGGCCTTCATAGCTAAAACTCAGCGCCTGGATTTCCTTGCCCAACCGCTCGGCCACCTGCAATGCCATGTGCGGCGCACAACCGGGCAGTATCGCGGCGAACTCTTCGCCGCCAATGCGCCCAAACAGGTCGCCACGGCGCAATACACCGCGACCGCTCTCGGCGATACGCCGTAACACCTGATCGCCCTCCAGATGGCCGTAGGTGTCGTTGACGTCCTTGAAGTCATCGATGTCGAGCAATAGGAATGCCAGCGGCACACCCTGGGCGCAAGCGCTGTCAAAGGCCTGGTTGGCGCATTCGAAAAAGTGCCTGCGGTTGCTGCTTTGGGTCAGTACGTCGGTGGTGGCGAGGCGATGCAGCTCCAACGCCATCTGTTTCTTTTCGGTGATGTCTTCGGCCATGCCGACCACGATCACTGGCTTACCGGGCTCGACCTGATGATTGATATAGCACTTGTCGCTGAGCCAGCGAATCTGCCCATCAGCGGTGATGATGCGGTACTCGCGGTCCTCCACGGCGCCTTGCTCCAGCACACGGGCGAGGCTGTATTGAGCGTAGTCGAGGTCTTCGGGGTGAATGCTGTTGCGCCATTCACGATGGTCGGCTAACAGCAACCCCGCCGAACGGCCAAACACTCGCTCGTAGGCCGGGCTCACATACAGCACGCGACGCGTTTCCCAATCGATAGCCCACAGCACGGCGTTCACGCTGACCAGCAGTGAACTGAGCAGTTGCTCGCGCTTACTCAGCCGCTCGACTTCACCTTGGGCGTGCATGAGCGCCAACAGGGTTGCTGCCGCAGCTGGGCGGGTCGGCTCAGCAAGGGGGGCGTCGGGCAAGTAGGGCTTTTCGTGGACCATCGGTACAACTCTCTCTGGGCGCGCCGCAGGATGGAGCAGCGGTCACTACAAGGGGTCACCATGATGGCGAAGTGTTCTTTGAGAGAGGGTAAATGCGGTGAAGTTCCGTGAACGGGCTGACTAAGAAATGGCGTCAGAAACCGGTGGCAAGCCGATTGCTCTGGCGAGTTGGCGGGTGGTAGAGAGCAAGCTTGATGGGGCGAGCGAGCTTCTGTGGCGAGCGGGCTTGCTCGGCGTTGGGGCGCGAAGCGGCCCTTAAACCTGACACTGCGGTTTGTCATGAAGAGTGCGCTGGCCTTATTGGGGCTGCTTCGCAGCCCAACGCGGGGCAGGCCCGCTCGTCATAACAAGCCGATTGCAATAACAGGCCCGCTCACTGCGAGCGGGCTCGTGAATACCCGGTCAGACTGCTGCTGGGCGCAGCGAATAGGTCTTCAGTTGGTGGGCAAAATCACGCAGGGACTGGATGCCGCTGGCTTCAGCCTCGTGCACCCATTCTTTTATCGCCGCCAGCATGTCGTGGCCATTGGAACTGGTCTTCAGCCAGATCTGCTGCAACGCCAGACGCTTCTCATAGATCACCGTGAGCGCGTGGCTGTGTTCCAGCATGCTCTGGATACGCACGTGATGGCGGTCGTCCAGCAAGCTGGTTTCTCGCGACAGCAGGCGCTTGGCACGATGGAACTGGTGGCGCACCGAATGATCGACCTTCCCCAGCTCCTGCTTGACCAGCGGGCCGATCACCAACTTGCGGTATTGGGCCATGATCTGGAAGCGGTTGTTGAGGATCGCCATGGCAGTGTCCATGTCCAGATGCCCTTTGCCTTCGACACGGTGTGCGATAGGCGCTACACGCTGCACTTTAGCCAGGCGCAGGAAGCTGAACACTTTGATCCACGCCCAGCCCAGGTCGAACTCCCACTTTTTCACCGACAGCTTGGCCGAGTTAGGGTAGGTGTGGTGGTTGTTGTGCAGCTCCTCGCCGCCAACGATGATGCCCCACGGCACCAGGTTGGTGGCCGCGTCACGGCATTCGAAGTTGCGATAGCCTACGGCATGCCCCAGGCCGTTGATCACGCCGGCGGCCCAGAACGGAATCCACATCATCTGAATCGCCCAGATGGTGATGCCGATGGTGCCGAACAGCAGCAGGTCGATGACGCCCATGATTGCCACGCCCAACAGCGGGTAGGGCGTGTAGATCTTGCGTTCGATCCAGTCGTCCGGGCAGTTCTTGCCGTAGATGCGCAGCGTCTCGGGGTTTTCGGCCTCGGCGCGGTACAGCTCGGCACCTTTGCGCAATACGGTGGACAGGCCTTTGATGACCGGGCTGTGCGGGTCGTCGACGGTTTCACATTTGGCGTGGTGTTTGCGGTGGATGGCGGTCCACTCGCGGGTGTTCTGCGCCGTGGTCAGCCACAGCCAGAAGCGGAAGAAGTGTTTCAGGCCGGCATTGAGCTCCAGGGAGCGATGGGCTGAATAGCGGTGCAGATAAACCGTGACCCCAACGATGGTCACGTGGGTCATCAACAGAGTGACTGCCACCAGTTGCCAGGCTGACAGGTCAAGAAAACCGTTGTACCACATAGGCTGTATGGCCCTCAGATAAAGTAAAAAACAGCTCACGCATTATCACTAAGCCTACAGAGAAAACCAGCCGCCCTTTCAGATAGGAGTGACTGGATGTTTCTTATTCTATAATCCGCAGCCTTTGTAGGGCGATTTTGTTTTTTTGGTAAGGATTACTGACCATATGCTGTTTTCATACCGAGGTGCCCTGCGTGTGGGGCTGGTATACCTGCTGGTTTCCATTGCGTGGCTTCAGCTCAGCCATCATCTATTGATCGACTTTCTCGATGACCCTTGGGAGTTGGGGCACTGGCTGGAGGTGCGTGGCTATGTGTGGGTGAGCCTCAGTGCGTTGACTATTTATCTGATTTGCGCCCGTTTTGCCGGCGCTCACCCGTTGCAGCAACCGCTGAAAGAAAACCGCGAGCGCCTGCGCCAGGCCGCTGCCGTGTTCGATTGCACCCGCGAAGGCGTGCTGGTCACTGACACCCAAGGGTTGATCGTGCACGTCAACCGAGCGTTTATCGAGATCACCGGCTATAACCTCGAAGACGTCATGGGCGAGCGGCCGAGCCTGTTCAAGTCCGGGCGCCATTCGTCGAGCTTTTACCAGAAGATGTTCCAGGCCCTCGAGTGCACGGGCGAATGGAGCGGCGAAATCTGGAACCGGCGCAAAAGCGGTGAAATTTACCCACAGTGGCAAACCATCCGCGTTGTCCACGACGACCAGGGCAAGGTCAGCCATTACGTCGCAGTGTTTTCCGATATCAGCGCGATCAAGGACTCCGAGCACGAGTTGGCGCACCTCGCCCATCATGACCCACTTACCGACTTGCCCAACCGCTTGCTGTTCACTGACCGCGCCGAGCAGGCGCTGGCCTCGGCGCAAGTGCACAAACGCGGCTGTGCCTTGCTATTGCTGGACCTGGACCACTTCAAGATTATCAATGACAGCCTTGGTCATAACGTCGGCGACCAATTGCTCAAGGCCGTGGGCGAGCGACTTAAGGGGCTGTTCGGCCCCGGTGTGACCCTGGCGCGCCTCGGTGGGGACGAGTTCGCGGTGCTGGCGGAAAGTTGTCCACAGGTGGTACAGGCCGCTGCCTTGGCCCAGCGCATACTCGAGGCGATGAAGCAGCCGCTCATCTTTGACGGCCATCAACTGTTTATCAGCGCCAGCATCGGCATCAGCCTGTTCCCCAGCGATGCCCTGAGTGCCCAGCAGTTGCTGCGCAATGCCGACTCCGCGCTGTTCAAGGCCAAGAGCGCCGGCCGCGAAAGCTACGCCTTGTACACCGAAGAGCTGACGGCCCACGCGCAGAATCGCGTGGAAATCGCCAGCGAGCTGCGTCGCGCCCTCGATCAGCAGGAGTTGCGGGTCTACTACCAGCCCGTGCACGACCTGCATGGCAGCCGCTTGATAGGCGTCGAAGCGCTGGTGCGTTGGCAACACCCGGAGCGGGGTCTGGTGCCACCGAGTGATTTCATTCCCATCGCCGAGCGTACCGGCCTGATTGCCGACATCGACGCCTGGGTGATGGACCAGGCCTGCCGCCAGATGTGCCAATGGCTGACGGATGGCGCGCCGTTGAGCTTTATTGCGGTGAACGTTTCCAGTCGCCTGTTCGCCCGGCGCGAGCTGTACGAGCAAGTCGCCCAAGTGCTGCACGCCACCGGCCTCGATCCGGCGTTCCTTGAGCTGGAAGTCACCGAAAGCGCGGTGATGGATGACCCGGAAGTTGCCCTTGAGCAGTTGCACCGCCTGCGCGAACTGGGCTTGCGTCTGGCCATCGACGACTTTGGCACCGGCTATTCCTCGCTGCTGCGCCTCAAGCGCCTGCCGGTGCAGAAACTCAAGATCGACCAGGGCTTTGTCGCCGGGTTGCCGTGGGATGAAGACGACGCGGCGATAGTGCGCGTGGTGATCGCCCTGGCCAAAAGCATGGGCATGCAGGTGCATGCCGAAGGGATTGAGCAAGTGGAGCAGGCGCGGTTCTTGTTGGAGCAGGAGTGCGATATGGGGCAGGGGTATTGGTTTGGGCGCCCGATGCCTGCAAGTGAAATTGATTGGGAGCGCGCGCCTGCCATTCAATAGTCGACGCGTTTTCAATCTGAAATACAGTCAAATGTGGGAGCGGGCTTGCTCGCGAATGCGCAGTGTCAGTCACTGCATCTGTGGCTGACCCACCTCATTTGCGAGCAAGCCCGCTTCCACATTTGGATCTCAACACGGCTTATTTTCCGTGTCGAGCGCGCGAAAACCTGCGCAACCCCACGTCCTGCCAGAAAATTCTTTCTGGTTATATAAACATTCTTAAATAGTCTTTTTAAGAATATCCGCGCTTATCTACTATCGCCCTCATGCCGCAAGCAGTGCCGCCACTGCGAGGCACTATTCATTTCAGGAGCGAGACCATGAGCGCATCTCTACGTAGCGTCGACGGCCAGGACGAAGCAGCCATTTTGCGTGAGATCCAGAGCGCCTTGCGCGATTTGCGGTTTGGCGCGGTGGAAATCACTGTGCATAACGCTCAAGTCGTACAGATCGAACGCAAGGAAAAATTCCGTTTGCAGAACCCGGGTAACAAACCGAGCTGAGCAACAACGGCGATTCGCATGCTAGACCCGCAACTATAAGAAAAAGCCAACACCCAGAATTTCAGGAGCCTTCTATGTCGCCGATTCGCCGTTACGCGCTGGCCGCACTGGCCAGTGCCGTGTTTGCCGGTTCCGCTGTTGCCAAGGACTACGAGTTGCTCAACGTCTCGTACGACCCTACCCGTGAGCTGTACCAGGACTACAACGCTGAGTTCACCAGCTTCTGGAAGAAAGAGCACCCGGGTGACAACGTCAAGATTCAGCAATCCCACGGTGGTTCGGGCAAACAAGGCCGCGCGGTAATCGACGGCCTGCGCGCCGACGTCGTGACCCTGGCCCTGGCCGGTGACATCGACGAAATCGCCAAACTGGGCAAGACCCTGCCGCAGAGCTGGCAAACTCGCCTGCCGGACGCCAGCACCCCGTACACCTCGACCATCGTGTTTCTGGTGCGCAAGGGCAACCCTAAAGGCATCAAGGATTGGGGCGACCTGATCAAAAAAGACGTTTCCGTCATCACCCCCAACCCGAAAACCTCCGGCGGTGCGCGCTGGAACTTCCTCGCCGCCTGGGCCTACGGCCTCAAAGCCGGTGGCAGCGAAGCCAAGGCTCAGGAATACGTGAAAGCACTGTTCAAGCACGTGCCGATTCTCGACACCGGCGCTCGCGGTTCGACCATCACGTTCGTCAACAACGGTCAGGGTGACGTGTTGCTGGCCTGGGAAAACGAGGCCTTCCTGGCGCTGAAAGAAGACGGCGGTGCCGACAAGTTCGACATCGTCGTGCCGTCCCTGTCGATCCTCGCGGAACCGCCGGTGGCCGTGATCGACAAGAACGCCGAGAAAAAGGGCAACACCGAGATCGCCACTGAGTACCTCAAGCACCTGTACAGCCCGGCTGGTCAGGAGATCGCGGCGAAGAACTTCTACCGCCCACGCGATGAGAAAGTCGCCGCCAAGTACGCCCAGCAGTTCCCGAAGCTGGACTTGGTGACTATCGACAAAGACTTCGGCGGCTGGAAAACTGCCCAGCCGAAATTCTTCAATGACGGTGGCGTGTTCGACCAGATTTACTCGGCGCAGTAAGCCAAAGTACCTGTAGGCGCCTGATTTTCTGTAGGCGCTGGCTTGCCTGCGATAGCATCACCGCGGTGTGACTGATACACCAAGGTGCCTGCATCGCGGGCAAGCCCGGCTCCCACAGAAAAGCCGGCCCCCACAGAAAGCGCGCTCCTACCGTGGTTTCTACCTTTTAACCAAGGACTCTTATGTCGCGTCGTATTTCCCCCGTCATACCCGGCTTCGGGCTGACGCTGGGCTACACCGTGGTGTACCTCAGCCTGATCGTACTCATCCCGCTGGCGGCGATGTTTGTACACGCCGCTCAACTCACGTGGGATCAGTTCTGGGCCATTATTTGCGCACCACGCGTGCTGGCGGCGTTGAAACTGAGTTTCAGCACCGCGTTGTACGCCGCGCTGATCAACGGCGTGATCGGCACGCTGCTGGCCTGGGTGCTGGTGCGCTACACCTTCCCCGGCCGCAAGATCATCGATGCGATGATCGACCTGCCCTTTGCGCTGCCCACTGCGGTTGCCGGTATTGCGCTGACCGCGTTGTACACGCCGACCGGCCTGGTCGGCCAGTTCGCCGCTGACCTGGGCTTCAAAATCGCCTACAGCCCGTTGGGTATCACCCTGGCGCTGACGTTCGTCACGCTGCCCTTCGTGGTGCGCACGGTGCAGCCGGTGCTGGCCGATATCCCCCGGGAAATCGAAGAAGCCGCCGCCTGCCTGGGTGCCAAGCCGTTGCAGGTGTTCCGCTACATCCTCGTGCCTGCCTTGCTGCCCGCTTGGCTGACCGGCTTCGCGCTGGCCTTTGCCCGTGGCGTGGGGGAGTACGGGTCGGTGATTTTCATCGCCGGCAATATGCCGATGAAAACCGAGATCCTGCCGCTGCTGATCATGGTCAAGCTCGACCAATACGACTACCGCGGTGCCACCTCTATTGGCGTGTTGATGCTGGTGGTTTCCTTTGTCTTGCTGCTGCTGATCAACTTGTTGCAGCGGCGCATCGAACGTCCATAAGGAGGCGCGGAACATGTCCCAATCGTCTATTTGCGCTGCGTCCTCGGCCAACGCTGCCCGTCGTGGCAGCGCGGTGTCCCGGCGCATCCTGATCAGCCTGGGCTGGCTGGTGTTTTTCCTGTTCCTGCTGCTGCCGCTGTTTATCGTGGTGTCCCAGGGCTTGAAGAATGGGCTCGGCGCGTTCTTCACCGCGATCCTGGAGCCCGATGCATTGTCGGCGTTGAAACTCACGGTCATCGCCGTGGCGATTTCGGTGCCGCTCAACGTGGTGTTCGGCGTCAGCGCCGCGTGGTGCGTGAGCAAGTACTCGTTCCGTGGCAAGAGCATCCTGGTCACGCTGATCGACTTGCCGTTCTCGGTATCGCCGGTGATCGCGGGTTTGGTCTATGTGCTGATGTTCGGCGCCCAGGGTTTCTTCGGCCCATGGCTGCAAGACCACGACATCCAGATCGTGTTCGCCTTGCCCGGCATCGTACTGGCAACCATCTTCGTCACCGTGCCATTCGTGGCCCGTGAGCTGATCCCGCTGATGCAGGAGCAGGGCACCCAGGAAGAAGAGGCCGCGCGCCTGCTCGGTGCCAATGGCTGGCAGATGTTCTGGCACGTGACCGTGCCGAATATCAAATGGGGCCTGATCTACGGCGTGGTGCTGTGCACCGCACGGGCCATGGGTGAGTTCGGCGCGGTGTCGGTGGTGTCAGGCCACATTCGTGGCGTGACCAACACCCTGCCGCTGCACGTCGAGATCCTCTACAACGAATACAACCACGTTGCCGCGTTTGCTGTTGCGAGCCTGTTGCTGATCCTGGCGCTCTTCATCCTGCTGCTCAAGCAGTGGAGCGAGAACCGTATCAACCGCCTGCGCAAAAGCGCCGGTGAGGAATAAGTCATGTCGATTGAAGTCCGTAATGTCAGCAAGAATTTCAACGCCTTCAAGGCCCTGAACAGCATCAACCTGGACATCCAGGGGGGCGAGCTGGTGGCGTTGCTGGGCCCGTCCGGGTGCGGCAAGACCACTTTGCTGCGCATCATCGCCGGCCTGGAAACCCCGGATGACGGCAGCATCGTGTTCCACGGTGAAGACGTGTCCGGCCACGACGTGCGCGATCGCAATGTCGGCTTTGTGTTCCAGCACTACGCGTTGTTCCGCCATATGACCGTGTTCGACAACGTCGCCTTCGGCCTGCGCATGAAACCGAAAAAACAGCGCCCGAACGAGAGCCAGATCGCGGCCAAGGTGCATGAGTTGCTGAACATGGTGCAGCTTGATTGGCTGTCGGATCGCTACCCGGAGCAACTCTCCGGCGGCCAGCGCCAGCGTATTGCCCTGGCCCGTGCCCTGGCGGTAGAACCCAAAGTGCTGCTGCTGGACGAACCCTTCGGCGCTCTCGACGCCAAGGTGCGTAAAGAGCTGCGCCGCTGGCTGGCGCGCCTGCACGAAGACATCAACCTGACCTCGGTGTTCGTGACCCACGACCAGGAAGAAGCCATGGAGGTTGCCGACCGTATCGTGGTGATGAACAAGGGCGTGATCGAGCAGATCGGCTCACCGGGCGACGTCTACGAAAACCCGGCCAGCGATTTTGTGTACCACTTCTTGGGTGACTCCAACCGCCTGCATTTGGGCGAGGACAAGCACGTGCTGTTCCGCCCGCATGAAGTGTCGCTGTCGCGCCATGAACTGGAAGATCACCACGCCGCTGAAGTGCGTGATATTCGCCCACTCGGCGCAACGACGCGGGTGACTTTAAAGGTCGAAGGCCAAAGTGAACTGATCGAAGCTGAAGTGGTGAAAGACCACGACAGCCTGACCGGCCTGGCCCGTGGCGAGACCCTGTTCTTCAAACCCAAGGTCTGGCAAAAAGCCTAAGCACACCGCAACACCCAATGTGGGAGCGGGCTTGCTCGCGAAAGCGCAGTGTCAGTCGATGTATTTATCAACTGGCAGACTGCATTCGCGAGCAAGCCCGCTCCCACATTCAGACCTTGCTCGGCTTCAGATCACGGCGTTCCACCGGCCCCGACCGCGCTTCGATCTGCGCCTTGAGATCACCCCGCAACCCCACCAGAAACGCCAACTCCGCCACCACAAACAGCGGCCCCACGATCAGTCCCGACACGTCATCCACGAACGCTGGCTTCCTGCCCTCGTAATAGTGCCCGACAAACTGAATCACCCAGCCCACCACAAACATGCCGATACCGCTGCCGAGCCATACCGCCGTGCTCTGCGCCGCCAACACGTGCCCGGCCCATACCGATAAGCCCATCAGCAGCGTCATCAGTACCCCCAGCGCCAACTCCAGGCGCAGGTAAAACCACGCCGAAAACAGCGCGACAATCACCGCCGGAGATATCCACAGGCTGCCGGCTGCCCATTCAGGCCGTGAAAGCAGCACCGCCACGGCGACGACGATTAAGGGGATGCCGATAAAGTGGCTGGCGATATTGCGTGGGTCGCGGTGGTAGGCGGCGTATTGACTGAGGTGGTCGACGAGGCTTTTCATTGTTGTTCCTCCTGTAGGATGCTTGATCATGCCCTGTCAGCCTGTGACTGACTGTCAGCTGGGCGACAATCTTCGGAGTTCTCATGGACGCAGAGCAGTGGCACTCACGGCTAGCCGCCGGTCATTGGTTCAGTCAGCTACCTGCCTCTTTTCAGCATAGCCTGCTGGCCCACGCCCGGCAGCGCCAACTGGCGGCGGGGCAATACCTGTTCAAACGTGGCGACCCGCCCTGTGGTTTGTATGCGGTGCTCGAGGGCACGCTGCGTATCAGTGCGGTGAATGAACACGGCAAGGAAGCGCTATTGAGCCTGGTGGAGTTGCCCTACTGGTTCGGCGAAATTTGCCTGTTCGACGGCCTGCCGCGTACCCACGACGCCTGCGCCGTGGGGCCGTGCACGCTGTTGCAGGTGCCGCAGCAGGCGTTGCTGAGAGTCCTCGATGAAACCCCGCAGTACTGGCGCGACCTGGCCTTGTTGATGAGCCAGAAACTGCGCCTGAGCTTCATCAATATCGAACACCTGAGCCTGATGCCGGCCTCGGTGCGGCTGGCCCATCGTCTGTTAATGATCGTTGAAGGCTACGGCGATACCGAGCACTCGAAACGTGTGCTGCAGCTGCCCCAGGAAGACCTGGCGGCGATGTTGAGCCTGTCGCGCCAGACCACCAACGCCTTGCTCAAGGAGCTGCAAGCCGAGGGCATCGTGCGCCTGGGGTACGGCGAGATCGAAATTATTGATGCCCAGCGACTGCGAGAGGCGGCGCGCACCTGAGGGTGTTAGCCTGCAAGCCTGATTAATCGAGGTGTGTTATGCGCGTGCTGTTAGTGGAACACGAATCCGAAGAGGCACAGCGGATGGCCCAGGGCTTGAGCGAGGCCGGCTACAGCGTTGAAGTCGCGGCCAATGGCATGGCGGCGTTGCGTTTTGTGGAGAGCGCCGAGTACGACCTGGTCATCCTTGATGTGATGCTGCCGGGGTTGAATGCCTGGAAGTTGCAGCAGGCTATTCGCTTGAAGGGCGAGACGCCGGTGTTGTTCCTGACCACGCCGGGCGGGATTGAAGACCGGCTGCGCGGTCTGGAATTGCATGAGGATGATTATTTGCTCAAGCCGTTTGATGCCAAGGCGTTGGTTGCGCGGGCGAGGAAATTATTGCGTCGGGATCGTGGGCGCTGATTGCCCCGGGATTTGCATTAACTGCACCACCGCTTTCGCGAGCAAGCCCGCTCCCGCAGTTTGGTCTGTGAACACCGTTAAATGTGGGAGGGGGCTTGCTCGCGAAGCGGCCCTAAGACTCACCGCACCTCTCCCTACCGCAACCCATCGCGAAACTGCCCCGGCGTCATCCCCGTCCAGCGCTTGAACGCGCGATTGAAACTGCTGGTATCGGCAAACCCGAGCAAATGGCTGATCTCGGCCAACGAACACTGCAGGTCTCGCAGGTGCAGCAGTGCAAGATTCTCCCGGCATTCATTGAGCAACGCATCAAACCGGCACCCTTCATCGGCCAGATGCCGTTGCAAGCTGCGCAAACTCAAGTGCAGCGCCTGGGCAATTCGCTCGGCACTCGGCTCACCTTCCGGTAATTGCACCTCGATGGCTGCGCGCACCTTGCGTTCCCAGGTCAGCGGTTGTAACTGGGCGAGGGTGCGTTTGAGCACGGTTTCATTGTGTTCGGCCAACTCCGGGTTGGCGTCATCCAAGTGGCTGTCGAAGTCGTGCGCGGCAAACTCCAGGCGGTCTTCTTCGGCGCCAAAGAACACCGGCGCGCGAAAGACCTTGTGCCAGGGCCTGGGATCAATGGGTTGCGGGCGCCGCAAATAAACGGCCAGCGGCGCGTACTCACGGCCCAGCCGATTTCGGCACGTGCGCACATAGATCGCTGCAAACGCATCAATCGCTTCCAGCGCCGGCGCCGGGCTGCCTGGCGGTTGCAGCAGGCGAGAGCGATAGCGTTCGCCCTCTCGGCTAAGCTCCAGCGTCAGGGCATCACTGACCACCTGGTGATAGCGCACGATTCGCTCAAACACCTCGCGCAAGCTGCCGCTGGCCACCAGCGCATAACCCAGGGCATGAAAGGTGGTGGGGCTGACAAAACGCGACACCCGTAACCCGATGGCCGGGTCACCGCTGGCTTGCACCGCCAGCGCCCACAGCCGTGTGGTGGCCGACAGCGGGTAGCGTGCGTTGGGGTCGTCCATGTGCTGAGGGTCGAGCCCGGCCTGGGCGCACAGCGCGGCACTGTCGAGGCCAAGGGCGTCGAGTTGCTTGCGCAGGGCGCGGGTCCAGCTGGCGAGGGAGGTGGGTTCGGTCATGACGATTGGCGCTTGCGGTCAACAGGTTGGCGTCCGGAGCTAGCGTCCTGCGAGATCGCTTGGGGCAGGATGGGCGCATCAATAGACAAGAGGATGGAAGCATGGACGGTACTTGTGCAAGTCCCCAGCAGATGAACGCGCAACAGCGTTCAGCGCATATCCGCGAAGTGGTCCTCGGCGAAGGGGTCAGATTACGCCAGCAGCACCCGTGGCTGCTGCATCAGGACGCGCTGGGTGCGGGCATTCTGGCGTTTGCATTGGTCGGCATGCTCGGCTCTGCAGCGCTGTACATCACCGGCCACATGGCGTGGTGGGTGTGCCTGCTGCTCAATGCCTTCTTCGCCTCGCTGACCCATGAGCTGGAACACGACCTGATCCACAGCATGTACTTTCGCAAGCAACGCGTGCCGCACAACCTGATGATGGGCCTGGTGTGGCTGGCGCGGCCGAGCACGATCAACCCGTGGATACGCCGGCACCTGCACCTCAACCACCACAAGGTGTCGGGCACCGAGACCGATATGGAAGAGCGTGCTATCACCAATGGCGAGCCGTGGGGCATCGCGCGCTTGCTGATGGTGGGTGACAACCTCATGTCGGCGTTCATCCGCATGCTGCGCGCCAAGACCTGGAAGCACAAACTCAGCATCCTCAAGCGCTCGCTGCTGGTCTATGCACCACTGGCGCTGCTGCATTGGGGCGCGTGGTATGTGTTCCTGGGCTTTCATGCCGCCAATGGCATTGCCAGCCTGATAGGCACACCGATCGGGTGGTCAGCCGGTACCTTGCAGATGATGGAGGTGATCAATATCGGCGCCGTGGTGATCATCGGCCCCAACGTGCTGCGCACCTTTTGCCTGCACTTTGTCAGCTCCAACATGCACTACTACGGCGATGTGGAACTGGGCAATGTGATCCAGCAAACCCAGGTGCTCAACCCTTGGTGGATGTGGCCGCTGCAGGCGTTCTGCTGCAACTTCGGCAGCACCCATGGCATCCACCATTTTGTGGTGAAGGAGCCGTTTTACATCCGCCAGATGACCGCCAAGGTCGCGCACCCAGTGATGGCCGAAATGGGCGTGCGCTTCAATGATTTTGGGACGTTCGCCCGGGCCAATCGCTTTGAGCGCGGGGAGCAAGCGCAGCCTCAAGTGAAACAGGCTGCTCCGGTGTGACGGTTACTCTCCGGTCATCAGCAAGCAGGCTTGGGCTTTGCAGCCTTTGGCGTAAGTAAAGGTTACAAATCGGATTGCCGCGTCAGGGGTTTTAGTGGCAATCGTCAGGAGGCGTTTTTTGGGGTCTTCGACCTGCAGGCTGGCTCCCGGCAGGACGACTGTTATCCATTTGCCCTGAATAATATCCCGCGGGGTGTTGTTCACTACCTCGATGAACGTGCGTTCGACCGGGGCCACATCGGCAGGTGTCAACCTTCGGCAGGCGGTTACTTCCCCCTGCCTACTAATCATCGGCCAAAATCACCAAAAAATGGGCAACCCGTGCACGTTAGGCGTGACCGGGCGCTACGACTTCTGACCCGGTGCGGTAGGTGGCCGGGCTGAACACCCGCGTCACCACCAGCATCGCCACTGCCGTGACCGTCAGCACCCCCCAGGCGCTGAAAAAGCTGCCGGTGAATTCGCGTAGCCAACCGGTCAGCCACGGCGAGACCGCGTTGATCAAAAAGCCCACGGCTTGCACGAAAGCCGCCAGTTGCCCGGCTTGGCGTGGGTCGCGGTGGTGGTCCAGGGTCAGCAGCAGGCTCAGGGCGAAACACGCGCCCAGGCCGAAGCCACACAACGCCACCCACACGTGCGGATACGCTTGCGGCGCAATGATCAGGCCGAGGTAGCCAATGGTCTGCGCCAACAGGCTGATGCTGAGCAGTGGGCGGCGGTCGATGCCGCGTTGCGCCAACACGGGCATCAACAGCGCGGCGATCACCTGGAAGATGGTCATGAAGGCCAGCAACGAACCGCTCGGCAACACGCCCCAGCCCAGCTGCTGATAGTACGCAGGCAGCCACGCCACCAGGCTCATGTAGCCGCAATTGACCAAACCGAAATACAGCGCCAGCAGCCAGGCGCGGCGATTGCGCAGGCCTTTGAAAACGGGGGCTGCTTGCAACTTTCTCGGCGCACCCAACGGCAGCCACGCCCATAACAACAATGCTCCCAGCGCTGGCAACAGCCACACGCCCAACCCCGCCTGCCATTGCTGGAAGTGCGCGGCCACTAGTGGGCTGAGCAGCGCGGCCAACCCGCCACCGGCCATCAACGACGCCGAATACACGCCCATCGCCACCGGCACACGGTGATGAAATTCACGCTTGATCATCGCCGGCACCAACGCCTGGATCAGCGCCACACCGGCGCCGCCGAGCAACGCGGTGACCAGCAGTGCCGACGCCTGGCCCATCACCCAGCGCGCCAGGCACGCGAGCAGAATCATCATCAGGCCCAGGGCAATGCCGCGACGTTCACCCAGGCGTGCTTCCACGCGCACGCCGACCAACGCCACCAGGCCCATGCACACCACCGGCAGGCTGGTGAGCAGGGCGCTGCTCTGGAAGCTCAGCCCGGTGGCCTGGCGAATTTCGCCGAGCAAGGGGCTGATGGAACTGAGGAGCGGTCGCAGGTTGAGGCCGAGCACCACCAGCAAGCCCCAGCCAGCGAGGGATTTATTCAGGGGCATGCAGAGATTTCCACTGCTGGTACAGCGCGGTCATGGCCGCGTCGGGCAGGTGCTGAATTGGCAGACGTTGCTCCGCCAGCGGCAGGCCGACTTGTTGACCAATCGCCGCAGTCGACAAGCCAAAAGGCTCGGCTGTTTCGTTGCTGGCGGCAAACACCACGCGTTCCACGCCACACAAGTACATGGCGCTCAGGCACATTGGGCAGGGCTGGCCGCTGGCGTAGATCACGCAGCCTTCCAGGCGCGCACCGACGTGTTGGCTTGCGGCGCGAATCGCCAGCAGTTCGGCATGGGCGGTGGGGTCTTGAGTCAGGTGGATCTCATTCACCGCTTCGACCAACACATCGCCGTTGCGCGTGACCACCGCACCAAATGGGCGGCCACCTTGGGCCACATTGGCGTGAGCCAGGGCGATAGCGCGTTGCAGGTGCTGATGATCAGCGGTCATGGAGAACCCTCTGGGCAGAATGAAAGATGAAGTATGGCCAGCTGCGTTAGTATTCTGAAATTAAATATAACCCTGTCAACCAGTGGCAAATGCAATGGTGAAGTGCATGTTCGATCCCGTGCTGTTACGCAGTTTTGTCGCCGTGGTGGACTGCGGCAATTTCACCCGCGCCGCCGAGCGCCTGCACGTGACTCAATCCACCGTGAGCCAGCAGATCCGGCGTTTGGAAGCGGCGGTGACGTGCCAGTTGCTCGATCGTGACCTGCGCCGCGTGGTGGCCACCGCCGAGGGCGAACGCCTGCTGGCGTATGCACGGCGCATCCTCGCGTTGCATGAAGAAGCCGCCGATGTATTGATCAACCAGCAAAGCGACGGTGTGCTGCGCCTCGGCGTGCCCGAGGACTTTGCCGCCGAACGTCTGATGCCGTTGCTTTCGGCGTTCGTGGTGGCCTACCCGCGTGTGCGCCTGGAAGTCACCAGCGGCCTCGGGCCGCAATTGCAGCGCCAATACCGCGCGGGCGAATTCGACGTGTTGCTGGTCAAGCAGATGGGCGACACCGATGACTGCGTGGCGTCGTGGCCGGAACCTTTGTGCTGGGTCGACAGCCGCTGCACGCCGTCCCTTGAGCGTGACCCACTGCCCTTGGTGGCGTTTCCGGTGGGCGGGTTGTATCGCAATGAAATGCTCCACCACCTGGAAGTGGGCGGCTGGCGTTGGCGCATCGGCTATTCTAGCGCCAGCCTGGCCAGTGTGTGTTCGGCAGTGGCGGCTGGGTTGGGGATCAGTCTGCTGCCACAGCGGGTGGTGCAGTCAGGCCATGTGGTGCTCGGCGATGACAGTGGTTTGCCTGGGGTGCAAGGCGTGCGCCTGGCGTTGTACGGACGCAGTGGTTTGGGCGCGGCGGGGCAGACGTTGCAGCAGCAATTGCTCGATTTATGCGCCAACAACCCATCGTAAAGTGCTTTTTTATGGTTTTGCCTGAGATTCAGGCTCTGGCGCGAATCTGGATGTGGAACAGAGCCCGCGCCCACATTGTGATCGTCGGCGTTAATGAGATTTTGGTTATTAATAAATAGCTTCTTATTCCTTAACGGATATAACCCGCGTCCCTATACTGACCAGCAACGCTAAATGCTGCAGGAGGGCACACCCATGCACAGCGAGTCGATTCGTTATCTGATCGTGCCGGGCTGGCAAGGATCGCCAGAAGACCATTGGCAAAGTCATTGGCAGAACAGCCTGCCCAACAGCGCGCGGGTGGAGCAGGCCGATTGGTTGACGCCACGTCGCGAAGACTGGGTGGCCGCATTGGCCGAGGCCATTGCCGCCGACAGCACGCCTGTGATCCTGATCGCCCATAGCCTGGGTTGCATCACCGTCGCCCATTGGGCGGCCACTGCTCCCGTGCATTTCCTGCGGCAGGTACGCGGCGCCTTGCTGGTGGCCCCGGCGGATGTCGAACGCCCGGCCTGCTCACCGGCTTTGCGCAATTTCGCGCCGATCCCGACCGACCTGTTGCCGTTTCCAAGCCAAGTGGTCAGTTCCGACAACGACAGTGCCGTCAGCGCCCCAAGGGCGGTGGAGCTGGCGCGTAAATGGGGGGCCGAGGCCGGGATTCTTTCCGGTGCCGGGCATATCAACGTGAAGTCCGGACACCAGCGCTGGGAGCAGGGTTTTGCCTACCTCTATCGCCTGCAAAACCGCCTTGAGCATCACGCCCGGCGCAGTGCCTAAATTCTTTTCGACGCCCCGTCCCTGAGTGGATTTGGGGCGGGAGCATGCCATGAGTCATGAATCCTTTGGCCAGCGACTGCTGACCTTCCCCGACGCCGAAAAAAGCCCGTTGAGCATCCGTGCCAAGGCACTGGTGTTTGTCGACCCGCGTTCGCGTCAACTGCGCGAAGCGTTGGAAAGCCTCGCACCGCGTGCCTTACCCGTGCTGATTCGTGGCGAGACCGGTAGTGGTAAAGAGCTGCTGGCGCGGCATATTCACCGTGGCAGCGACCGCAGCGGGTTATTTGTCTGCGTCAACTGCGGTGCGATCAGCCCGACCTACGCCGATGCCGAGTTGTTCGGCTACGCCGCAGGCAGCCACAGTGGCACGGCGAGCAGCCGGGCCGGGTGGTTTGGGTCAGCCAACGGCGGCACGTTGTACCTCGATGAGATCGGTGACTTGCCGTTGCCGATCCAAGTGAAATTGCTCGCCGCCCTGGAGAACCATGAGGTCACCCGTGTCGGCGCCCACCAGCCCAGCCCGGTGGATGTGCGGCTGGTCGCGGCTACCAGCATCGACCTGGCCCAGGCCGTGGCCGCCGGCAAGTTTCACGAGCGCTTGTTCCATTACTTGAGCGAAGGCCAACTCGACCTTCCGGCCCTGCGCGAGCGCGTCGGCGACATCCTGTCTTTGGCCGAATACTTCCTCGGCATTTACAGCCAGCGCCTTGACCTGCCGGTGCCGCTGATCAGCGACGCTGCCCAACGTGTGCTGGAACATCACCGTTGGCCGGGCAATACCCGTGAGCTGGAAAACGTTATTCACTTTGCGTTGCTGGTGAGCAGCGGCGATGAAATCCTGCCCGAGCATCTGAATCTGCCGACTGCGGGTTCGCCGCTTGCGCAGGTGCAGCGGATTTTCGCGAGTGCCAGCCTCGCAGAGCAGCAAACCTTGCTGAATTTCCTGCATGAACAAAATGGAATATCAACGTGAATAAAAGATATTGTTCGGGAATAAAAAATCTAGGTATTGTCCGCTCCACGCCTCGATAGCACTTCGCTGGTACACCACAACAAACGGTCGTCAGAGACGCCCCGGAATTTCGATAAGGACACTGCATGAAAAAGGTTCTGTTGTTTACCGCACTGGCGGCTGCTCTGACTGCAAGCTTCGCCCAGGCCAACGAGAAACTGGTCGTTGCCGCCACCCCGATCCCGCACGCCGAGATCCTTGAGCTGGTCAAACCGACCTTGGCCAAAGAAGGTGTGGACCTGGAGATCAAAGTCTTCACCGACTATGTACAACCCAACACACAGGTTGCCGAAAAACGCCTGGACGCCAACTACTTCCAAACCCTGCCGTACCTGGAAAACTTCAACAAGGGCAAGGGCACCAACCTGGTCACTGTCATTGGCGTGCACGTTGAGCCCATCGGCGGCTACTCGAAGAAGATCAAGAATATTTCCGAGCTCAAAGAGGGCGCCACCGTGGCCATCCCGAACGAAGGCTCTAACAGTGGTCGCGCCCTGTTGTTGCTGCAAAAGAACGGTCTGATTACGCTCAAAGACCCGACCAATGCACTGTCCACGCCGAAAGACATCGTTTCCAACCCCAAACACCTGAAATTCAAAGAGCTGGAATCCGCCTTGCTGCCACGCGTGCTGGACCAGGTTGACCTGGACGTGATCAACACCAACTACGCCCTGGAAGCTGGCTTGAACCCGGCGAAAGACGCGCTGATCATCGAAGATGCCAAGTCGCCTTACGTGAACTTCCTGGTCGCTCGCCCTGACAACAAGGACAGCGACGCTATCCAGAAACTGGCCAAGGCGCTGACCAGCCCGCAAGTTAAAGCCTTCATCGAGAAGAAGTACAACGGCGCGGTAGTGCCAGCGTTCTGATGTAAGCCAAACCCCCTTCAAGGTTTGAACGCCGACGGCTTCTACAGCGTCGGCGTTTTTTTATTGGCCTGCCAATACGATCAAAAACTGTGGGGGCTGGCTTGCCTGCGATAGCGGTCTGTCAGTTACAGATGCTCTGTCTGATACACCGCATTCGCGAGCAAGCCCGCTCCCACATTGGACCTCCAGCGTTTCAGGGCACGCGGCTATTGATCGCCCTGCGCAGCGCCACCAACCACTTCACCAGCTCCTGCGGATCCAGCGGTTTCGCTTCGTTCATTGCTCATTCCCTCGAAAAAACAGCTTTCCTGCGACCCCAAGACCATAGCTGTGACCGGCCAAACCCGCGAATCTGGCGGTTATCTTTTTGCGTGATATCAATATGCTATTTAGGTATTTAAATTTTGCTTTTTATACCTTTAAGGTTTGCGCTACCCGACGTTACCCACGCCGGAACGGACAGCGCTCGCCGCATCACCCTTGCGGCGTCATGGACTCAAGATGACCTTCGATTTCGCTTTTATCCTCAGCACCTTGCCGACGTTTCTCAGCGCCGTGGGGGTGACGCTGCAAGTGTGCCTGATCGCTATTGCCACCTCCCTGGTGGTGGCGTTAATCAACGCCGCGCTGCTGGTGTTTCGTACGCCGTACCTGTCGCGCCTGGTGGCGCTGTATGTGGAGCTGGCACGTAACACGCCGCTGCTGATCCAACTGTTCTTCGTGTATTTCGCCTTGCCGGCCCTGGGTTTTAATATCTCCGGGTTTTGGGCGGCGATCATCACCCTGACCTTCCTTGGCGGCGCCTACCTCACCGAAGTGCTGCGCGCCGGTGTGGAAGCGGTGCCGCTGGCGCAGATCGAGTCGGGCAAGTCCATCGGCCTGTCCGACTGGCAACTGCTGCGCCATGTGATCCTGCCCCAGGCCGGCATCCTCAGCCTGCCGGCGTTGTTCGCCAATTTCATTTTCCTGCTCAAGGAGACCACGGTGGTCTCGGCTGTTGCGGTGCCAGAGATTCTCTACACCACCAAGAGTTACATCGCGCTCTACTACAAAACTTACGAAATGCTCGCCGTGCTGACGCTGATTTGCGTGCTGTTGTTCTTGCCGCTGTCGCTGCTGCTCAGCCGCCTGGAAAGGAGGCTCCAGCATGGCCAGTTCGGGTCTTGAGTTGTTGTGGGTGTCGTTGCCGCAGTTGGGCAAGGGCGCTGTGCAAACCCTGTCGATCTCGTTTTTGAGCATCGCGTTCAGTACGGTTGGCGGTGTGTTGTATGGCGTATTACGCACCCTGAATAACAAGGTGATCAACGGCGTGCTGCGGGTTTACCTGGAACTGTTCCGGGCGATTCCGGTGCTGGTGTGGTTGTACCTGCTGTTTTTCGGCCTGCCGATTTTCTTTGGCCTGAGCATCCCGAGCTTCTGGTGCGCAGTGCTGGTGCTGGCGTTGTGGGGCGCCAGCGAGGTGGGCGAAGTGGTCCGTGGTGCGCTGCATTCGCTGCCGCGTGGTCAGCGCGAAGCGGGGTTGTCGATTGGTTTGGCAGGTCCCCAGCTGTACGGCTACGTGCTGTTGCCCCAAGCCCTCAAGCGCATGACGCCGCCGACCATCAACGTTTACACGCGCATCATCAAGACCAGCTCCCTGGCGGTGCTGATCGGCGTGGTGGATGTGATCAAGGTCGGCCAGCAAATCATCGAGCGCACCTATGAGTCGGTACTGATCTACGGCGTGCTGTTCCTGTTTTTCTTCTTTATCTGCTACCCGTTGTCGGCCGCCTCCAAGGTGCTGGAGCGGCGCTGGGCCCAAGCATGAGCGCATTGATCGAGTTTCAGGGTTTCAACAAATTCTTCGGCGAGCAGCAGGTGCTCAACGCCATCGACCTGAGGGTACAAAGCGGCGAAGTGGTGGTGATCCTTGGCCCCAGCGGCTGCGGCAAAAGCACTTTGTTGCGCTGCCTAAACGGCCTTGAAGTGGCGCACAGCGGTAGCCTGCGCTTTGCCGGCAAGGAACTGTTGGACAAACACACGGACTGGCGCCAAGTGCGCCAGGACGTAGGCATGGTGTTTCAAAGCTACCACCTGTTCCCGCACATGAGCGTGCTCGACAACCTCCTGCTTGGCCCGCTGAAAGTGCAAAAACGCGACCCGCGCGAAGCCCGCGAGCAGGCAGAAAAACTGCTGGAGCGCGTGGGCCTGGCCGACAAGCGCGATGCCTATCCGCGTCAGCTTTCCGGTGGTCAGCAACAACGCATCGCCATCGTCCGCTCACTGTGCATGAACCCGCAAGTGATGCTGTTTGATGAAGTCACCGCCGCCCTCGACCCGGAGAGGGTCAAGGAGGTGCTGGAGGTGATCCAGGGCCTGGCCCGCGATGGCATGACCTTGCTGATCGTCACCCACGAAATGGCCTTCGCCCGCGCCGTCGCCGACCGCGTGGTGTTTATGGAGGCCGGTCGCATCCTCGAACACAACACCCCCGAAGCATTCTTTACGAACCCGCAAACCGCACGCGCGCAGCAGTTCCTGGAGAAGTTCTCGTTTGTTTCAACACTGCCCAAGAAGACCAAGGAACTGGAGTTGATATGAAAAAGTTACTGCTGCAACTGTTTGCCGTCGCTTTACTGGCCGGCTGCGATAAAAAGGCCGAAGAGCCCGCAAAACCAGCGGCTGGCGCCGCGAGTTACATCGACAAGATCAAGGCGCGCGACAAGCTGATTGTCGGCGTATTCACCGACAAGCCGCCGTTCGGCTTTGTGAACGAAGCCGGTCGTTACGTCGGCTTCGATACGGATATCGGCCGTCAATTCGCCAAGGATTTGTTGGGTGATGAGAACAAGGTCGAGTTCGTCGCCGTCGAGCCCGCCAGCCGTATTCCCTTCCTGCAAAGCGACAAGGTCGACCTGATCCTCGCCAACATGACCGTGACGCCGCAGCGCAAGGAAGCGGTGGACTTCACCCACCCCAACCTGAAAGTCGCGGTGCAAGCCCTGGTACCACAGAACAGCGCCGTGAAAAGCCTGGACGACCTGGCCACGCGTACCACCATTGTCACCATCGGTACTACGGCGGATATCTGGCTGACCAAGAACCACCCGGACTGGAAACTGCTGAAGTTCGAGAAAAACTCCGAGTCACTGCAAGCGTTGTCGGCCGGTCGTGGTGATGCGTATGCACAGGACAACCTAGTGCTGTTCAGCTGGGCCAAGCAGAACCCGGGCTACCGCGTGCTGGAGGAGAAGCTCGGTGATGAAGCGCCGATTGCACCGGCGGTGAAGAAGGGCAACATCGAACTGCGTGACTGGGTGAATGCCGAGTTGGCGAAGTTGGGTGAGGAGAAGTTCCTGCTCAAGCTCTACGACCAATATGTGCGTAAAGAACTGAGCGATGACACCAAGCCTGAAAGCGTGATTGTCGAGGGCGGTAAGTGGCAGGGCTGATGATCGTTCCCACGCAGAGCGTGGGGACGATCTTCAAAATCAAAATGTGGGAGCGGGCTTGCTCGCGAAGAGGCCAGTGCAGTCACTGCACCTATTCCGGCCAATGCCACGCCGGCGCGTCCAACATCCCTTGCCCCACTATCCGCGTCTCGCCCATCACCTTCTCCAGCACAATCGAATTACACCCCTCATCCTGCTGCAACGCAGCAATCAACCGGCTGGCATGCGACACCACCCACACCTGGCAGCTATTCGACGCCTGGATGATCAAGCGCGCCAACGCGGGCAACAGATCAGGATGCAGGCTGGTTTCCGGCTCGTTCAGCACCATCATGGTCGGCGGCCGTGGCGTCAGCAGCGCTGCGACCAGCAGCAGATAACGCAAGGTGCCGTCTGACAATTCCGCGGCCGACAGTGGCCGCAGCAAACCTTCCTGATAAAACTCAATGGCAAAACGCCCGCCCTGCAACGGCTCGATGTTCAGCCGCGCACCTGGGAATGCATCGCTTACTGCACGCTGCAAGGCCTCGGGGTCGCCAATCTCGCGAATGGTCTGCAGCGCTGCCGCCAAATCCCGTCCATCGTGATGCAACACCGGCGTGCGTGTACCCAATTGTGGCTGGCGCACCGGCGCATCTGCATCGCTGCGAAAGTGGTCATAAAAACGCCAGCCGCGAATGCTTTCGCGCAGCAGCAACACCTCCGGCGAGCCGCGCAGGCTGCCGACTTGGTCGAACAGGCTGTGATAGTTGGGTGTGTGTTGCGCCAGTACATCCCAGGCACGGCCTTCGCGGGCGCGCACCATCGGCCCCGAGCGCTGTACCAACAGGCTGGCGGGGCGGTAAATGTGGCCGGCCCAGATACATTCCTTTTTCACTTCCGGGTCTAGGGAAAAATACGACAGGGTCTTTTCCGGCAAGCCCAGGGAAATGGCATAGCTGAAATCTTCCCCGGCAAAGCCCAGGCGTAGGCGTTTGACGCCTTGGCGTACGATGGGTTCTACCGGCACCTCGCCGTTGCGCATGCGCCGGCTGATGGTTTCCGGCCCGGCCCAGAATGTCGAATCCAGCCCGCCTTCACGGGCCAGTGCATTGATCACCCCGCCTTGAGCGGTTTCGGCCAGCAGGCGCAAGGCACGGTACAAGTTGGACTTGCCACTGCCATTGGGGCCGGTGACCAGGTTCAGCCGGTCCAGCGGCACCACCAATTTATTGATCGAGCGGTAGTTGGCCACCGCGAGGGTTTTCAGCATGGGTATTCAGTCGATGTGGGAACCATTGGAGTATGGGAGCCTCCATGCAGATAAGGAACCCTGATCTAAGCTCACAGTCGCATACAAACTGGCACATCGCGTCACGCAAAAGGAGCCTGCATGGGCGGTCGCACTTCGAGAATTGTACTCAGCCTTGGCCTGTTGGCGCTGCTGAGCGGCTGTGGTCAGGAAAAGACTCAACCCAAGGCGCATTCACGGGTATTTGTGCAGACCGTGCAGTCGGCAGATTTTGCTGCGGCGGTCACGCTGACCGGTGACATCCAGGCCCGTGTGCAGACCGATTTGTCCTTTCGCGTGGGCGGCAAGATCATCCAGCGCATGGTCGACGTGGGCGACCGCGTGGCTGCCAAGCAAGTGCTGGCCAAACTTGATCCCAAAGATTTGCAGACCCGCGTCGATTCCGCCCAGGCCCAGGTCGTGGCCGAACAGGCGCGGGTCAAGCAGACTGCCGCCGCCTTCGTGCGCCAGGAAAAGCTCCTGCCCAAGGGCTACACCAGTCGCAGCGAATACGACGCCGCCCAGGCCGCGCTGCGCAGCAGTCAAAGTGCCCTGGCGGCGGCGCAAGCCCAACTGGCCAACGCCCGCGAGCAACTGGGCTATAGCGCGTTGATCGCCGATGCGCCCGGCGTGATTACCGCCCGCCAGGCCGAGGTCGGCCAGGTGGTGCAGGCCACTGTGCCGATTTTCAGCCTGGCCCGTGACGGTGAGCGCGATGCGGTGTTCAACGTGTATGAGTCGCTGTTGGTGGAACCGCCGCCTGACGCGCCGATCACGGTCAGCCTGGTGGATAACCCGAGCATCAAGGTCCAGGGCAAGGTCCGCGAAGTCACCCCAGCCGTCGCAGCCGATACCGGCACCGTGCAAGTCAAGATTGCTTTGCAGGCGCTGCCCAAAGGCATGCAGCTGGGTTCGGTGGTGAGCGCCACTGCGAATGGCCCGGCCAAGGCCAGTATCGAGCTGCCCTGGTCTGCGTTGACCAAAGACCTCAACGAGCCCGCTGTGTGGCTGGTCGATGACGACGGCAAGGCGCAACTGCACAAGGTCACTGTGGCGCGTTACCTGACCGGCAAAGTGATCATTGGTGAGGGCCTTAAAGGCGGCGAAAAAGTCGTGGTGGCCGGCGGGCAATTGTTGCACCCCGGCATGCTTGTCGAGATCGCCCAGCCAGGAGCCCAGCCATGAAGCGCCTGACGGCTCTACTCGCCACCAGCCTGTTGCTGGTCGCCTGCTCCAAGCAAGAGCCGCCGCCCGAACCGGTGCGCCCGGTGTTATCGATGCAGGTCAAAGCCGAAGACCAGGAAAATCTCGGCCGCTTCGCCGGTACGATCCAGGCCCGTTATGAAAGCAATTTGGGTTTTCGCGTGCCCGGCCGTATTGCCCGTCGCGCCGTGGATGTCGGTGCCGAGGTGGAGAAGGGCGCCTTGCTCGCCGTTCTCGACCCCACCGACCAGCAGAACCAGTTGCGCGCCGCCCAAGGCGACCTCGCCCGTGTGCAGGCGCAATTTATCAATGCCCAGGCCAACGCCCGCCGCCAACAGGCGTTGTTCAACCGTGGCGTCGGCGCCCAGGCCCAGTTGGACGTGGCTCAGACCGACCTTAAAACCACCCAGGCCACCCTCGATCAGGCCAAGGCCTCGGTCAACCAGGCCAAAGACCAGCTCAATTACGCCGAACTGCACACTGACCACGCCGGTATCGTCACTGCCTGGAATGCCGAGGCTGGCCAGGTGGTCAGCGCCGGCCAGCAGGTGGTGACGCTGGCGCGCCCGGATATTAAGGAAGCAGTCATCGACTTGCCGGCGGGTCTCGC
Source organism: Pseudomonas antarctica (assembly GCF_900624995.1). Taxonomy (GTDB): domain Bacteria; phylum Pseudomonadota; class Gammaproteobacteria; order Pseudomonadales; family Pseudomonadaceae; genus Aquipseudomonas; species Aquipseudomonas antarctica. Next base: position 34,564 of record NZ_UYXQ01000008.1, read on the forward strand.
CCAGCGCTTGCCAGCCGATGTGGTGTTTCTGGTCGCCGGGCAACTCGACCCGAGCGTCAACACCACCGCCCTGGTGCGCGAGATCGAGCCCCAGGCCCAAAGCGCCACGCGTACCCGCCGCGCACGCCTGACCCTGGCCGAGACGCCGCCTGCGTTTCGCCTGGGAACCGCGATCAGCGTGACCTTGAGTACTGCCATTGCGCCACGTATCGAAGTGCCCGTCAGCGCTTTGCAGGACGTCGACGGCAAAACCCGCATCTGGCTGCTCGACACCCAACGCCAGACCGTGCAACCACGCGACGTCACCGTGATCAGCCGCGACGCCGCCAGCGCCTTGCTCAATGGCGGCGTTAAACCCGGCGAGCGCATCGTCACCGCCGGTGTGAACAGCCTGAAACCCGGGCAAAAAGTCAAAATCGACGAGGACAGCCCGCGATGAAAGGGAGCTTCAACTTATCCGACTGGGCCCTCAAGCATCAGTCCTTCGTCTGGTACCTGATGTTCGTCGCGCTGCTGATGGGCGTGTTCTCCTACATGAACCTTGGCCGTGAGGAAGACCCGTCGTTCACCATCAAGACCATGGTGATCCAGACCCGCTGGCCCGGCGCGACCCAGGAAGAAACCCTTAAGCAGGTCACCGACCGCATCGAGAAAAAACTCGAAGAGCTCGACGCCCTCGACTACGTGAAAAGCTACACGCGACCAGGTGAGTCCACGGTGTTCGTGTTCCTCAAGGACACCACCAGCGCCAAGGCCATCCCGGATATCTGGTACCAGGTGCGCAAGAAGATTGACGATATTCGCGGTACTTTCCCTCAGGGTTTGCAGGGGCCGTCGTTCAACGATGAGTTCGGTGACGTGTTCGGTTCGGTGTATGCCTTTACCGGCGACGGCCTGTCGATGCGCCAGTTGCGCGATTACGTGGAGCAGGTGCGTGCCGAGATCCGTTCGGTGCCGGGGTTGGGCAAGGTCGAGATGATCGGCCAGCAGGACGAAGTGATTTACCTGAATTTCTCCACGCGCAAACTCGCGGCACTGGGGATTGATCAGCGCCAGATCGTGCAAAGCCTGCAATCACAGAACGCCGTGACCCCCGCCGGGGTGATCGAGGCTGGGCCGGAGCGAATTTCCGTGCGCACCTCGGGGCAGTTCGCCTCGGAGAAGGACTTGGCGGACGTTAACCTGCGGCTCAATGACCGTTTCTACCGTTTGGCGGACATTGCCGACATCAGCCGTGGCTATGTCGACCCGGCGCGGCCGATGTTGCGCTTTAACGGCCAGCCGGCGATCGGCTTGGCTATCGCCATGCAGAAGGGCGGTAATATCCAGTCGTTCGGCAAGGCCCTGCACACGCGCATGGATGAGCTGACCGCCGACCTGCCAGTAGGCGTTGGTGTGCACAAAGTCTCCGATCAGGCGGAAGTGGTCGAAGAGGCTGTCGGCGGCTTTACCAGCGCATTGTTTGAAGCGGTCATCATCGTCTTGGTGGTGAGCTTTATCAGCCTCGGCATGCGCGCCGGGTTGGTGGTAGCGTGCTCGATCCCGTTGGTGCTGGCGCTGGTGTTCGTGTTCATGGAGTACAGCGGTATCACCATGCAGCGGGTGTCGCTGGGCGCGTTGATCATCGCCCTTGGCCTGCTGGTGGACGATGCGATGATCACCGTGGAGATGATGATCACGCGCCTGGAAAAAGGCGAAACCAAGGAGCAGGCGGCGACGTACGCCTACACCTCGACCGCCTTCCCGATGCTCACCGGCACCTTGGTCACGGTGGCCGGCTTTGTGCCGATCGGCCTCAATGCCAGTTCGGCGGGCGAGTACACCTTCACCCTGTTTGCGGTGATTGCCGTGGCGATGCTGGTGTCGTGGGTGGTGGCAGTGCTGTTTGCGCCGGTGATTGGCGTGCATATTCTCAGTGCCAATGTGAAACCGCACAACGCCGAGCCAGGCCGGATCGGCCGCGCGTTCAATGGCGGCATGCTGTGGGCCATGCGCAACCGCTGGTGGGCCATCGGCATCACCGTGGGCCTGTTCGTGGCGTCGGTGTTCTCCATGCAGTTTGTGCAGAACCAGTTTTTCCCGTCGTCGGACCGCCCGGAAATCCTCGTCGACCTCAACCTGCCGCAAAACGCCTCGATCAACGAAACGCGCAAGGCCGTCGACCGCCTCGAAGCGATCATCAAGGACGACCCGGACATTGCCCGCTGGAGCACCTATATCGGCCAGGGCGCGATTCGTTTCTACCTGCCCCTCGACCAGCAATTGGAAAACCCGTATTACGCGCAGTTGGTCATCGTCAGCAAAGGCCTGGAAGAACGCGGCGCCTTGATTGCGCGCCTGCAAAAGCGCCTGCGTGATGACTTTGTCGGCATCTCCAGTTATGTGCAGCCGCTGGAAATGGGCCCACCGGTAGGCCGGCCCATTCAGTACCGGGTCTCCGGTAAAGACATTGACCAGGTGCGCAAACACGCCATCGAGCTGGCAACCTTGCTGGATCAGAACACCCACTTGGGCGAGATCATCTACGACTGGAACGAGCCGGGCAAAGTGCTGCGCGTGGACATCGCCCAGGACAAGGCGCGGCAACTGGGGCTGTCGTCGGAAGACGTAGCACAGTTGATGAACAGCGTGGTCAGCGGCGCCTCGGTCACCCAGGTGCACGACGATATTTACCTGATCAACGTGGTCGGCCGCGCCGAAGATGCCGAACGCGGCACGCCGGAAACCTTGCAGAACCTGCAGATCGTCACACCCAACGGCACCTCGATTCCACTGCTGGCCTTCGCCACCGTGCGCTATGAGCTTGAACAGCCGTTGGTATGGCGCCGCGACCGCAAGCCGACGATCACGATCAAGGCATCGGTGCGCGATGAGATGCAGCCCACCGACCTGGTCAAACAGCTGGCGCCGACGATCGACAAATTCAGCGCCGGTTTGCCGGTGGGTTACAAGGTCGCCACTGGCGGTACCGTGGAAGAAAGCGGCAAGGCCCAGGGCCCGATTGCCAAGGTAGTGCCGTTGATGCTGTTCTTGATGGCCACCTTCCTGATGATCCAACTGCACAGCGTGCAGAAGATGTTCCTGGTGGCGAGTGTTGCGCCGCTCGGCCTGATCGGTGTGGTGCTGGCGCTGATTCCCACGGGCACGCCCATGGGGTTTGTGGCGATCCTCGGCATCCTTGCGCTGATCGGCATCATCATCCGCAACTCGGTGATTCTGGTGACGCAGATCGATGCCTACGAACGCGACGGCTACACACCGTGGGATGCGGTGGTGCAAGCTACTGAGCACCGACGCCGACCAATCCTGCTGACCGCTGCGGCGGCGAGCCTGGGCATGATCCCGATTGCGCGGGAAGTGTTCTGGGGGCCGATGGCTTACGCGATGATTGGCGGCATTATTATCGCCACGTTGCTGACGTTGCTGTTCCTGCCGGCGCTTTATGTGGCGTGGTACAAGATTCGCGAGCCGCAAAAACATCAGGCCTGACCATCGGGCCTTCCTGCGAGGGTGTAGGAAGGCTCCCGGAAACACTTTCCCTACATTCAACTGGCGATAAGTGCTTTACCCTCCGGGGCTGATCTTGTTTGAAAGGCCCGTGTCATGCGCCACCTCTGGTTGGTTTTTACTGTCTTGCTGTCTCCGCTGGCCCTCGCCGACACTGTGCTGGAAAACGCCTTGTGGCGGGTCGAACTCGACCCCGCCACGTTGGCGCTGCGCGTTACGCCGGCGGGTGAGGCTTCGGTGCAGGCGTCCAGCGGCGTTGCGGCGCATGTTGTCAGCGATATGCAGGCAGAGGCTGAACAGGCCACCTGGCAATGGGACAGCGGCGCCTATCGTCTGACGGCTCGCCTTGAGCAGCGCGACCTTGCCTTGAGCATCAGCGCGCGTGAGCCGGGTGAGTTGCCCTTGCTGCGCCAACCCGCTGAGGCCATGGGCCAAGGGTTGATCTGGCCCCTGGCCGAAGGGCACTACGTGCCGGCGGGTAACCCCGTATGGCGCGCGTTTTTGCTGGAGCAGGGCGAGGTCAATACCACACAGGATCTGAGCCTGCCGTTATGGGGTATGGATCACGGGCGCTTCACGCTGAGCTGGTTGCTGACCAACCCCTATAACAACCGCCTGTTGTGGCAAGCCGACGGAAAAGGCCTGGCGCTGCTGGCATCCCATGCATTCACGGCGCTGGAACCCAGCGCGCCGATGACCCTGCGCCTGCACTTGGGCGACGTCGACCCGTTGGCCGGGGCCAAACGCTATCGCCAATGGCTGGTAGAGCAGGGGCGTTATGAACCGCTGACGGACAAGCTGCGGCAAACGCCTGAAGCGCAAAAGCTGCTGGGTGCCAGTCATGCCTATCTGTGGGGTAATGACCTGTTGGGGGCAGATGATGTGCGTGACTGGCCGCTATTGGTGAAACGGCTGCGCGACCACGAACTCAAGGGCTTGCTGGGCAAAGAGGCCACGCAAGTGCTGACGCAGCCTCGTGCGTTGGACCGCTATCAACAGACGGTGCTGTTGCGTGGCCTCAACGGGGCGATCAACAAAAAGGCGCGGCAGACCTGGCAGGCTACCGACGAGCCGAACATGCTCAAGCTTGCTGATGGCTATGGCGTACTCCGGCGCGACTTGGCCAAAGCGTTTGCCGGTGCCTTGAGTGACCGCCCTGAAACCTGGGGCAGCACCCTCTCGGCCAAGACCATAAAGTCGCTGCAAGAGGCGGGGCTCTCACGTCTGCTGCTGACCTTGGGCGAAGGTTGGGAAGGCGGCCTCTGGCACCCCGAAGCGATTCAGGCGGGCGTCAACGCCGGTTACCTCATGGCACCTTACGATTCCTATGAAACGGCGTTATCCACCACCGAAAACCCGGACTGGACCACCGCTCACCTGGGCAGCAAGGCTTACCGCGACTGTGCCATCGTGTTGAAGGACGGCAAGCTCAAGACCGGCTTCCAGCAATCGGGCCACTACACCGATCCGCGCTGCGTCCGGCCTCTGCTGGAAGCCCGGGTGAAAGCCGTGCACGCCAAGGCAGGTTTCAACGCGTGGTTTCTCGATGCCTACGCCACCAGCATGGTCTTCGACAGCTATCGTAGCGGCACCCCAATGACCCAGGCGCAAAACGCCGACGGCAATATCGATGCGTCTCGCTGGATCAACACCGCGCTCAAGCTGCCCGCAGGCTCCGAAGACGGCAACGCAATCACGGCCCAGGGCATCCTGTTCGCCCATGGGATGCAGACACCCGTGATCGGCTGGGGTGACCAGTCGATGACTCAGGACAAGCAGTCGCCCTATTACGTGGGCAATTGGTACCCGCCGGAGCAACCGGCGGTGTTCTTCAAGTCCGTGCCGTTGAAGGAGCTGTTTCGTACGGTGTATTTCGAGCCGACGATGCGTTTGCCGTTGTATCAGGCGGTGTTCCATGGTTCGGTCATCACCACCCACCACTGGCTGTTCGATAGCCTCAAGCTAAGCAATGTGCAGGCTGAAAACGAGCTAACTCAATTGCTGTACAACGTGCCGCCGCTGTATCACCTGAGCGCGGCGACGCTTAAGGAGCGGCTGCCGGTGATCCAGCGTCAGGACCGGTTTTTTCGGCCATTGCATCAGCGCTTGGCGACTCAGGCGATGACCGACTTCCGCTGGCTGACGGCGGACAAGCAGGTGCAGCAGACCACGTTTGCCGATGGCACGCGGTTAGTGGCAAATTTTGCTGCTGAGGAGAACCAGGGCTATGCCGCACGCAGTGTGACGGCACTGGTGGTGGGGGAAAAGCCGGTGGTGTATCAGGTGCAGTAGCGCTGCCGGTCAAACCGCTGTCGCAGGCAAGCCAGCTCCCACGGGGGAATGAATTTCAAAATGTGGGAGCGGGCTTGCTCGCGAAGGCGTCAGCCCCGGCAACAAAAATCTATAATTTGCGCCACACGCTCGCCAGCCAAGGCTGCTGTTCCCGTGGCAACCCGGCTGGCCGGTAATAATGTTCCAGCTCCACAAACCCGGCCGCCGTCAGCAAACCCAGCCATGCCTCCAGGTCGTGGTAAGACCCGTACCGAGGCCCATTCCAGCCTTCCTGGTTTTCACCGCGTGGGTTGGAGCTGAACAGCACGCCGCCCTGTTTCAAGGCGCCATGCAGCTGTTTGAGAATGCGCGGCAATTCCTGCTTGGGAATATGAAACAACACCGCATTGGCAAACACCCCATCAAATCGCCCGGCAGGCAAATCCAGCTTCAGGAAATCCTGTTGCAACACCTCACAACCACTGTCTTCGCGGGCCATCTGCGCAAAGCGCTCGGACCCGTCGAGCCCAACAGCGATATGCCCCATGCGCGTAAAGGTCTGCAAATCCCGCCCCGGCCCGCAGCCGAAATCCAGCACGGTAAACGGTGCTGCACCTTGGATATGCCGCAGCAAGGCGTCGATGTTCTGGCTCACATCGTGATCGCGGGTGCCTTCACGGAAGTCCTCGGCCACCTGGTTGTAGTGGCCGAGCGTGGTGGACGTGATCTGGTCGAGGTCGTCGGGCTTAAGGGTCATGACAGGGAATACCGTGCACTGAGATAGCCCGACTATACCTCACCGCTTGTTGAGCACCCGCGCCAACCGATCCCCGCCCAACTGAATCACCGCCACCAGAATCACCAGCAGCACGATCACGGTGAGCATGATCTGCGTATCAAAGCGTTGATAGCCATAGCGATAAGCGATGTCGCCCAGACCGCCCGCGCCAATCGCCCCCGCCATGGCCGATGAGTTGATCAGGGTCACCAGCGTAATCGTGAACCCGCCGACGATCCCCGGCAGCGCTTCCGGCAACAGCACGTGCCAGATGATGTGCCAGCGACGGCAGCCCATGGCCTGTGCGGCTTCGATCAGGCCGTGGTCGACCTCGCGCAGGCTCACTTCGGCGATCCGCGCAAAGAACGGCGTGGCGGCGATGGTCAGCGGCACCACGGCCGCCCATACACCATAGGTGGTGCCGACGATCAGCCGGGTAAATGGAATCAGCGCCACCATCAGAATCAAAAACGGAATGGAGCGGAACAGGTTGACGAACGCCCCCAGCACGCGGTTCAGCGCCGGTGCCTGGTAGATACCGCCCTTGTCGCTGGTGACCAGGAACACCGCCAGCGGAATGCCCACCAGCAACGCGATCAACGAAGACACGCCGACCATCAACAAGGTGTCGATGGCGCCCTGCAATAAACGCTCAAACCCCATAGCCCAGCACCTCCACCTGTTGCGCCCAGCGCGCGGCGCGATTGCGCAGTTCTTCGGCATTGTGGGGTGAGCCATTCACCGCCAGCAGCAATTGACCCAATGCATGCCCTTGTATCCGTTCCACACCGCCTTGCAGCAAACGTACACGCCCGCCGAGGGCGCTGAACAGCGCGGCCAGGTCGGGCTCCTCGGTGGCGCTGCCGGTGAACTGCAAACGCAATACCAGCGCCGCGTCGGCGCAGGTCTGGGTGAGTTGCAGGCGGCTTTGCAGTTCTTCCGGCAGCCCGTGTTGCAGTGGCGCCAGCAGGGTTTTACTGACCTCGTGCTGTGGGTTGCCGAACACGTGCCACACCGGGCCTTGCTCGACGATGCGCCCGTGTTCAAGCACCACGACGCGGTCGCAGATTTCGCGAATCACCGCCATCTCATGGGTGATCAACACGATGGTCAGGCCCAGGCGCTGGTTGATCTCGCGCAGCAGGCCGAGAATCGACTGCGTGGTCTCCGGGTCGAGCGCCGAGGTGGCTTCGTCGCACAGCAGAATCTGCGGGTCGTGCACCAGCGAGCGGGCAATACCCACGCGCTGTTTTTGCCCACCGGAGAGCTGCGCCGGGTAGGCCTTGTGCTTGTCCTTGAGGCCCACCAGTTCCAGCAGCTCGCGTACCTTTTGCTCGCGTTGCAGCGTGGGCACGCCGGCAACTTTCAGTGGCAACTCGACGTTCTGCCAAACCGTTTTGGCCGACATCAGGTTGAAGTGCTGGAAGATCATGCCGATGCGCCGACGCAGCGCCACCAGATGGTCTTCGTCGTATTGGCCGATGTCCACCTGATCGATCAACACCCGCCCGCTGCTCGGTTGCTCCAGGCGGTTGATGGTGCGAATCAGCGACGATTTACCGGCGCCGCTGCGGCCGATGATGCCGAACACTTCACCGCGTTGGATCGCCAGGTCAATGCCTTGCAGGGCATTCACGCTGCCGTCATAGGTTTTGCCCAGGTTGATAAAACGCACATGGGCGCGGTTCAGGTCCGGGTGCAGTTCGGTCTGCTCGGCGCTCCTGGGCGGTAAACCCAGGTCGTGCAGTTGAGTGTTGGCGGCAGTCATTTTTTATCTTCCCAGCCCACTTGGTAGAGCTTGCCGAGGGATTTATCCAGGGCCGCACGCACCACCGGCGAGTGCTGGTAGATGTCGACGAACTTGGTCACGCGTGGGTCGGTTTTGCTCTTTGGCTGGATCACGAACTGGATCACGTATTCCGGGTGATCGAGGCCGTCGAACAGCAGCGCCGACTCGGCATCGAAGGTCTTGGACAGGCGGATATACGCCGGGTAGCCCTGCACCAGGTCGGCATCGTCGTAGGCGCGCACCAGTTGCACGGCTTCCACTTGCAGGATCTTGATTTTCTTCGGGTTGGCGACGATGTCTTCTTCGGTGGCCTTGTAACCCACGCCCGGCTTGAGCGTAATCAACCCGGCCTTGGCCAGCAGTTGCAGGCCACGACCGCTGTTGATCGGGTCGTTGGCAATCGCCACGCTGGCGCCTTGGGGCAAGTCGTTGAAGCTTTTGTATTTCTTCGAATACAGCCCGACGTTATTGATGATCCCCGACGCGTACGGCACCAAGTCAAAACCGGCGGCGGCCTTGGCGTTCTCCAGGAACGGGATGTGCTGGAAGTAATTCACGTCGATGTCGCCGGCGGCCAGGCTGACGTTGGGCGCGATCCAGTCGGTGAATTCCACCAGCTCGACCTTCAGGCCCTGCTTGCCGGCCTCGGCGACGGCGGCTTCCAGCGGAATCGCGAAGGCGGCGGTGGTACCGACTTTTAACGGTGCATCGGCGGCAAACACTGCCGAGCTGAATAAACCGAGGGCCAGGGCCAGTGCTTTGACTGGGTGGGTGAGCAGTGTCTTTTTCATAATCGGTTTCCAGTCATAAGGTAGTTGGGCCAGCGATGAAGATCCAATGTGTGTGCGGGCTTGCTCGCGAATGCGGTGTGTCAGCAAACGAATTCGGTGACTGGCACACCGCATTCGCGAGCAAGCCCGCTCCCACATTTTTTGATTAGTGACGGTAGTTAGAACCGGTGTGTTGTTCGGGTAAGCGAGCGGAGCCATGGAACACTTTTTCGCGCAGCGTTCCCTGCTCGTAAGCGGTCTTGTAGGACCCGCGCCTCTGCAACTCGGGCACTACCAGGTCGATAAAGTCCACATAGCTTTCCGGCGTCACAATGCGCGTCAGGTTGAAGCCATCCAGCCCTGTCTCACTGATCCACGATTCCAGCTCATCAGCGACCTGCTCCGTCGAGCCGACCAAGGTGATGTAGCGCCCGCCGAGGGCGTGCTGCTCGAGCAAAGTGCGCCGGGTCCAATCGTTGTTTTGCAGGTTCTTGGTGGCCGACTGGATCGCGTTGCTCTTCACGTACTGGATCGGTTCGTCCAGTTCGTATTGGGCAAAATCAATCGCCGTCGACGCCGAAAAATGCGCCACGCCGGCCTCCGGGCTGGCGTAGCTCAGGTACTCGGCATGCTTGGCCCAAGCCGACTCTTCTGTGGCGCCAACGATCACGTTGAGGCCCATGAACACCTTGACGTCATCCGGGTTACGCCCAGCCTCGACCGCACTGGCGCGGACCTTGTCCACCTGGACCTTGGTCGCCGCCTTGTTCTGCCCGCTGATAAACACGCACTCGGCATGCCGTCCGGCGAACAGCAAACCGCGATCCGAACTGCCGGCCTGGAACAGCACCGGCGTGCGCTGCGGTGATGGCTCGCAGAGGTGATAACCCTCGACTTGATAGAACTCGCCTCGGTGCTCAACTTTGTGCACCTTGCCTGGCTGCGCATAGACCCGTTGCTGCGGATCGTTGATCACCGCATCGTCTTCCCAGCTGCCTTCCCAGAGTTTGTACAGCACCGCCAGGTACTCATCGGCCTGGTCGTAACGCCGGTCATGCTCGACCTGTTCGGCTAGGCCCATGGCCTTGGCGGCGCTGTCGAGGTAGCCGGTGACGATGTTCCAGCCGACGCGGCCACGGCTCAAATGGTCGAGGGTGGACATGCGTCGGGCGAACAGATAAGGCGGCTCGTAGGTAAGGTTGGCGGTGAGGCCGAAGCCGAGGTTTTTGGTCACGGCTGCCATGGCCGAGACCAGCAGCAGTGGGTCGTTGACGGGCAGTTGGATCGACTCTTTGAGCGGCACGTCGATGGCGTTCTGGTACACGTCGTACACGCCGACGATGTCGGCGATGAACAAACCGTCGAACAGCCCGCGCTCGAGGGTTTGCGCCAGTTCGGTCCAGTACTCGACGGTTTTGTAGTGCGTTGATGTGTCGCGTGGATGCGTCCACAGGCCATGGTTGATATGCCCGATGCAGTTCATGTTGAAGGCATTGAGCAGGATTTTTTTCTTCGCCATTTAAAGGGTCCCCCGCAGTGGCGGGTTTTCATCGTTGAGGTAGTAATTGCCCACAGCAAAGTACTTCCAGCGCACCGGGTCGTGCAGGGTGTGTACACGGGCGTTACGCCAATGGCGGTCGAGGCCGTGTTCGGCCAAGGTCGCCTGGCTGCCAGCCAGCTCAAACAAGGTGCTGCCAGCGGCCAGGGAAATTTCGGTGCTCAGGGCACGCACTTCGGCGACGGCGATGGAGGCTGCCGCAACGGTCTGCGCATTACTGTCGGCCTGGGCGCGGTCGAGGAACTCGCCGGAGCGTTCCAGCAACGCTTGCGCCGCGTGCAGGCGAATGCTCAGGTGGCCGAAGCTTTTCAGGGTCAGCGGGTCTTCAGTGGCCTTGTCGTTGCCGGAATCGATCCATGGGCGGGTCTTGGTGCGCACAAAGTGCAGCGCATCTTCAAAGGCCGCGCGGGCGATGCCGATGTCGATGGCGGCGTGAAGGATCTGCGCCAGCGGGCCTACCGTGGTCGGGCGCTCGAAGGCGCTCTGGAATGGAATCACGTCTTGCGCTGTGACCCACACATTGTCGAACACCACCGAACCGCTGCCGGTGGTGCGTTGGCCGAAGCCGCTCCAGTCGTCAATCACCGTCAGGCCTTCGCTGTCGCGGGGCACAAACGCCAGTTGCTGCACGCCATGCTCATCCACCACCGACGTCGGGATGCGTTGCGCGTAGATGGCGCCGGTGGCGTAGAACTTGCGGCCGGTGATGCGAAAACCGTCACCGTCGCGGGTGAGTGTGGTCACTCGCTCGTGAGCGGTTTTGGTGCCCAGCTCCGCTAAGGCGTTGCCGAAACGTTGACCTGCCAGCACTTCGGCATACAGGCGTTTTTGCTGCGCCGGGCTGCCATTCACGCGCAGCACTTGCAGGGCGTAGAAGTGGTTTTGCGGGATCTGGCCCAGCGACGCATCCGCCTGGGCAATCAGCGCAAAGACCTTGGCCAGGGTGACGTTGGACACACCGGCACCGCCGTGTTCCTTCGGCACGCTGATGCCCCACAGGCCGGAGCGCGAAAACACGTCCAGCTCGGGCAGCGGCAGGCGGCGTTCACGGTCGCGCTGGGCGCTGTCGCGGCGCAAATCATCGGCCAGGTCGCTGGCGACAATGAGGGCTTGTTCGTCGCTGGTGATGACCGCGACGTTAGGGGAAAAAGTCATCAGTTTCTCCAGATGTCTTGTCGGTCAGATCCAGGAATGTCGAGCAGGCAAAGTGCCGTTCAGTCGATAAGCGCCCACGGCGTGATATTTCCAGCGCACCGGGTCGTGCAGGGTATGCACCCGGGCGTTGCGCCAGTGGCGGTCGAGGTTGAACTCGGCGAGGGTGGCGCGGCTGCCGGCCAGTTCGAAGAGCTTTTCGCTGACCAGCAATGACACCTCGGTGGTCAGCACTTTCGCTTCGGCCACGGCAATCGAAGCCCGCGCAGCGGATTGCGCGGTGATCGGCGCGGCACTGACGTCGTCCAGCACCTTGCCGGCCTTGCGCAACAAGGCTTCGGCGGCATGCAGTTCGATCTTCAGCTTGCCGATATCGGCGATTACATACAGGTCATCGCTGGCGCGTTCGACTTTGGCGTCGATCCACGGGCGCGAGCGTTCGCGCACGAACGCAATGGTGTCGTCGAGTGCGCCACGGGCGATGCCGGCGTCGATGGCGGCCTGGATCAATTGCGAGACGGCGCCCTGGATATTCGGGCTTTCACCGATGCGCCAGTTCTCCACCACCCACTCGGCGTCCACCGGCACCCGGTCGAGCAGCACGGTGCCGCTGGCGGTGGTGCGTTGGCCGAAGCCCGACCAGTCGTCAACGATGCGCAGCCCTTCGGTGCCTCGGCGCACAAACGCCATGACTTGTTTACCGTCATCGTTCAACGCCTTCACCGCCACCCAGTGGGCAAACAGCGCGCCGGTGGAGTAGAACTTCTGACCGCTTACCACGTAGCCGTCGCCCTCGGCGGTGATGCGCGCCTTGAGCTCCAGGGTGTTTTGAGTGCCGCGTTCCGGGCCGCCGTTGCAGATGCGCCAGCCGTCGAGGACGCTCTGGAACAGCTGCTTTTTCTGGCGTTCGGTGGCGGCGCCCTGCACCAGGTGCAGGATGCCGAAATGGTTCTGCGGGATCTGCCCCAGGGCTGGGTCCGCCGCGCTGATGATCGCGAACACGTCGGCCAAGGTGGTGAAAGACACCTGGGGGCCGCCGTATTCACGGGGAATGGAAATACTGCCCAGCCCGCTGCGGGTAAATTGTTCGATTTGTGCCCATGGCAGCTTGCGCTGCTGGTCGCGCTTGGCTGCTTGCAGGCGCGCGGCCTGGGCCAATTCATGGGCTGCGCTCAACGCTTGCGCGTCGTCGCGCAGCACAACGGCCGGCAACAGCAGTGGGGCTACATCCAGATCACTCTGTGGGGGTGTTAGAGCCAAGTTAGACATCAGCGCCGCTCCTTGGCTGCACGTAATGCCCTGGCGTTATGCACCGGGGTGATTCTGACCATACCGACCTCGCATTCAATGAAATAAAAACAGAAAAATCAGAGAAGTCCGGTGGTCCGGTGCATATACCCTAAACGTGTTAAATTTTTAAATAAACTAACTTCTAGGAATATGCATAGAAGGGCTGTCACCCAGGCTCGCACGGTGAGCCGGGCTGGCGCGGCTGGTAGGTGGACGCGGCGCTGGCCGGGCGGGGCGGCGTCTGTGGCGAGCAGGCGGCGATGGTCAGGCTGCGCACCGGTGCCCAGCGTGAATTATTACCGACGCGGTCAAGGATGCAGTACGTCACGTCCAGGCGGCTGTCGTCGCCTGCTTCGATAATCACCGCCGAGGGTACCCACACCTGCACCGCCACGCCGACGCCTTTGGCCTGGATTTTCGGCAAGTCCAGACGCACGTCACCCCAACGCAGGGTAATGGCGTCGCCGCTGGCCATGTTCAGGTAGGGCTCAATGCGCAACGGAATGCCGCGCCGTACCTGGCTGGCATTGATGCCGTAGCGTCGGATGGTGTCGGGCAGGCTGACGGGCGCGAGGTTCTGGTTCTCGTCGCTGAAGAGGGCCGAAGGTTGGCCGCCCGGGTAGTTGGTTTTTACCCGCACCTGCGTGACGGCCGAGCGTGCCGGACCATGGCCGATCTGCATGACTTGGTAGTGAACCTGCGCTGGCCCGTCCAGCACAAAACTTTCCGGGACCCGCAGGTGGGTAGGTGTGCCGATTTTGCACGCTGTTACGCGCCGAGAGTCGGCAAAGCAGTTGTTCCAGAACAACTCGATCAGGTCACCTTCCTCCATGCCGGGGTAGGGTGCGATAGCCACCTGCAGTTGGGTGGCGGCGAGGGCATTGATACCGTGTCGATGAGCCTGGGGCAGGGTCGGGGCGGTGAGCATGGCCGGGGTTGCAGTGCGCGTCATAAGTAATCTCCTTGATGCAGCCAGCAGCAATCGTTACGGCGCCCGTGGCGCGGGTGTGCGCAGGTGCCGAAAGGAACGATTCAGTGAATAGCCGGGATAGGATCCAATCCTCTGGGCGCTAGATAAGAGGGTTGTCCGGGGGGCGTCAATGGCGGCAAAGGGCTAAACGGCGCGTTGGGGTAGATTCAGACGCGTCTGACGAGGCGGGGGATTTTGAGGCGGATACGGCGGTGATTTTTACGCGTTGCAATAAGGATTTCGTGTAGGAGCGGCTTATTGTGGCGCCGCAGCTTGCTCCCGCTGGGGCGCGAAGCGCTGCCAAGGTTTTGGGGCTGCTACGCAGCCCAGCGGGAGCAAGCGCCCTCGCCACAGTGGGTGCCTGCTCTCAGGAAATTAATGAGCCAGAAACTTGCTCAAGAATTGCTTGGTCCGCTCCTCCTTGGGGTTGGCAAACAACGCCTTGGCTTCGCCCTGTTCGACGATCACGCCCTTGTCGAAAAAGATCACCCGGTTGGCCACATCGCGGGCAAAGCTCATTTCGTGGGTGACGATGACCATGGTGCGGTTTTCTTCGGCCAGGCTGCGGATGGTCGCCAGCACTTCGCCGACCAGCTCCGGGTCGAGGGCCGAGGTGGGTTCGTCGAACAGGATCACCTCCGGCTCCATGGCCAGTGCACGGGCAATCGCCACGCGCTGTTGCTGGCCGCCGGACAAGCGCCTCGGGTAAGACTCTTCTTTACCCGCCAGGCCGACTCTGGCCAGCAGCTTGCGACCCAGTGCAATCGCGGCCTCGCGCGGCATCTTCTTGACCACGATCGGGCCTTCGATGACGTTTTCCAGCGCGGTGCGGTGCGGGAACAGGTTGAAGTTCTGGAACACAAAACCCACGTGCTGGCGCAAGCGCCGCACCAGGCCTTGTTGCTGGTTGAGCGGCTTGTTGCTGTCGATCTCGATGTCACCCACCTTGATGCGGCCGCTGGTGGGTTCTTCGAGGAAATTCAGGCAGCGCAGAAAGGTGGTCTTGCCGGAACCGCTGGGGCCAATGATGGCGACCACTTCGCCTTCCTTGACCTCAAGGTCGATCCCGTTGAGCACCACCTGACCTTTGAATTGTTTGGTCAGTTTTTCAACCACGATCATGCTTCAAGACTCCAGGTCATGCCGGTTGACCCGGTCTTCCAGACGATTTTGAAAATGCGCCAGGATGCTCGCCAGTACCCAGTAGATCAGAGCGGCGGACAGATACATGGTGAAAATTTCGAAGGTACGTGCTGACACCAGTTGCGCCTGGCGGAACAGCTCGGGCACCTGGATGGTGGCGGCCAGCGCCGTGTCCTTGACCAGCGAAATAAAGCTGTTGCCCAACGGCGGCAATGCCGTGCGCATGGCCTGCGGCAGGATGGCCCGGCGCAGGGTCTGCGCGCGGGTCATGCCGATACTGGCTGCCGCTTCCCACTGGCCGCGCTCGATGGAGCTGATTGCGGCGCGCAGGATTTCACAGGCATAAGCGGCCATGTTCAGCGAAAAGCCGGTCATGGCGGCCGGGATCGGGTCCAGCTCGATGCCCACTTGCGGTAAGCCGTAGTAGATCAAAAACAGCTGCACCAGCAAGGGCGTGCCGCGAAAGAACGACACGTAGACACGGGCGGTCCAGCTCAAAAGTTTGAAGCGCGACAGGCGCATCAAGGCCAGGCCGAAGCCCAGCAGCAAGCCGAAAAACATCCCGCCAAGGCTAAGGATCACCGTGTAGTACGCGCCCTTGAGCAAAAAGGGCGCGGAGTCCAGCGCGAGTTGGAAACCTGCTTCCATTATTGAGTGACGTCAGCGTTGAAGTACTTCTCGGACAGCTTCTTCAAGGTGCCGTCGGCGCGCAGCTTGTCGAGGGCCTTGTTCACCGCGTCGAGCAGTTCAGGCTCGCCTTTGCGCAAGGCAATACCGGCTTCCTGACGGGAGAAGGCATCACCGGCGGCTGCGGTGTCGGGGGCTTTCTTGGCGTATTCCAGAGCGGCCAGACGGTCGATCAAAATTGCGTCGATGCGGCCGATGCGCAGGTCCTGGAACTTGGTAGGGTCATCGTTGTAGGTCTTGATGATGGCTTTAGGTTGGTTGTCCTTGAGCCATTGTTCGTAGTTGGTGCCCAGGCCTACGCCAACCTTCTTGCCGGCCAGGTCGTCGGCGGTCTTGATGGTGTCGACGTTTTTCTTCAGCACCAGCGCCTGGATACCGGAAACGGTGTAGGGCTTGGAGAAGTCGTACTTCTTCTGGCGCTCTTCGGAGATGGTCACTTGGTTGACCACGGCGTCCAGGCGCTTGGATTCCAGGGCCGCGAGGATACCGTCCCAAGGCGTGGCTTGCAGCTTGACCTTGACGCCCAGCTCTTTGGCCAGCGCTTGGGACAGCTCGACTTCGAAACCGCTGAGCTTGCCGCTTTCGTCGACGAAGCTGAACGGCGGGTAGGTGCCTTCCAGGCCGATCTTGATTTCGCCGGCTTTCTTGATGTTGTCCAACTGCTCGCCGGCAACTGCCTGGCTCAGCCAGCTAGCCCCGAGCGCCAGCCCCAATGTGCCGACCAGCAATGTGCGACGAAATACAGAAATAGTCATGAAGAGCCCCTGTGTTTTTATGTTGAGCGAAGCAGGTGACGCGGTAGTCGTATCCTGCCTTAAAGCGCGAAGCGCGTCTTCGCCTTCGGCGCGACTATAAAGCCAGTTTTTAAGACTTGAAAATAATATAAATCTAATTTGTTATTCGTTTTTGGAATATTAGGCGGGCCTAATGGGGGAGCTGTGTTTATTCAGTTAAACACGGAGTCATACGCAAACAACGCCGGTGCCCCGCCGGTGTGCAGGAAAATGATCGGGCCGTCCTCAAACCGCTGGCGCCCGATGCCATCCAGCAAACCCGCCATGGCCTTGCCCGTGTAGACAGGGTCCAGTAGCAGACCTTCCTGGCTGGCTAAAAGTTTGATCGCGGCCAACGTGCCGGCATTCGGCTCGCCGTAGCGCGGGCCGAAGTACTCGTCCCACAACATCACGTTGAAGGCTTCGGGGATGTCCACGCCGAGCAACTCGGCGGTGCGTTCGGCCAGGCCTTGTACTTTCGGGCGCTGCGCTTCGTCGGTGCGCGAAACGGTCACGCCAATCACCGGCAGGTTCGGCAGCACGTCACTCAAGGCCAGCGCGAGGCCGCTGTGGGTACCCGCACTGCCGGAGGCCAGTACCACGGCGGCAAACTCAATGCCGCTGTCTTTGATCTGCCCGGCCAACTCCAGCCCGGCGCGCACGTAACCCAGCGCCCCGAGTGCATTCGAACCACCGATAGGCACCAGGTACGGCTTCTTGCCATTGCTGCGCAGACGATCGGCAAGGGCATTAAGCTGCTCGTCAACGTTGTCGAGGTTTTCGACCAACTCGACTTTAGCGTCAAACAGTTCCAGCAACAGGCGATTGCCGTTGCCCAGGTAGTTAGGGTCTTCGGTGCCGGTCGGGTTTTCCAGCAGGGCCACGCAACCCAGGCCCAACTTGGCGGCCAGCGCAGCGGTTTGGCGCACATGGTTGGACTGGGTGGCACCGGCCGTGACCAGGGTGTCGGCACCCTGGGCGAGGGCATCGGCAGCCAGGTATTCGAGTTTGCGCAGCTTGTTGCCGCCCATGGCCAGTGGCGTCGTATCGTCGCGTTTGACGTAGATGTCCCTGCCCAGCCAAGCCGACAGCCGCTCGAGTTTTTCCAGGGCAGTGGCGCCGCCCAGCAGTTCCAGGCGGTTAAAACGGTCGATCTGTTGTTTGATCATGGCTACGCACGGTGGCTAAGTGATTGGGCGACTATAGGCAGGCACTTTTCATCGGGCAACCGCCAATCGCTTATTCCGTATGGTTCTTTACATCACACCATTGGTTCTTAAGAGTGGCCTGGGTGCATACCGTAAAGTGACGGCCATATCGTCAGGAGTGAATACCGTGAGTGAGCGTTCCAGTCATTGGCAATTGCAAACCATCGTCAGCCAACTGCGCAGCGCCCGGGACCAGTGGCGCACGCGCAATGGTCGCTTGAGTGGTGAGCACGGCGGGCGTGAATTACCGTCGCGCGAAGCGGTGGCGCAGATTATCGAGTCGCTGTGCGGCGCGCTGTTTCCGATGCGCCTGGGGCCGGTGGACTTGCGTGAGGAAAGTGAAGATTTCTACGTCGGCCATACCCTCGACGTCGCCTTGAATGCCTTGCTCGGCCAGGCGCGCCTGGAGCTGCGTTACGCCGCGCGTCAGGGCGCCAAGGGTGAAAGCGACGTCGATGCCCTGGCCATCCGCCTGATTCAGGACTTTGCCCTGGCCCTGCCTTCCCTGCGCAGCCTGCTGGACACCGACGTATTGGCCGCCTACCACGGCGACCCGGCCGCGCGCAGTGTGGATGAAGTGCTGCTGTGCTACCCCGGTATCCTGGCGGTGATTCACCATCGCCTGGCGCATCACTTATATCGCGCCGGGTTACCGCTGCTGGCGCGAATCAGCGCGGAGATTGCCCACTCGGCCACCGGCATCGATATTCACCCCGGCGCGCAGATCGGCCCGAGTTTCTTTATCGACCACGGCACGGGTGTGGTGATTGGCGAAACCGCGATCATCGGCGAGCGGGTGCGCATTTATCAGGCGGTGACACTGGGCGCCAAGCGCTTTCCGGCGGATGAGGATGGTCAGTTGCAGAAGGGCCACCCACGTCATCCGATCGTTGAGGATGACGTGGTGATCTACGCCGGGGCGACGATTCTGGGGCGGATCACCCTTGGCAAGGGCTCGACGATTGGCGGCAACGTGTGGCTGACCCGCAGCGTGCCGGCGGGGGCGAATATCACCCAGGCGAATTTGCAGCATGAGGATGGGGCGCAGAAATAGAGAATCAGCACCCATCTCACATTTTTGACCGCATTCCAATTTTGAGCCGTGTTTAACGCCGAAATCGCTGAACGTTTTGCCTCGCGCACCCGTCATATCAATCCTTGAGCTAGTGTAGGAATTGTCTACCACTCAGCCCTACGATTAGTCCCAAACCGCCTATCCATGTTTAACTTGAATGACCGTTCAAGTTAAACCGGTGGTTCGCTGCCCGCTCACAACAGGAGGCTTACCTTTGCTGAGTCCGTTATTTACAGCCACATTTCACACCCCCGGGGTGCATCGTTCATGAGTGCATCGTCCACCCCATCCAGCGGCATGGTGCGCATGAATGCGCCCGTTTTCTACTTTGCCGCCAGCTTCATCCTGCTATTTGGCATCACGGTCATCGCTATTCCGCAACAGGCCGGTGCCTGGCTGCTGGCCGCGCAAAACTGGGCGGCCAACACGGTCGGCTGGTACTACATGCTGGCGATGACCCTGTATCTGGTCTTCGTGGTGGTCACCGCGCTATCGGGCTACGGCAAGATAAAACTCGGTGCCGACCACGACGAGCCCGAATTCAGTTACCTGTCCTGGGCCGGCATGCTGTTCGCCGCCGGGATCAGCATCACGCTGTTTTTCTTTTGCGTGTCCGAGCCGCTGACGCACCTGGTGCAACCGCCTCAGGGCGCGCCAATGAATGCCGATGCCGCACGCCAGGCGATGCAGATTCTGTTTCTGCACTGGGGCTTGCACGGCTGGGGTGTGTTTGCATTTGTGGGCATGGCCCTGGCGTATTTCGCCTACCGGCATAACCTGCCGCTGGCGCTGCGTTCGGCGTTGTACCCGCTGATCGGCAAGCGCATCAATGGCCCCATCGGCTATGCGGTGGATGGCTTCGGCATTATCGCTACGGTGTTCGGCCTGGGCGCCGACATGGGCTTCGGCGTGTTGCACCTCAACTCCGGGCTGGACTACCTGTTCGGCATTGCCCACACCCAGTGGATCCAGGTCGGCCTGATCACGTTGATGATGGGCGCTGCCATCCTTGTCGCCGTCTCCGGCGTCGACAAGGGCGTGCGGGTGATGTCCGACATCAACATGCTGCTGGCCTGTGCGCTGCTGCTGTTCGTGTTGTTTGCCGGGCCCACCCAGCACTTGCTCAACACCTTGATCCAGAACATCGGTGACTACCTCGGCGCCTTGCCGACCAAGAGTTTCGATGTGTACGCCTACGACAAACCCAGCGACTGGCTGGGCGGTTGGACGGTGTTCTATTGGGCCTGGTGGATCGCATGGTCGCCGTTCGTAGGCCTGTTTATCGCGCGTATTTCCCGAGGCCGTACCATTCGCGAATTCGTGTTTGGCGTGCTGTTGATCCCGCTGGGCTTTACCCTGGCGTGGATGTCGATCTTCGGCAACAGTGCCATTGACCAGGTGCTCAACCACGGCTTGACCGCGCTCGGCCAGTCGGCCATCGATGACCCGTCGATGAGCCTCTACCTGTTGCTGGAAACCTACCCGTGGAGCAAGACGGTTATCGCGGTCACGGTGTTTATCAGCTTCGTGTTCTTCGTCACCTCGGCCGACTCCGGCACCGTCGTGTTGTCGACCCTGTCGTCCAAAGGCGGTAACGCCGACGAAGACGGGCCGAAATGGCTGCGCGTGTTCTGGGGCGCGATGACTGCATTGGTCACCAGTGCGTTGCTGTTTGCCGGCAGTATCGACTCGCTGAAGTCCGCGGTGGTGCTGACCTCGTTGCCGTTCTCGCTGATCCTGCTGTTGATGATGTGGGGCCTGCACAAGGCGTTCTACCTCGAATCGCAAAAGCAGATCGCCCAGATGCATTCCCTCGCACCGGTGTCCGGTTCACGCAAAGGCACGGGCGGCTGGCGCCAGCGTTTGACCCAAGCGGTGCATTTCCCTTCGCGCGATGAGGTGTACCGGTTCCTTGAAACCACGGTGCGCCCGGCGATCGAAGAAGTAACGGCGGTGTTTGTCGAAAAAGGCCTCAGCGTCGTCGCCCAGCCCGACCCGTCGAACGACAGCGTCAGCCTGGAAATCGGTCACGGCGAAGAGCACCCGTTCGTGTATCAGGTGCAGATGCGCGGCTATTTCACGCCGTCATTTGCACGCGGTGGCATGGGCTCAAAACAGCTCAACAACCGCCGCTATTACCGGGCGGAAGTGCACTTGAGCGAGGGCAGCCAGGACTACGACCTGGTGGGCTACACCAAGGAGCAGATCATCAACGACATCCTCGACCAGTACGAGCGTCACCTGCAGTTCCTGCACTTGGTGCGCTGACGCAGAAACCCCCGCAAAGCCCCGTCCCACGGGGCTTTCTTAAACTTAATTTCATTCGTTGAAGCCCCGCTTTGACGCGCAACTGTCATCTGGCCACTGCGTAATTGTGTGAAGCGTTTGACGCTTTCATTTCAGAACAGTGACGGAGACCGGTAACAATGAAGACGTTAATAAGCCCCGTGGTGGGTGTCGCCATGGCGAGCTTTATGCTGTCCGCCCATGCCGATTTTATCGACGACAGCCACGCCGATGTGACCCTGCTCAATCGCTACCTCAACCAGCAGGGGCGTGATGTGGTCAACAGCAGCGCCAAGGCCCACAGCGTGCGGGATTGGGGCCAGGGTTTCGAGTTCAACTTCAGGTCCGGCTACACCGAGGGGCCGGTGGGTTTTGGCCTGGACTTGCAGGCGTTCTACGGCTTGAAACTGGACTCTGGTGGTGACCTCAACGACAAAGATCACCAAGGTCGCTACCCCGGCAGTATGTTCCCACTGGATAACGGCAAATCCGCCGACCAGTTCGGCGTACTCAGCCCGACGTTCAAGATGCGCGTCGCCAAGGATGAGCTGCGCGTCGGCACGCTGTACGGCAATAACCCAGTGCTGGCCAACACTGACGGGCGCCTGTACCAGCAGACCAATACCGGTGTGCAACTGGTGTCCAAAAACCTCAGCGACTTCACCTTCACCGGTGGCGATATCTTCAAGACCAAAATTCGCAACGAAACCGGTGACCAGGGCATGATCACCGCTGGCGGCACCCAAGAAAGTGATCGCTTCCTGTTCGGCGGTGCGCACTACACCGGCATCCAGAACACCACCGTCAGCCTGTGGTATTCCAACCTTGAGGATTATTACCAGCAGTTCTTCCTCGGCGCCAAGCGTCATGACGCGTTGTCCGTGGGTGCAATCGACACCGATGTGCGTGTGTTCCGCAGCCTCGGTGTGGGCGCCAACGCCGATGGTGACAAGGACTTTGCCGGGGCCGGCCTCTACGGTGACGGCGCCAGCAAAGGCCGCATCAACCAAACCACCGCTAGCTTGCTTGAAAGCTACAGCCTGGACGGCCATACCGTGGGCCTTGGCATCCAGAAAAACAGCGGCGACAGTGACTTCCCGTACCTCGATTCCGGCCTGAACAGCGGTGATGCGCACCAGGGCCCAGGTTCAGGTGCCGACACCCCGGCACTGACTAACATGCAGTTGAACAAATTCCAGCACGCGGGCGAACGCACCTGGCTGGCGCAGTACAAATATGACTTCGGCAAACTCGGCTTCGCTGGCCTGACGTTCTCCGCCGCCTACGCTCACGGTGATGACATCCGCACTGCGCAAGGCACCACCAGCGAATGGGAACGCAACATTGCGGTGGCCTACCAAGTACCGACCGGCACCCTCAAAGGGCTGGGCGTGACCTGGAAAAACGCGCACGCCAGCCCGGACATTACCGGTGCCACCGTGCAAGATGAAAATCGCTTCTATGTCAGCTATGTCGTTCCACTCTGGTAGGTAATTGCTGTAAAACGGAAGGGCATAGTTAAGCGATTCAGCGGGTTATAAGGCCTGGGAATAGCGTTATTCCCAGGCCTTATTTGCCCTAAGCCCAGAGAGGATTCGATGACGTATATTGCTGCCGAAAACCGCTATGAATCTATTCCCTATCGCCGCGTAGGTCGCAGTGGATTGGTGCTGCCTGCACTGTCCTTGGGGCTGTGGCACAACTTTGGCGACAGCACCCCAATCGACACCCAGCGCGCTTTGCTGCGCACCGCGTTTGACTTGGGTATCAACCACTTCGACCTGGCCAACAACTACGGCCCGCCGTACGGCAGCGCCGAGATCAACTTCGGCCGTTTGCTGCGCGAAGACTTCAAGCATTACCGCGACGAATTGATCATCTCCAGCAAAGCCGGCTGGGACATGTGGCCCGGCCCTTATGGCCAGGGCGGCGGTTCGCGCAAATACATACTGGCGAGCCTGGACCAAAGCCTGCAACGCCTGGGCGTCGACTACGTGGATATTTTCTACTCCCACCGTTTTGACGCCGACACCCCGCTGGAAGAAACCGCCAGCGCCCTCGCCACGGCGGTGCAGCAGGGCAAGGCGCTGTACATCGGCATCTCGTCGTATTCCGGGGTTAAAACCCGCGAAATCGCAGCCTTGCTCAAAGAGTGGAAAGTGCCGCTGCTGATCCATCAGCCGGCCTACAACCTGCTCAACCGCTGGGTGGAAAAAGACCTGCTGGACACCACAGAAGAACTCGGTGCCGGGGTGATTGCGTTCACGCCGCTGGCTCAGGGTTTGCTCACCGACAAGTACCTCAATGGCGTGCCAGCGGATGCGCGGGTTAACCGCCCGGGTGGCGGGTCGTTGCAGGCCAAGCACTTGTCCGAAGCCAACATCGCACACGTACGCGCACTGAATGAAATCGCCAAGCGTCGCGGCCAGAGTTTGGCGCAACTGGCGCTGGCCTGGACCCTGCGTGACCCGCGGGTGACCAGTGCGCTGATCGGTGCAAGCCGGCCGGAGCAGATCATCGAGAACGTCGGGGCGTTGAAGAACTTGAGCTTCAGCGTGGAAGAGCTGGCGGAGATTGATCGGTTTGCGCAGGAAGGCGGGATTAACTTGTGGGAAAAGCCATCCACCGCTGAATAGCGTCGGACAACGGGCCCTACCATTTTAAGGGTAGGGCTTTCCATCAGGACAGCCAGCAGATGACGCTATTTTTTGCTCGGAAACCCAAGTATTTCAGCGGTTTCGCTGAAAAAGGTTTCGCGTGCGGATCTCTTTCTCAACTGCATGTCTATCACCTGTGATTTGTCAGGAAGGTTGAAGTAACCTTCGTCCAAGCTGCATAGATTCTCTACGATGTGCAGCGGCAATCCGAGCAGTTGCCTTACCTGAGATCGCGAGAGCACATGATTTTCGACAAGCATTTTGACCCCACGGGCGATCAGTTGAGGCTTTTCGAAGTCAAAATCACTGTCCATGGGCTCTCCCTTTACCCAGCCTCTGGCAGATCTTGCTTTCCATAGTCGTGTTGTCGTGGTGTCGTTGATGATTTCCAAATCTAGGCAACGTCTCACCATCGCAGCTACTGAGACTTTCCAGCGTGGTTTCAGAGCTAACAATGTATCCAGCGTGGGCCAACGAACTTCTCGCAAAAAGCTTTCTGCGGGTAGTAAAAAGGCGCTTGCAAAACGGTGTGCCTGAGTTTCAAGGAGTGTGTAATTCGACTCGTACTGTTCTTTGGATATGTATCTGTGCAGAACGATATGTCCGAGCTCATGAGCCGCATCAAAGCGATTTCTGATCCCATTGGCCTTATCTGCGACAAGCAAAACATATGGGCGTTGGTCCAGCTCGTACCAGTTTGAAACGCCATCCATCTTAAGGTGGCCGAGTGTGGTTCGAGCACAGACAATACCCGCATTTTCTAATACTTGAACCACATTGGAGATCGGAGCTATTCCTAGTCCCCAGGTTTGACGGCATGTGCTAGCCATCTGCTCGATCTCCTCATCAGAGATCAGCTCGCAGTTTCGTTCTTCTAAATGCGGCACATTGACTTCGATGAATTCAAGGCTTTCTTGAAGCTTGTAGGAGACCTCCTGTAACCACTCCAAGCGTACTTCCGCTATTTCCCGCGCGCTGGCCGTAGCACTGACCTGTGAGCGGAAGAAAAAAGGAGTGTTCTCGCCAGTTTTGAATTGCTCCTCAAGTAACCAGTTTTCACTGACTCCAAAAACCTCGCACAGACGCTGGAAGGCATCAGCTTCTGGCACTTGAAGGCCGTTTTCCCATTTTGAAATATTGCCAGAGGCGCGCCCTACCATTTCGGCGAGAGTGGTTTGGGTCATTCCAAACGCAAGGCGCAGCTGCTTGAGGCGCTCTGACTGAAAGCCCGCGACTCCCGTTCTCATGCTTTACCTCTTGGCGTTTTGCTCGTCATCAGTTTGGTCTTCGGTTTCTTCGGCGCGGCGCATCTTATCTCGCAATTTCACCAATTCAACTGGTTTTCGCTGAACCGCCTCATTGTCAGAGTAGCTTTGAAGTAAATCTTCAAAAGTGCAACTCATGTGAAAGCCTCTTCCGTTGAAATACGGTACAGCCATCATGATTGCGCGTGGTTCTGATTGATCCCCTGAACGTGGGGGAGGTGCATGGACTACGACAAGCGCATGAATCAATTGTTCGGCTGCGGTATGTTTGAGCCCATCGATCCAGTCCATTTGGGTGTCCGCAAGGGACTCATTAAGCGTTTTTAGCTCGCTTCGGTGTTTTGCACCGCGGATTTCTTTCTGCCAAGGAAGCACTACCGCAGTGATCCTTAAAGAGCCCAACTCCAGCAGCACATAATTGTGCCCTTTAGGATCTGTAGTTTTGACGATTGGGTTCCATCGCTTCATCCCAGCCAAGGACTCTTGGACTAAAGAATGCCGTAAATGCCCCCGCAAATCTTCGTGAGGGGTATGAATCAGCAGCTCCTGAGTTTCTTTCAAGGCTTTTTGAAAGGTTTGAGGGAGCAAAACTCCCAACTCTTCAAAAAATTCTTTGTTTACTTGCGCGCGAATGAACCCCTGGATTTCTTGTTTTGTGACCACGTAATCACCACTTACTATTCGGTAAGCGGATTTTTACGCCTTTTTTCTTCGTTATGGAAGTGGTTTACTGGTTTTTTATCCAGCAAGCACTCTTCTGTTGGTTGTTGAGCCTTGTGATTTGATGTTTCAAAACGGCACATCCCCAAGAATCGTCGCCCGATGCATCACCCGCCGCTGCGGCCGGTAGTCATCCACCGCGTAATGCTGGGTCACGCGGTTATCCCAGAACGCGACGTCATTCTCCTGCCAGCGCCAGCGAATTGTGAATTCTGGGCGGGTCGCGTGGGCGAACAGCAGCTTCAAAATCGCTTCGCTTTCGGCCGGCTCCAGCTCGTTGATCCTGGTGGTAAACCCATCGCTGACAAACAGCGACTTGCGACCACTCACCGGATGCGTGCGCACCACCGGGTGCGACAGCGGCGGGTTTTTCTTGCGGGTTTCGTCCCAGCGCGCGAAGTCCTCGGCGGTGTTGCCAAAGCGCTCCAGCGGGAAGGATTTGGTGAAGTCGTGGGTGGCAGTCAATCCGTCGAGCAGCCGCTTGAGCGGCTCCGACAGCGCCTCATACGCTGCAATCCCGCTGGCCCACAGCGTATCGCCGCCAAACGCCGGCAACAGCTTGGCACTCAGTACCGCGCCGAGGGCCGGAGTCGGCAGGAAGGTCACGTCGGTGTGCCACACCGCGTTGTCGCGCACGTCGGTGACGGCGGTGTCGAGGATCAGCACTTCGGGCTGTTCCGGCACGTTGGGGTAAATCGGATGAATATGCAGGTCGCCAAAATTCGCCGCGAACCGCGCCTGTTGCTGCGGGTTGATGGCCTGGTCTCTGAAGAACAGCACCGAGTGCTTGAGCAACGCCTGCTCGATGGCGTCGCGTTCTTCAGGGTTCAGCGGCTGGGTGATATCGACGCCACTGATCAGGGCGCCCAGGGCGGTGCTTATTGGCGTAACGGTCAGGCTGCTCATGCGATTCTCACTCAGTGTGCCTGGCCATGCCAAGGCACCCATTTACGCTGCAGGGCACGCAGGCCCATTTCCATGGCGAAGGCGATCAGGGCGATCACCAAAATCCCCAGCACCACCACATCGGTGACCAGGAACTGCGCCGCCGACTGCACCATGAAGCCCAGGCCGCTGGTGGCCGCGATCAACTCGGCGGCGACCAATGTCGACCAGCCCACACCCAGGCCTATGCGCACACCGGTGAGAATGTCGGGCAGGGCGCTCGGCAGGATCACATGGCGAATCAGTTGGGCACGGGTGGCGCCCAACGACTGCGCGGCACGCAGCTTGGCGGGGTCGACCGTGCGCACGCCGGTCGCGGTGGCGATGGCGATGGGCGCGAAGATCGCCAGGTAAATCAGCAACACCTTGGACAGCTCGCCGATGCCGCACCAGATCACGATCAGCGGCAGATAAGCCAGCGGCGGAATCGGTCGGTAAAACTCGATCAGCGGGTCGAGAATGCCGCGTGCGATGCGGTTGGCACCGATGGCAATGCCCACCGGCACGGCGGTCAGCACCGCAAAACCGAGACCCAGGCCGATACGCTGCAGGCTTGCGCCCAAGTGCTGCCACAAGGTGGAGTCCATGTAGCCGGTGGTCGCCAGCCGCCAGCCTTTTTGCAACACGGCGGACGGCGGTGGCAGGAACAACGGTTCGATCAAGCCGGTGGCGGTCACCGCCCACCAGATCGCCAGCAAGGCGACCAAGGTGAGCACGCTGATCCAACGTGTGCTCAGGCTGCGACGCACCGCAATAACCGCGTGCGCTACCGGCTTGGCGGCGGTGGCGGGGAGTTCGTAGCTGCTCATGCGGACACCTGCCGTTGCGAGAACACTTTGCCCAGCACGTGTTCGCGGGTTTCGATAAAGCGCGGGTCGGACTTAATCGCGCGTGCCGATTCACCGCCAGCGTAGCGCTGGCCGAAGTCCAGGTGCAGACGCTCGACGATTTGGCCCGGGTTGGGCGCCAGCAGGATCAAATCGGTGGCGAGGAACACCGCCTCTTCAATGTCATGGGTAATCAGGAACACCGGCTTGGCCGTGCGCCGCCAGACTTGTAGAAGCAATTGCTGCATGTGTTCGCGGGTGAAGGCGTCGAGGGCGCCGAAGGGTTCGTCCATCAGCAACACGCGCGGGTCGGCCGCCAGGGCGCGGGCCAGGCCCACACGTTGTTTCTGGCCGCCGGAAAGTTGCCAGATGCGCCGGCTGTCGAAACCGGCGAGGTCAACCAGGGCAAGCATTTCCCGGGCGCGCACTTCACGTTGCGCCTTGGGCACGCCGGCCAGTTCGAGACCGAAACCGACGTTGGCCAGCACGTCCTGCCAGGGCAGCAGGGCGTCGTCCTGGAACACCACGCCGCGTTCGGCGCTGGGGCCTTTGACCGGCACGCCATCGAGGGTGATGCGCCCGGCAGAGGGTTCAACAAAGCCGGCAATCAGGTTCAACAGCGAAGTCTTGCCACTGCCGGACGGGCCGAGGGCCACCAGCAATTGCTGGGGCCCAAGGTCCAGTGAAATGTCAGACAGTACCGGTTCTGTGGCGCCTGGGTACTGTGCGCTGATGCGCTCCAGTTGTAGCAAGGCCATCGCAATGAACTCCCGAATCAGTGAGTGATGAACTTGGCGCTGATGTAAGGCGCGTAGTCCGGCAGCACGGCGTCGACCTTGCCTTGTTCCTTGAGGAACGCGGCGGTGTCGGTCACAGCCTTGGTGGTCGGTGCGCCCAGCAGGGTCACTTGGTCAGCGGCCAGCGGGTAGACGTTGCCTTGCAGCAGCAGTGGGATGTCACTGGCCTTGGCGCCGGAGAGCTTCACCAGTTTGTCGACGTTGCCTTTATCGGCGAGCCAGGCTTGGGGGGCTTTGCGGTATGCGGCGTAGGCATCCAGAGTGACTTTGGCGAAGGCCGTGACGATTTCCGGGTGCTTCTCGGCGAAATCCTTACGCACGATCCACGCATCGAAGGTCGGCGCGCCGAACTTGGCCAGTTCGCCGGAGGTGATCAGCACCTTGCCGTTTTCCTTGGCCACGCCCAGGGCGGGGTCCCACACGTAAGTGGCGTCGATGTCACCGCGTTTCCAAGCGGCGATGATTGCCGGTGGCGCGAGGTTGAGGATGGTCACTTTCGCGGGGTCGATGTTCCAATGCTTCAACGCGGCCAACAGGCTGTAGTGGCCGGTGGAGACGAAGGGCACGGCGATTTTTTTGCCGATCAGGTCCTGCGGGCTATTGATCCCTGAACCGTTGCGAGCCACCAAAGCTTCGGCGCCGCCGATTTGAGTGGCCACGAGGAACGTTTCCACTGGAACTTTGCGGGTAACGGCAGCGGTCAGCGGGCTGGAACCGAGGTAGCCGATCTGCACGTCGCCGGAGGCGATGGCGGCGATGATGTCGGCGCCATTGTCGAATTTGCGCCAGTCGATCTTGGCCTGGGTGGCTTTTTCATACGCGCCGTCGGCCTGGGCGACTTTCGCCGGGTCCACGGTAGTCTGGTAAGCGATCGTCACATCCGCCGCCTGGGCAAACAGGCTGGCACCGGCCAGGGACAATGCGCCCAAGAGGCGCAGAGGGGTTAAACGTTTCAAGGGGAAGCTCCTCAATCAGGCGGCCGAGTGTTGGCGTGTGAGGAGACTAAATGATCTAAGAATCCTAAAATAAATAACATTTTTTTGGAATTAGCTTATTAGGATAAGAGTGAACGCTGATGTTGAGGGCGCATCAGCCAAATATGGGAGCTGGCTTGCCTGCGATGCGCACGACTCGGTATTTCAGATACACCGAGATGATGCTATCGCAGGCAAGCCAGCTCCCACAGGGGCGGCGTGATGCTTTTAGTTGCTGATCGCCAAGATGCTCGCCTGGTACGACCCGACAAACGCATCAAAGTCGCCCACTTCGTTCTGCTCCAGCTCCGCCTGCTGCGCCAGCGAATTGTGCGCCAGTTCTTCAAAGCGTGCCTGCTCTAGCGCCGGCAACGGTTCTTTACGGAAATATTCGGCGTGCACCTCGCTCTGGTGCAGGGAGAACTGCGCAAAACTCTCCTTACGTTCGGCCATCGCCGCCAACACCTGAGCCGACGGCGTCAGGGACGGATCCTTGACCTTGGCCAATTGAGCATCCAGCGCCTGGCTGTGCTCGGTGATGCCGTGGCTCTCATCAAGCAGCGCCGCCAGCGGCGCGATCTGCTCCAGCAACTCGGTGGCCCATTCCTTCATGTCCACAGGCTGGCCCTGACGCTGCAACTGCAGGCCCGGACGACGGCCTTCCTTGACCACGCTGAGGAAGTTGGAAGTGGCATTGCCGCATTCGTTATTGGCGAACAGCGGGCTGTCGTTCAGCGCGCAGTACAGCAGGAACGCGTCGAGAAAACGCGACTGCGGCAGGTCGATGCCCATCGGCAGGAACGGGTTGATGTCCAGGCAGCGCACTTCGATGTACTGGATGCCACGCGCCATCAGCGCCTGGATCGGCCGTTCGCCGGTGTAGGTCACGCGCTTGGGGCGGATATTGGAGTAGTACTCGTTTTCGATCTGCAGGATGTTGGTGTTGAGCTGAACCCACTCACCGTCTTTATGGGTGCCGACTTCGACGTAAGGCGCGTAAGGCGTTGCCACCGCTTCGCGCAGGCTGTCGGTGTAGCTGCTCAAATCGTTGTAGCACGGCGTCAAACCGGCCTGGGCGTTGCTCTGGTAACCCAGGTCGCTCATGCGCAGGCTGGTGGCATAGGGTAGGTACAGGGTGTCGGCGTCCAGCACTTCCAACTGGTGTGAGCGGCCGCGCAGGAAACCGGCGTCCAGGGCCGGTGAGGCACCAAACAGGTACATCAACAGCCAGCTGTAGCGGCGGAAATTACGAATCAGCGCGATGTAGGCGGTGGACTGATAGTCGCGGTCGGTGCCGACGAAACCTTCAGTCTCCTTGAGCAACGGCCACAGCGCTTCCGGCAGGGAAAAGTTGTAGTGGATGCCGGCGATGCACTGCATGGTCTTGCCGTAACGCAGCGCCAGGCCCTTGCGATACACGTACTTGAGCTGCCCGATATTGGAGGTGCCGTAGTAGGCAATCGGAATATCTTCCTCGGCCGGCAACGGGCACGGCATAGAAGGGCTCCACAGGTACTCGTTGCCGAGCTTGCTGTAGGCAAAGCGATGGATCTTGTCCAGGCTGCTCAGGGTATCGGCCGGGTTCGGCAGGGCTGGGGTGATGAACTCCAGCAGCGACTCCGAGTAGTCGGTGGTGATCTGTTCATTGGTCAACGCGGCGCCCAAGGCTTCAGGGTGCGGCGTTTGCGCCAGACGACCCTCACTGGTGACACGTAGGCATTCGCGCTCGATGCCGTGCAAGCACTGCTCTAGCAGGGAGAGGTGTTCGCGCTTGCCGAGCAAGGCCAGGCGGCGGTTGAGAAGTTCGCTCAAGTTGGATTCCTTCACGCGTCAGTCGCCCCAATATGGGGGTGGGCAGGACGGTCTACAAGGGTGAAGTTGAAACTGGCGTGATCGCCTGGTTTTGAGTCGATTTGACCCGCTTTGAAAAAGCCTACTTCACTCCATGAATTGGGCTATAGCGCAGCAAGAAAATTCCGACGCTTTTGTCGCAGCGCCGAAATTAACTCAAATCGAGGGCGGGGAGCTAGAGGACAGCGAAGGTACCTTGTGCTTTTGCGATAAGTCTTTCGCCTTGATGCACATCGGCTTCGACCACCAGCGTGCGTCGGCCAGCGTGAATCACACGGCTGATGCACAGCACGTCACCGTCTTCAACGGCGCGTATATAGTTGATTTTGCACTCGATGGTCGCGCTCTGCTGGTCGAAACCATGGGAACTGGAACATGCCAGCCCCATGGTGATGTCTACCAGGCTGAAAATCGCCCCGCCATGGAGCTTGCCCGCGCGGTTGCGCAGCTGCGGCTCCAGGGTCAGGGCCACCTCGGCAACACCTTCATCCAGGTGTTGCAGGCGGCAGCCGATCAGCTCGCTGAATGCGCTCTGGGTCAAGCCGACGGGGATTTCCATCAGCGCTTCTTCAACTGCTTGGCATTGGCGAACAGCGACGCCATAGCGTTGTTGCTCGGCGCTGCGGTGGCGGTCTCCTTACGGGATGCGTTGTTTTGCGACTGACGCGGCGCCGAACCTGGGCGTGCGCCACGGGCACCGTCGATTTTCTCGCCCGGGGTGTCGCTCATGCGCATCGACAGGCCGACGCGTTTGCGCGGGATGTCGACTTCCATGACCTTGACCTTGACCACGTCACCGGCTTTCACCGCTTCGCGAGGGTCCTTGATGAACTTCTCCGAAAGTGCGGAGATATGCACCAAACCGTCCTGATGCACGCCGATATCCACAAAGGCACCGAAATTGGTCACGTTGGTCACAACGCCTTCGAGGATCATGCCCAGTTGCAGGTCCTTGAGGTCTTCGACGCCGTCCTGGAACTCGGCGGTCTTGAACTCGGGACGCGGGTCGCGGCCAGGTTTTTCCAGCTCTTGCAGGATGTCGGTGATGGTCGGCACACCGAAGGTTTCGTCGGTGTACTTCTTCGGGTCCAGGCGCTTGAGGAACGCGGCGTCGCCGATCAGCGAGCGAATATCGCGGTCAGTCTCGGCGGCAATCCGTTGCACCAGCGGGTAGGCTTCCGGGTGAACTGCCGAAGCATCTAGCGGGTTATCGCCGTTCATTACGCGTAGGAAGCCTGCAGCCTGTTCGAAGGTTTTTTCACCCAGGCGTGCGACTTTTTTCAGTGCCGCGCGGGTTTTGAACGCGCCGTTTTCGTCGCGGTGGGTGACGATGTTCTGCGCCAGTGTTGAGTTGAGGCCGGAAATACGAGCCAGCAGCGCGACCGAGGCAGTGTTCACGTCCACGCCGACCTTGTTTACGCAGTCTTCCACCACCGCATCCAGGCCGCGCGCCAGCTTCAGTTGCGACACGTCGTGCTGGTACTGGCCGACGCCAATGGATTTAGGGTCGATCTTCACCAGCTCGGCCAGCGGGTCTTGCAGGCGGCGAGCAATGGAAACGGCGCCACGGATCGACACGTCGAGGTCCGGGAATTCCTTGGAAGCCAGCTCCGACGCCGAGTACACCGAAGCGCCCGCTTCGGAGACCATGACCTTGGTCATCTTCATAGCGGGGTATTTTTTGATCAGTTCGGCGGCCAACTTGTCGGTTTCACGGCTGGCGGTGCCGTTGCCGATGGCGATCAGGTCCACCGAATGCTTGGCGCACAGGGCGGCCAGGATGGCCAGGGTCTGATCCCACTTGTTGTGCGGCACATGCGGATACACGGTGGCGTGGTCCAACATCTTGCCGGTCGAGTCGACCACCGCGACCTTGCAACCGGTACGCAGGCCCGGGTCCAGGCCCAGGGTTGCGCGAGGGCCAGCCGGGGCGGCCAGCAGCAGGTCATGCAGGTTGTGGGCGAAGACGTTGATCGCCTCGGTTTCGGCGCCGTCGCGCAGCTCGCCGAGCAGATCGGTTTCCAGGTGGGTGTAGAGCTTGACCTTCCAGGTCCAGCGCACGACTTCACCGAGCCACTTGTCCGCAGGGCGGTTCTGATTCCGGATGCCGAATTGTTGCCCGATCATGCCTTCGCACGGGTGCATGGTGCCCGGCAGCTCGTCACCGACTTTCAGTGCGGAGCTGAGAATACCTTCGTTACGGCCGCGGAAAATCGCCAGCGCACGGTGGGATGGCATGCTCTTGAGCGGTTCGTCGTGTTCGAAATAGTCGCGGAACTTGGCGCCTTCTTCCTCTTTGCCGGCAATGACACGGGCGCTGAGGGTGGCTTCCTGCTTCAGGTAGGTGCGCAGTTTTTCGAGCAGGCTGGCGTTCTCGGCGAAGCGCTCCATCAGGATGTACTTGGCGCCTTCGAGGGCGGCCTTGACGTCGGCGATGCCTTTGTCAGCATCAATGAAGCGTGCGGCTTCGGTTTCCGGGGTCAGCGATGGGTCGTTGAACAGGCCGTCAGCCAGGTCGCCGAGGCCAGCTTCCAGGGCGATCTGGCCCTTGGTGCGGCGCTTCTGTTTGTACGGCAGGTAAAGGTCCTCGAGGCGAGTCTTGGTGTCGGCGAGCTTGATGTCGCGTTCCAATTGCGGCGTCAGCTTGCCTTGCTCCTCGATGCTGGCGAGGATGCTGACGCGCCGTTCGTCGAGTTCTCGCAGGTAGCGTAGGCGCTCTTCCAGATGCCGCAACTGGATATCATCGAGGCTGCCGGTGACTTCCTTACGGTAACGGGCGATGAAGGGCACCGTGGAGCCTTCATCCAGTAGAGCGACGGCCGCTTCGACCTGTTGTGGGCGTACACCGAGTTCCTCGGCGATGCGGCTGTTGATGCTGTCCATAAAACCACCTGAATTCTGAAAAGCAGCTCGCAGGCCCAGAAAACAAGGCGTTGCGAGGCTGGTTGAGCGGCCCTGTCGGCGCCGCTGCCTGGGTCAAAAGGCAGCCTATTGACCCTCGAAATCGGAAAATTGCTGCCCGTCGCTGAAAAAACGATTGAGGCAGTAAGCAGTAAAGTCTGACATTACCCTGCACAAAGGCGGCGCATTATAACCAGCGTTCCGAGCCCCGTGGGGATTGCGCCGCAGGTTGCAGGGCAAGGGTTCGCTGGCGGTAGAGGAAAAATCTGCTAACAATGCACACGGTGCGTATAACGGCAGCTACGCCATAATGCGCGCCGAGATAAGAGGAGCATCTAATGAGCAGCACTGCACAAACTGCTGAAGGCGAAAAAATTCTCATCGTTGACGACGACCCGGGGCTGAGCAGCCTGCTGGAGCGCTTCTTCAACTCCAAGGGCTACCGTGCCCGCGCGGTGCCGAACACCGAGCAAATGGATCGCCTGTTGGGGCGTGAAGTGTTCAATCTGGTCGTGCTCGACCTGATGCTGCCCGGCGAAGACGGCCTCACCGCCTGCAAACGCCTGCGCGGTGCGAACAACCAGATTCCAATCATCATGCTTACCGCCAAGGGTGATGAGCTGAGCCGCATCAAGGGCCTCGAACTGGGCGCTGATGACTACCTGGCCAAACCGTTCAACCCGGACGAGCTGATGGCGCGGGTCAAAGCCGTATTGCGCCGCCAGGCAGCCCCGGTACCGGGTGCGCCAGGCAGCGAAGACGAAAGCGTCACCTTTGGCGACTACGAGCTGTCGCTGGCGACCCGCGAACTCAAGCGTGGCGAAGAAGTGCACATGCTGACCACCGGTGAATTCGCCGTGCTCAAGGCTCTGGTGATGAACGCTCGCCAGCCGCTGACGCGCGACAAGTTGATGAACCTGGCCCGTGGTCGGGAATGGGACGCCTTGGAGCGCTCCATCGACGTGCAGATTTCCCGTCTGCGCCGGATGATCGAGCCAGACCCGTCCAAGCCGCGTTATATCCAGACGGTGTGGGGCGTGGGTTATGTGTTTGTGCCGGATGGCACTGCAACCAAGTAATCGATGATTTGCAGGCGCGGGCAGCCACGCGTTTGACTCCTTGGGGGTCAACGGGCTGCCCGGCGTCTGCATTTCTGCGAGCGCCGCTCGTATCTGCAAGGTGTCTGGCAGTCCCCTATGAAAACCCCGTTGTGGTTCCCGCAAAGTTTCTTCTCACGCACCCTTTGGCTGGTGCTGATCGTCGTTCTGTTTTCCAAGGCACTGACGCTGGTTTATCTGCTGATGAACGAAGACGTGCTGGTGGACAGGCAGTACAGCCATGGCGTCGCCTTGACGCTGCGCGCCTATTGGGCGGCCGACCCTGAGAACCGCGAGAAGATCGCCAAGGCCGCTACCCTGGTGCGTGTGGCTGGCGCGGGTGTGCCGGAAGGCGAGCAGCATTGGCCCTACAGTGAGATTTACCAGCGCCAGATGCAGGCCGAACTGGGTGAAGACACCGAGGTGCGGCTGCGTATGCATGTGTCGCCAGCGTTGTGGGTGCGGGCACCGAGCCTGGGGCAGGATTGGCTGAAAGTGCCGTTGTACCCGCACCCACTGCGGGGGCAGAAGATCTGGAACGTGCTGGGCTGGTTCCTGGCCATCGGGCTGCTTTCAACGGCGTCCGCGTGGATTTTTGTGCGCCAGCTCAACCAACCACTCAAACGCTTGGTATTTGCGGCTCGCCAATTGGGACAGGGGCGCAGCGTGCGCCTGCCGGTCAGCGATACACCCAGTGAGATGACTGAGGTGTACAGCGCCTTCAATCAGATGGCGGAAGACGTCGAGCAGGCTGGCCGCGAGCGCGAGCTGATGCTGGCGGGCGTGTCACATGACCTGCGTACGCCGCTGACGCGATTGCGACTGTCCTTGGAGTTGATGGGCAACCCCACCGACCTGACCGATGACATGGTGCGTGATATCGAGGACATGGACGCGATTCTCGACCAGTTCCTGGCGTTCATTCGTGATGGTCGCGATGAGGTGG
This sequence comes from Pseudomonas antarctica, assembly GCF_900624995.1. Lineage (GTDB taxonomy): Bacteria > Pseudomonadota > Gammaproteobacteria > Pseudomonadales > Pseudomonadaceae > Aquipseudomonas > Aquipseudomonas antarctica. Next base: position 70,801 of record NZ_UYXQ01000008.1, read on the forward strand.
TAGAGGAAGTCGATCTCACGGACCTGGTGCGCGAGGTCGTGGCACCCTATAACCAGAACGGCGAACAGGTGCGCATGCGTCTGGAGCCGATCCAGCCATTCGCGTTGCGTCGTGTGTCGATGAAGCGCCTGCTGAACAACCTGATTGGCAATGCCTTGCACCATGCTGGTTCCGATGTGGAAGTGGCGGCGTATGTGTCCGGCGACAGTGCTGCGCCTTATGTGGTGTTGAGTGTGATGGACCGTGGCGCGGGTATCGACCCCGCGGAACTGGAAGGTATTTTCAACCCGTTCACCCGTGGCGACCGTGCCCGTGGTGGCAAGGGCACGGGCCTGGGCCTGGCGATTGTGCGGCGGATTGCCTCGATGCATGGCGGCAATGTTGAGCTGCGCAACCGCGAGGAGGGGGGCCTGGAAGCGCGCGTGCGGTTGCCGCTTGGCCTGATGCTGCCGCGAGACGCGGTTTAACAAGCAACAGAAATCAAATGTGGGAGCTGGCTTGCCGGCGATAGCGGTGTATCAGTCAACGTATAGGTTGCTGACCCACCGCTATCGCCGGCAAGCCAGCTCCCACACTGTTTTGTGGTGTTTGATAAATGAGCTGATTCAGCCCTTACCCTTGGTCCGTGTCATATTCGGCCCACCATTCTTCTCCAGGTGCTGAATGATGATCCCCGCCACATCCTTGCCGGTGGTGGTCTCAATCCCTTCCAGACCTGGTGATGAGTTGACTTCCATCACCAAAGGCCCGTGGTTGGAGCGCAAGATATCCACGCCCGCTACCGCCAGCCCCATTACCTTGGCGGCCCGCAGCGCGGTCATGCGTTCCTCCGGGGTGATCTTGATCAGGCTGGCACTGCCACCACGGTGCAGGTTGGAGCGGAACTCCCCTGGTTTGGCTTGGCGCTTCATGGCCGCAATCACCTTGTCGCCCACCACGAAGCAGCGGATATCCGCACCGCCAGCTTCCTTTATGTATTCCTGCACCATGATGTTCTGCTTGAGGCCCATGAACGCCTCAATCACCGATTCCGCAGCAGTCGCGGTTTCGCACAGCACCACGCCAATGCCCTGGGTGCCTTCCAGTACCTTGATCACCAGCGGCGCGCCGTTGACCATGTCGATCAGGTCAGGGATGTCATCAGGGGAGTGGGCAAAACCGGTCACTGGCAGGCCGATCCCGCGCCGCGACAGCAGCTGCAGCGAACGCAGCTTGTCCCGCGAGCGCGCAATGGCCACCGATTCATTGAGGGGGAATACGCCCATCATTTCAAACTGGCGCAACACCGCGCAGCCGTAAAACGTCACCGAGGCACCGATACGCGGGATCACCGCATCGAAGCCTTCCAGCGGCTTGCCCCGGTAGTGGATCTGCGGCTTGTGGCTGGCAATGTTCATGTAGGCACGCAACGTGTCGATCACCACCATTTCGTGGCCACGTTCGGTGCCGGCCTCGACCAGGCGGCGGGTGGAATACAGACGCGGGTTTCGCGACAGCACAGCAATCTTCATGCAGCACCTGGGGTAGAAATAGTAGAGACCGGGAACACCGGCTTGTCTTGAACGTACTTGACGCCGGGACTGACCACCAAGTGGCCGTCAATCAGCGCCTTGGAGCCCAGCAACAGGCGGTAACGCATGGCCTTGCGACAGGCGAGGGTGAACTCTACCCGCCACACCCGATTACCCAACGCGAGGGTGGTGCTGATCACATAGCGCACCTGCGCGTGGCCATTGGAGCTCTTGATGGTTTTCATCGTCACCAGCGGCGCTTCGCAGCGGCGGTGACGCAGTTGCACCACGCTGCCCAGGTGCGCGGTAAAGCGCACCCACTCCTCACCGTCGCGTACAAAGGGCTCGATATCGGTGGCGTGCAGGCTCGAGGTGCTGGCCCCGGTGTCGATCTTTGCGCGCAGGCCAGCCACTCCCAAGTCGGGAAGAGCCACCCACTCACGCAGACCCACAACGGTCAAATGGTCAAATGTCTTCAATATGGGTAACCGATCAGTTCGCCCAGGCGTGAGGTGGAACCTCGGCCAAGGCTTTAAATGCAGGCTTGGCGAACCAATAACCCTGCATCAGAAATATTCCGCAGTCGGATAGGAAGTCGCGCTCGCCGGCACTTTCGATGCCTTCGGCGATGACAGTAACGCCCAACTGCTCACAGATTGTGACAATCCCTTGGACGATTACCTGGCGGACACGATCCTGGTCGACATCGCGAATCAGCGCCATGTCGAGTTTGATCAGGTCAGGTTGGAAATCGGCCAGCAGATTCAGCCCCGAATAGCCCGCGCCGAAATCGTCGATGGCGGTCTTGAAGCCGAATTCGCGGTATTCACGCAGAATATTGGTCAAATGGCGATAGTTATCTACGTGCTCGCTTTCCAGCGTTTCAAAAATCAGCTGGTTCAGCGGAAAATTATGCGCGCGGGCCGCCTCCAGAGTGCTGCGGATACATAACTCTGGCCGATAAACGGCATTGGGCATGAAGTTGATCGAAAGATGGGTTTGCATCCCTAAGGCTGCGGCCCCGGCAATCGCTTGGGTACGGCAACGTTGGTCGAAGCGGTAGCGGTTGCTTGCGTTGACTTGGCTTAACACCGACATCGCCCCTTCGCCCTGTGTGCCACGCACCAAAGCCTCGTGCGCGAAGATCGAATGATCCCGCAGGTCTACGATAGGCTGATAGGCGAAGGCAAAATCAAAACCCAGGGGTTCGCTTTGCTGGCAACCCACACAGCGCTGGTCGGGCGAGGTGAGTGAAGTGGGGAAGTCGGTCACAGCGTATCCTCGCGAAAACAGGGTGGTACCTGGCGTATCTTAGGTGAGCCTTGGGGTTTATGCGTCGAAGGGCTTCAACGGTAAAGTTGCGACATTTTTCAGAGCGAGGAATTCAAGTGGCTCAAAAGCAGGAAGAGGAAGAAAAAGTCCGTTTGGACAAGTGGCTGTGGGCAGCGCGTTTCTTTAAAACGCGTGCGCTGGCCAAGGCCGCCATTGAAAGTGGCAAAGTGCACCATCGCGGCGAGCGCTGCAAGCCGGGCAAGGAACCGCGCGTCGGTGATGAGTTGCAGATTCGTGCCGGTTTTGATGAAAGGACCGTCGTGGTGCAGGGTCTGTCCGTCGTACGCCGCGGTGCACCCGAAGCGCAGGCACTGTATACCGAAACCGAGGCCAGTATCGCCAAGCGCGAAAACGCGGCGGCCATGCGTAAGGCGGGCGCTACCGGCATGACCACCGATGGCAAACCGAGCAAGAAGCAGCGTCGCGATTTGTTTAAGTTTCGCGGCAGTGGCAATGATGATTGATAGCGCCCGTCTCCAGCAAATAGGCGATCGAAATGTGGGAGCGGGCCCGCTCCCACATTAAGCCTGCGGTATTACGCGGTAGTGCGCATGACGCTCAATCGCCCGATCACCGGCAGCTTGCCGAGCAACCCAAACAACGGCGCCGTCACCCGCAACAACGCGCCCGACACCTTTGCCGCAAACGGCGTGTAATACCCCCAGCCCAGCGCCAACAACGCCAGCAACACGCCGCCGATGTAATCGTCCTGCCCCCAATGCGCGCCCGCCACCAAGCGCGGCATCATGAACAACAGCGCCAAGCCCCAGATCACCAACACCTGGCCGATTCGCTTGGCAAATACCGTCATGAACATGCCCCATATCAGTAACACGGAAGCATGATCGCCGGGGAAGCTCTGGCTCGAGCGGTCCTTCAGTTCCCAGGTTTTCTCCAGCCCAGGGAAATAGTCACTCATATGAATCGCGCCACTGATCACCATCGACGGGCTGCTGTGTTGCCAGCCCATCTGCGCGGCGAGCTTGGAGAACAGCATGCGGACAAACAGCAATAGCAGCAGAATGCCAAGGAAACCAAAGAACGCCTGGCGTACTTGGACGGCCTTGAACACCCAATCACCGCGAATCAGCAGTGCCAGCAAAATCACCCCGACTACAGCATCAAACGGCCGCAAGCTGGCCACTGCCCACACGTGCAGCCAAGTCGAATTGCTCGCCAGTGGGTCATTGAGCAGATGAAACAGCCATTCGTCGAAAATCACACACAGCATCTGGCCCGTGGGCCACAGCCAAAAACACAGCAGTCCGATAGCGAGTAGATTGCACAGAGCCCATCGCCGGAGGTTCCACTTGGCTTGGAACAAACCCGGATTGTTCATAAACTGTCCCTCTTCGCTCTATTTAGCTCTCCGTTTCCAGGAGAAAGCCGCACCAATGTGGTGCTAAAGCGGTTAATTTTATAAACCTTGTAATCAATTTGTCATCAATTCAGATACCCAGACCTATGACTGATCTACCGGATACCGACTTCACCCAACGCTTCATCTTCGACGAGAACGACGCTCGCGGCGAACTGGTCTCGCTGGAGCGCAGCTACGCCGAAGTCCTCGCCAAGCACCCCTATCCGGAGCCGGTCGCGCAGTTGCTCGGTGAGCTGATGGCGGCGGCGTCGCTGCTGGTGGGCACCATGAAGTTCGACGGTTTGCTGATTTTGCAGGCGCGTTCCGAAGGCCCGGTGCCGATGCTGATGATCGAGTGCTCAAGCGAGCGCGAAATCCGTGGCCTGGCCCGTTACGACGCCGATTTGATCAAGCCGGACGCTACGCTGTCCGATCTGATGGCCAACGGCGTGCTGGCGATCACCGTCGACCCGACTGAAGGCCAGCGCTATCAGGGCATCGTCGACCTTGACGGTGAAACCTTGTCGGACTGCTTCACCAACTATTTCGTGATGTCCCAGCAAGTCGGCACCAAGTTTTGGCTGAATGCCGACGGCAAGCGCGCCCGTGGCCTGCTGCTGCAACAACTGCCGGCTGACCGCATCAAGGACGACGACGAGCGCACCGACAGCTGGCGCAAGCTGACGGCTCTGGCCGGCACCCTGACCGCTGAAGAGCTGCTGGGCCTGGACAACGAAACCATCCTGCATCGCCTGTACCATGAAGAGGCCGTGCGCCTGTTCGACGCACAGGGCCTGCGCTTCCGTTGCAGCTGCTCGCGCGAGCGCTCGGCGAATGCCTTGGTCAGCCTGGGCCTGGAAGATGCACAGAATCTGGTGGTGGAGCACGGCGGCAACATTGAGATCGACTGCCAGTTCTGCAACCAGCGCTACCTGTTCGATGCCGCCGATGTCGCCCAATTATTCGCCGGCGCAGGCATCGACACCCCTTCCGACACCCGCCACTAAAACGTTTAAGCACAGGTAAATCACCTGACAAATGCCGGATCAGCGCAGTTCTGACGGGAGGGCCCTACTTTTTTTGGGCTTTTCTGGCATAATCCGGCCCACTTTTTTCGCGGTAGTAGTGCGCAACTTTCTACTACAAAACGTTTGGAGCACTCGGCCATAGGCCGACGGGGAACCTCATGACGCAAGCCAATAACGCCGTATACACCGATCTGAGTGTTGACGATCTGGTCAAAGAAGCCCTGCAGCGCGGTGAAGGCGTGCTTGCCGATACTGGCGCGCTGGTCGTAGAAACCGGTCACCGTACCGGCCGTTCTCCGGTCGACCGTTTCATCGTTGAAGAGCCTTCCACCCAGGACGCAATCGCCTGGGGCCCGATCAACCGCAAGTTCCCGGCCGACAAGTTCGACGCCCTGTGGGCTCGCGTCGAGGCGTTCAACAATGCGCAAGAGCATTTCGTTTCCCACGTTCACGTAGGGGCTGCGCAAGACCACTACCTGGCCGTGAAAATGACCACCCAGACGGCCTGGCAGAACCTGTTCGGTCGTTGCCTGTTCATCAACCCGGCCCAGTACAACCCGGCCGGTCGTGATGAGTGGCAAGTGCTCAACGTAGCCAACTTCGAGTGCGTGCCAGAGCGTGACGGCACCAATTCCGACGGTTGCGTGATCCTCAACTTCGCACAGAAAAAAGTCCTCATCGCCGGCATGCGTTACGCCGGTGAAATGAAAAAAGCCATGTTCTCGGTGCAGAACTTCCTGCTGCCGGCCGCCGACGTGCTGCCAATGCACTGCGCCGCCAACATCGGCGAAGCAGGCGACGTGACCCTGTTCTTCGGCCTGTCGGGCACCGGTAAAACCACCCTGTCCGCCGACGAAAGCCGTTACCTGATCGGTGACGACGAACACGGCTGGGGCGAAGGCGTGGTGTTCAACATCGAAGGTGGTTGCTATGCCAAGTGCATCGACCTCTCCGAGAAGAACGAGCCGGTTATCTGGAAAGCCATCAAGCACGGCACCGTGCTCGAGAACGTGGTGATCGACGATGCCAAGCACGCCGATTACACCAACGTCAGCCTGACCCAGAACAGCCGCGCCGCCTACCCGCTGGAACACGTTGCCAAGCGCTCCGAGAAGAACCTCGGCGGTGAGCCAAACGCGGTGATCTTCCTGACCTGCGACCTGACCGGCGTACTGCCGCCCGTGTCGATCCTCAGCGAAGAACAAGCGGCCTACCACTTCCTGTCCGGCTACACCGCGCTGGTGGGCTCGACCGAAATGGGTTCGGGCAGCGGCATCAAGTCGACCTTCTCCACCTGCTTCGGCGCGCCATTCTTCCCACGCCCGGCCGGTGAATACGCAGAACTGCTGATCAAGCGCGTGCGCGGCTTCGGCTCCAAGGTCTACCTGGTCAACACTGGCTGGACCGGCGGCGGCTACGGCGTCGGCAAACGCTTCAACATCCCGACCACTCGCGGCGTGATCGCAGCGATCCAGAGCGGCGCGTTGATCGGTGCGCAAACCGAACACCTCGACACCATCAACCTCGATGTGCCATTGGCGGTGCCGGGCGTTGAGACTGGCCTGTTGAACCCACGTAACACCTGGGCTGATAAGGCTGCTTACGACGAAGCGGCGAAAGCGCTGGCGGCTCTGTTCGTCGAGAACTTCAAGAAGTTTGAAGTGAGCGATGCGATCAAGGCGGCTGGGCCTAAGTTGTAAGGTTCGGTTGTTGTGAAAAAGCCGCCTCTTGTGGGCGGCTTTTTTGTGCGCGAAGGGTTAGTCGGCGATGTGCAAAACCACTGCACCGACCAGCACTAACACCACCCCAAGCACCTGTATCGTCGACAATCGTTCCTTGAAAAACACAAACCCAAGAATCGCCGCAATCCCACCCGACAACGTACTGATCACCGTCACCACGGAAACCGACCCCGCCATCGCGCCCCACGAAAACGCCGAGAAACCACCCAGGTTCATCAAGCTTGCACCGGTCAACGTCGCGCAGTTTTTCAGTGGCGGAATCTTCAGGCCGTCCTGGATCTTCAGCACCATCACCACCAGCACGCACAAACCCACCAAATAACCCAGCCACAACATGGTAATCGGCCCCAGCGCGGGCAGTGTGTAGCGGCCTTGCAACCAGAAACTGGTGCCGTACAGCAAGGCGGCGAGCAGGGCGTAGGCGATAGACAGGCGCGGGTTGTTGTGGGGCACGCCGTTGTCCTTGTGAATGCTGGAAAGGATCACGCCGATGACGCACAGGCCGATGCAGCCGAGTTGGATCAGGCTGATGTGTTCACCGCTGGCCCAGGACAGCAGCGTGGTGACAACGCCGTAGGACGTCACCAGCGGCGCGACGATGGCGGCTTTGCCCAGGGCGAATGCCTTGGACAGCGCGAGGGCGCCGGAGACGGTGAGCAGCGCGGCCGTGATGCCCAGGAGCCAGACGCTCAACGGGGCGTTCAGGGATTTGAACAGGTAGGCCGGGAAGATGACCAGCAACAGGGTCATGATCAAAAAGCCGAGAGCTTGGCCGAAGTACACGGCGCGTTTAACGCCGACGGCCCGGGCGTTGAGCCCCACGAGGAAATCCGTGCCGCCCCAGAGCAGGGCGGCCAGCAGGCCCATTATTACGTCCATGTACGGTCCTTGATAGGTAGGCAATTCGCCAGGTTAGCGCATAACCAGTGTGGGAGCGGGCTTGCTCGCGAATGTGGAGTGTCAGGTTGAGTATTTTTCACTGATCCACCGCATTCGCGAGCAAGCCCCACACACACATTTGATGCTCGGTGCTCTTGGTCAGCTCAGGTTTTCCAGGGTCTGCGTGTCCCAGCTATGGGTCTTGATGGCCAGGTAGAGCATGCCGATGGTCAGCGGGATTTTGTCGCCCCGGCCCTTGGCGCGGCGCTTGAGGAACACATCGAACACCGGCGGTTGGAAGTAGCGATAAGCATCGTAGTCGCCCAGGTCGACCGCAAAATCCTGCTCCAACGCCTCCATGAATTGCATAGCCTCGGCGCGGTCGCAGCCAAGGTCGAAGTTGATTGAGGTATCGAGGCGAAGGGTCTTGTGTTTCGGCAGGCCGATTTCTTCGTGCAGCAATTGCAGAAGCTGCTGCATCGCGGGGTCTTCGGGGAAGTTGGGGGCCAGGTTCATGGTGGGCGCACGCGGGAGTGGGTGAGGGTTGCGTTTTAGTCGGTATTTGTTGCGGCTGATGAAGAGTGCCAAGCCTATCAAGAATACGAAGATAGGGAGGAAGGGCATTCTGAGGATTACTGCCACGTAGGGTAATAAGAACGTCAATGCCAGGCCGGTTACGAGGCATGTGACTGCGAGGCGTTTTCTCAGAATAGCGTCAGTGATTTGGTAATGCAGTACAAGGTAAAAACCGAAGAAACAGGCTATTTGCAGGACGATATTCATGACGCTTGAAATCTCCTTGCTTCGAGTGCCTGTGTGTTCCAGCGTTTGGCTTGGACGGCTTGGTAGAGCATGTCAATGGTGAGCGGGATTTTGCCTTTGCTGCCTCTGTCCACATGTCGCAAATACATGTCAAAGCCTCGACGCTTGAAATAGCGATTGCTCCTGTAGTCTCCGAACCTCATGCCGAAATCTTGCTTCAGTGCAGCCATCAATTTTCTAGCCTCAGAGCTGCTACATCCGAGGTCATGATTTATTGAAGTGCTGAGGCTGAGAGCTTGATGTTTGGGCAGGCCCACGTCTTCATTCACGAGCTGCAAAAGGTGAAGCATGACGGAGTCGTCGGGAAAGTCGGCTGCCAGGTTAAGTGTGGGGGCGACGAGCAATGGGTGAGAGGACCTGATTCGGCGATAGCGGTGCCGGTCTAGATATAGGCCCGAGCCTAACAGCATCGCACCTATAGGCACGCTTGGGAGTCGGACTTCATGGGCCCAGTAAGGGAGCCATATTGCGCAGGCCAGGCCTCCAGCGAACAGTAACAAACCGACATATTTTCTAAGGTTTTGGGACCTCATTTTGTTGTCCAGGACACCGCTCATCACGATAAAAATGATCCATTGGACGTATTCCATCACCGTCTCCCTCCTCCCTGAAATTGAATGACCATTGCAGCGCTTAGAGCGCTGAGGACCTATTCCTCCCTCTACCTGAGCTTCAATTCCGACGATCACATCACCTGCGTGATAATTGCGAATGATGTTTTTGGTGATTAGACCCACTGTGACGCTGACAACGCGTGCTACAGGTTTCGAAAGCGGGTGAATGGGAACGCTGAAGGCCCCAGCCAACAGTAAGATGACGATGGTCCCGCGCTCGTTGAGCAGATCAACTTGTTGTCGGCTCAGTGGTTTGGAGATCGCGACTGTCATCTTGCAAGGCAAATCACGGGCGAACATCTTTTCGTAGATATCCACCAGTCGATAGCGCACTTCGTTTGCCGAAGTACCAGCTTCTAACAAACAGAGGTTTGCCAAAGCGTGCTTGTGGGTGGGTAAAACGGTAAGGCGAATCACTGTGAAGGTGACGCCGTAGTGGCCGATGTATTGAGTCCTTTCGAGGTTCACGGATTTTTGCCGGGGCAGTTGAGAGGGCGCTAGTTTCGGTCATGCGAAGGGGGGTTATGTAGAGGGCAGAGCAAGTGTTTTAAGCAGTTTAGGAAGAGGACTACGCTGTATTTAGCGGTTTCCCACATGGCTTTCCGGCATTTTCGGTTTGACAGTGATTTTTTGGTCAACACCCATTCAATGTGGGAGTCGGGCTCGCCCGTGATTGCGGTGTGTCAGGTGCAGAAATATAGCCTGATATACCGCTATCGCAGGCAAGCCACAGGTTTAGCTCAGTGGCTGGCTTGGTTGTGGTGGGTTATCGGCTGCCGGTTGCAGTTGAACGTGTTGCGCGGCTTCCAGCAGATCACAGCCATCCTGCACGAGCAGGTACAAGGCGTTAATGATGTGGGAAATATCGTTGAGGTCAGCGTGTTCGTAGGTCAGGCAGGTGAAGGTTTCCAGTAAGTCGGTGGCAGCGCGGATGCGCTGGTGTGCGGCGCTCTGGATGTCTTCTGCTGTGGCTTCGGTGTCGATGACGAGAGAATGAGTGTCGGTGAAGTTGGTGCGTAGAAGGCGATAGCGATTGGCAGGGACATTGAACGTTGTCATAAAGGGCACTCCGAAAAAAATCAAAGAAATACGCCAAAAAAATTGGCACGTTTATCTCTGCTGTTGTTCGAGTGACCAAGCTCGGTCGCTGACTTGATAGCGACGGAGCGAACCTTATAAGTCCGTGTTATTTCGAGCCATAAACATATAGTTTAACCATTGGCGTTTCTATCAAGCACTGACTGGCCTGCTGATACACCGCTCAAAAATCGCCTCAAGCCCCCGATAATTACACGCCACCGCGTCAATGTTCGCCGGTATCCACGCCGCGTGTTTCACCAGCCACCAGTTCACCGAAAACCCGGCATTCACGATTATCTGTTCGAACAAAATCCGCTGCGCCCGGCCGTTGCCTTCGCGAAAGAGGTGTATGACGTTGAGGTCGCCATAAGCCTCGGCAATCAGGGGCACTAGCTCAGCCTGGGTCGCATCGACATACCAGTTCGCTTGTTCCATGTGCCGGATGATTTTCGCCGCTTCCGGCGGGATACGTTCCGGTGTGCAGAACAGGGTGTCGCCTTTCTGGATGTTGACGCTGCGCAGCTCCCCGGCCCAGTCGTAGATGTCGCCGAACAGGGTGCGGTGGATGTGTTGCAGTCGTGTGAGGTCGTAGGGCGGCGGATAGAGTGGGAGGCTGCCTAGAGCGATTTCGGATAGTTCGCGCTCGGCTTGATGTAGAAGTATTTCGTCGCGCAAATCGAGGCGGTTGCACAGGACGCCGCTACCGGGATAGCAGTACGGATCCTGGCCCACCCCGTATTTGTCGAGCATCAGTGCGGGGTTTTGCGGTACTTGGCAAGAACGGCTTCGCGGGTCGGCAGGGGTTTGTCGACGTCGGCCGGTTGAGTGTCGAACCCCTCCAGGCGCAGGCTTGCCAAGTAATTGGAACGGCGGATCTTGTGGTAGTGATCCTGTTTTTGCTCAAACGTCGGTTCGCTCATTGCAGCGTACTCCTGGGTCGCAAGGGTTGATTGTAGCGCAATGCTTCAGTTCGCAGGCGGGATAAAATCAAATGCGGAACCGCTGATTCTGCGCGTAACGCGGATTTGAAACGTAGCTCCACAATGGGTTTGCGGTGCTCCTGCAAAGCCGTGCGAAACATCCCACTCCGGCCCAAGGCCACTCCCCAGTCTGTGTATCATCCTGTCTCTTTTTTCCTTGCGACCTTTCTCGATTCGCTGAGCGTGCTGGGCTATGTTTTTGACTCTTTCAGCGGTCAATGGAGTGACAGTCTATGCACAGCACCCTCCAACAGATCTTTGGTTATCCACAGTTTCGTCTGGGCCAGGAAGCCGCGGTCAGCGCGGTGTTGGCCGGGCGTTCGGCCGCAGCCATTTTTCCCACCGGCTCGGGCAAGTCCCTGTGTTATCAGCTGTCGGCGGTACTGTTGCCGCACCTGACGCTGGTGGTGTCGCCGCTGTTGGCGTTGATGCAGGACCAACTGGGTTTCCTGCAGCGCCATGGCATTTCAGCCGGCAGTATCGATTCGGCGCAGAGCCGCGAGGACGCCAATGATGTGATGGCCCGTGCGCGTTCGGGCGAGCTGAAAATCCTGATGATTTCCGTGGAGCGCTTGAAGAACGAGCGCTTCCGTAATTTTTTGCAAAGCGTGCAGATTTCGCTGTTGGTGGTGGATGAAGCGCACTGTATTTCTGAGTGGGGCCACAACTTCCGCCCGGACTATTTGAAGCTGCCGGACTACCAGCGCCAGTTCAATATCCCACAAGCGCTGCTGCTGACGGCGACGGCCACGCCCAAGGTGATTGCCGACATGCAGGCGAAGTTCGCGATTGCGCCGGACGATGTCATCACCACGGGCTTCTACCGGCCCAACCTCAACTTGCTGGTGGAACCGGTGAGCGGCCACGACAAACGTCGGCGCCTGGTCGAATGGATGAATGAACGCGCCAACCAGCCGAGCATCGTCTACGTCACCCTGCAGAAAACTGCCGAGCAGATTGCCGAGCACCTGAACCGCAACGGCATTCAGGCCGAGGCTTATCACGCCGGTTTGCCCCACGATAAACGCGAGGGTATCCAGCAACGCTTTATGGGCGGGCGCTCCAATTGCATCGTTGCCACGATCGCGTTTGGCATGGGGATCGATAAAAGTGATATCCGCAATGTGGTGCACTTCGACCTGCCCAAATCCATTGAGAACTACAGCCAGGAGATCGGCCGCGCAGGACGTGATGGGCAGCCGTCCGACTGCTTGGTATTGGCCAACCGCGACAGCCTCAATGTGCTGGAAAATTTCGTGTACGGCGATACCCCGGAACAGCAGGGCATTCTTCGTGTCCTCACCGAGTTGCAGGCGGCGCGCAGTGATGGGCAGTGGGAATTCTTGCTGAGGTCGCTATCGGACCACAGCAACATCCGCGAGCTGCCGCTCAAGACGCTGTTGGTGCAGTTGGAGCTCAAGGGCGTGATTGCGCCGCGTTATGCGTTTTACGCCGAGTACCGCTTCAAATACCTGATTGAACCCGAGGCCTTGCTGGCGCGTTTTTCCGGCGAGAGACAGCAGTTTGTCGCAGCGATTATCCAAGTGTGCAATCGCGCCAGGACCTGGGCGACGGTGGATTTCGACGCGCTTTACCAGCAACACAATGCCGAACGCAGCCGCGTGGTGAAAGCCTTGGATTACTTCCAGGAACAGGGCTTGATTGAGCTGGAAAGCAAGCAGATGACGGAGGTCTACAGCCTGCTCAATACCGACTTTGATCCACAGGCGTTGAGCGTGCAGTTATACACAGGCTTCAAGCAGCACGAGGTGACGGAGGTGGCGCGCATACACGCCATGCTCGATCTGTTTGCTACCGAGCATTGCCTGGGTCAGCGCCTGGCCAAGTACTTTGGCGATGAAAACGCGCCGTTGCGTTGTGGGCATTGCTCGGTATGCCACGGCCACGTTGCGCATTTACCGCCTGCGCCGAGTCTGCCGCCGCTTGTGGATAAAAACTTCATGGGGCTGTGCGGTGATTTTATCCACAGGCATCATGAGTACACGGGGAGTTTGCCTGGCGCGGAGCGGCTGACGCGGTTCCTTGGTGGCATCAGCGTGCCGTTGTTTACCAAGTTGAAAGCGCGGGGTATTGCGGGTTTCGCTGCGCTGGAAGCCTACCCCTACGCCGAAGTGCGTGAGTGGGCCGAAGCCCATTTGAATGATCTGTAAGCCCACTTTCACGAGACTTGCCTATGCCTGACTCAATGCCTTTGCGCGCCGACTACCGTCACTTCCAGCCGATCATTACGCGTTGGCACGATAACGATGTGTACGGCCATGTGAATAACGTTACTTACTACAGCTTTTTCGACACAGCGGTGAATACCTACCTGATTGAAGAGGGCGGGTTGGATATTCATGACGGTGAAGTGGTGGGATTTGTGGTGAGTTCGGCGTGTGATTATTTCGCCTCGATCGCGTTTCCCGACCGCCTGGAAATCGGCCTGCGGGTCGGCAAGTTGGGTAACAGCTCGGTGCAGTATGAGTTGGCGGTGTTCAAGTCAGGCGAAGAGGACGCCTGCGCGGCGGGGCGCTTTGTGCATGTGTTTGTGGATCGGGCGACGAACCAACCCGTGACGATTCCTGGGAAGTTACGCGAGGCGTTGCAGCGGTTGGTGGTGTGACTCGCCATTTTGATCAGCGAAGATCAACTGTGGCTTGCCAGCGATAGCGATGGGTCAGGTTCAACTGTGGTTCCTGACAGTACGCCATCGCGGGCAAGCCCGGCTCCCACAGGGATTTGCCTCGTGCTTTAGACCGTTGCCTTACCGATGATTACGGTAGTGATGCTTGTTCTTGCGATGCCCATAGGCATGACCACGACCACGATGATCATCACGGTCATAACGGCGGTTATCCCGCCCACGATAACGGCGGTCGTCGTCATCGCTCTTGTTGCCCATGTAGTTGCCCAGCGCACCACCCGCGCCACCGCCGGCGGCTGCGCCGATCAGGCTGCCGGTGTTGCCGCCCATGCTGCGGCCTACCACATTGCCGCCTGCCGCGCCCAGGGCTCCGCCAATAGCGGCTTCGCCACGGCTGCGCTTGTCGGCGCCGACCGCACTACCGCCTGCGCCGCCCAAGGCTGCGCCGATGGCCGAACCGGTGTTGCCGCCCATCTGCTGGCCGACAACCGAACCTAAAACCCCGCCCAATGCGCCGCCCACACCGGCTTCGGTGGTGCCACCGGCCATGGCTGCGCCACTGACCAGGCCAAGGGACAACAAGAGAATCGAGGAGAACTTCATAGAGAGACCTCAAGAGGATGACGGCGCGATCCTGAGGTTGTATCGAGTCGCTGACAATCGAAAACCGACCGGTGGTACAGGTTGTATACAATTTTCTAACTTACTGTTTTATATAGGGAACTTAAGTGGTTTTTGCGAGTCTTTAGCTACTTGGGAAAGGCCGCTTTTATGCAAAAGCGGCCTTTTTTGTGCCTGGGATTTGCCATGTCGGCGAGCGGCTTTTGTGGCAAGCCTGCTCGCCACAATAATTCCCGGTGCCAAAACACGCCCGCTCACTACAACAACCCCCCGTCAGGCCGAACGCGCCATGATCAGGCCAGTCGCGCTCGCCGCTTCCAAACGAATCGCCACAAACTTAGATGTCGGCGTATGGCTGCCATCTCCGGTGCTTTCCAGCGGCACCAGCGGGTTCACTTCCGGGTAATAAGCCGCTGCCTGACCCGCCGGAATATCAAATGCCAGCAGGGTGAAGCCTTTCACGCGACGCTCACGGCCGTCTTCCCACAGCGAAACGATGTCAGCCTTTTGCCCCGGCTTGAAGCCCAAGCGGATGATGTCGGCTTCGTTGACGAACAGCACGTCACGCTGGCCTTTCACGCCACGGTAGCGGTCGTCCAGGCCATAAATGGTGGTGTTGTACTGATCGTGGGAGCGCATCGATTGCATGATCAGGTCCGGCACCCGGCCTGTGGCGTGGGTGCGTTCGTGGATCAGGTCTTTGGGCAGCACGTTCGGGCGGAAGTTGGCGCGGCCAGAAGGCGTGTTCCAACGGCGTGCACCGGCGGAGTTACCCAGGTAAAAACCGCCCGGGTGTTTGAGGCGTTCGTTGAAATCCTTGAAGCCTGGGATGGTGTCCGCGATCAGGTCACGGATACGGCTGTAGTCAGCCACTAGCCAGTTCCAGTCCACCGGTTTGCTACCCAGGGTCGCGGCGGCAATACCGGCGAGGATCGCAGGCTCGGATTTCATCAGCTTCGACAGCGGCTGCAACTGGCCATTGGAATCGTGAACCATGCTGAACGAGTCTTCCACCGTCACCGCTTGCGGGCCTTCGGCCTGTATGTCGATGTCGGTGCGGCCCAGGCATGGCAGGATCAGCGCGTCTTTGCCATGCATTAGGTGGCTGCGGTTGAGCTTGGTGCTGATCTGCACGGTCAGGTCGCAGTTGCGCAGCGCCTCGAAAGTGCGCGGGCTGTCTGGCGTAGCTTGGGCGAAGTTGCCGCCCAGGCCGATAAATACCTTGGAGCGGCCTTCGAGCATCGCGTGGATCGCTTCGACCACGTTATGGCCATTGTGGCGCGGCACCTGGAACTGGAAGCGACGTTCCAGTGAGTCGAGGAACGCCACCGGTGGACGTTCGTTGATGCCCATGGTGCGGTCGCCCTGCACGTTACTGTGGCCACGCACCGGGCACAGGCCGGCACCTGGGCGGCCGATGTTGCCGCGCAGCAGCATCAGGTTGGCGATTTCCTGGATGGTCGGCACTGAGTGGCGGTGCTGGGTGATGCCCATTGCCCAGCACATGATCACGTTCTTGCCTTTGGCGTACATGCGCGCCGCTTGCTCGATCTCAACCAGGCTAAGGCCGGACTGCTCGACGATTTCATCCCACGAGGTGTCATCGATCTGGCCGAGGTACTCAAGCACGTTAGTGGTGTGCTCGTTGAGGAAGTCGTGATCGAACACCGCTTCTTTGCCTTCGGCCTGGGCTTGGCGTTCCCACAGCAGCAGGAACTTGGCCATGCCGCGCAAGATGGCCATGTCGCCACCCAGCGCCGGGCGGAAGTAGGCAGTGTTGGTCGGCTTATCACCGTTGGTGAGCATTTCCAGCGGGTGTTGCGGATGCTGGAAGCGTTCCAGGCCACGTTCTTTCAGCGGGTTGATGCACACCACCTGGGCACCGCGTTTAACCGCCTCACGCAGTGGTTCGAGCATGCGCGGGTGGTTGGTGCCGGGGTTCTGGCCCCACACGAAAATCGCATCGGCATGTTCGAAGTCATCAAAGGTCACGGTGCCTTTGCCCACGCCCACGCTTTGCGCCAGGGCCACGCCGCTGGCTTCGTGGCACATGTTCGAGCAGTCCGGGAAGTTATTGGTGCCGTAGGCGCGTACGAACAGCTGATAGAGGTACGCCGCTTCGTTGCTGGCCCGGCCCGAGGTGTAGAACTCGGCCATGTCCGGGCTTGGCAGGGCGTTGAGGTGCTTGCCGACCAAGTCGAACGCCGCTTCCCAACTGATAGCCTTGTAGCGGTCAGTTTCGGCGTCATAGCGCATCGGTTCGGTCAGACGGCCTTGGTATTCCAGCCAATAGTCGCTTTGCTCCAGCAGCGCGGTGACGCTGTGTTTGGCAAAGAATGCAGCATCCACACGGCGTTTGGTCGCTTCCCAGTTAACGGCCTTGGCGCCGTTTTCGCAGAACTTGACCATGCCGCTTTCCGGCGAGTCGCCCCACGCACAGCCCGGGCAGTCGAAGCCGCCGTTCTGGTTGGTCTTGAGCATCATGCGCAGGTTTTTCATCGCGTTGTCGCTGGTCAGCCAGGCCTGCGCCACGCTGATCAGCGCGCCCCAGCCGCCGGCCGGGCCTTTATAGGGCTTGTAGCGCGGGGTTGGGGTTTGGTCGGCTTGGTGATGCATGCTCATGGCTGGTACTCCATCGCGGGGCTGTAGACCCGCGGCGCACTTTTCTGCGGCAGGTGGATGAGGTTGAGGTTGTGCCGGCGCGCCCATTGCAGGGCCAGGCCGGTGGGTGATGACAGGCTGACCAGGGTCTGGATGCCCGCGCGCAAAACTTTTTGAATCAATTCGAGGCTGCAGCGACTGGTGACAATCGCCAGGCCACCGTCGATCGGAATCTTTTGGCGGATCAGGGCGCCGATCAATTTATCCAGGGCGTTATGCCGGCCAATGTCTTCGCGGCCCATGAGCAATTCGCCCTGGTTATTCATAAATACCGCCGCATGCACCGCGCCGCTGTGCTGGCCCAAGGGCTGGAACGCGCTGATGCGTTGGCGCAGGCCGTCGAGCCATTCGGCGGGTGGCAAGGGCGCGCCCGGCAGCACTTGAAGGTCGGGCAAGGCTTGCTCTACCGCCTCCACACCGCACAAACCGCAGCCGCTAGTGCCGGCCAATTGGCGGCGCTGCTGCTTGAGGTTCCAGAAGGCACGGCTGGAAATCTGCACCTGGGCGTACTGGGCAGAACCCGAGCCGCTGAGTTTTAGATCATAGATGTCGCTAACGTCGGCGATAATGCCGCTACCGATGCTGAAGCCGACGATGAAGTCTTCCAGGTCCGTCGGCGTCACCAGCATGACGGCCTGGCTGATATCGTTATAAGCAATCGCCAACGCCACTTCTTCCGCCAACGCAGTGCTGGCGACTTCGGTGTGTTCGAGGTTGCAAAACTGGTAGCTCTGGCTGGCGGCGGGCGCGGGCGTTTCGAGGGAGGGTGCCGCGCAGACTGGGCGCTTGGCGTTCATGGGGCAGTACCACCGGCGGATTGATCAGTGTTCAGACTAGGCGCGACAAAGCGTCGCGTCTAATTGCCAGTACTGATCTACCGATAGATGACGTCGATCAAGGCTCTTGCTGCGATTTCTGAAACAGCGCAAAACAGGCTTCCGCCAGCGCTGAACGCGGCGCGCTACGACGCATGATCAGCCCAAGTCGGGCCAGCGTGTGAGCGTCTTCAATGGGTTGCAGGCGCAAATGCTCAGTGAGGGCGTCAAGGCCGCCGTCCAATGGCATTACGGCGCAACACAGTCCGCCGTGCACGGCTTGTAACAATTGATGCACCGCATCGGTTTGCAGCAAAAGCTGCGGGATGAGCCCCCGGCTGTGGAAGTTGTGGTCGATGGATTGGCGAAAGTGCATGCCGCTGGTGAGCATGCCCAGCGGCAGTTCGATCAGCGCTTCCCAGCTCAACGGCTTGTCGCCGAAGCTGAAAAAACGCTGGTCGTAGAGCAGGCCCATGCGGGTTTCGCCCAGCGCCAACGAGTCGAAGCGCTCGTTGTCCAGACGCTCCAGGTAGGACACCCCGAGGTCCAGGCGATTGCTCGCCAGCTGTTCGAGGATTTGTTCGGAGCTTAATGCCGAGAGTTCAAAGCGCAGGCTCGGGTGCTCTTTATGCAGCTGTTTCATCAGCGCCAAAGGATCGAAGCTCGACAGCGGCACCACGCCCAGGCGCAGCGTGCCGACCAAATTGCCGCGACAGGCCGCCGCTTCAGCCTGCAAGCCGTCATAGGCCGCCAGTACGGTGCGCGCCCACGCCAACACGCGTTCGCCCGGCGCGGTGAAGCCTTCGAAGCGCTGGCCACGATTGACCAACGGCAAGTCCAGCTCTTCTTCCAGGTTGCGCAGGCGCATCGACAAGGTGGGCTGGGTGATATGACAGCGCGCAGCCGCCTGGCCGAAGTGCCGGGTCTCGTCGAGGGCGATGAGGAATTTCAGCTGTTTGATGTCCATCTTCGCTCCGGGCGTATTCCAATGGCGGGGGATTCTAGCGCGTTTGGGTCTTTGGTCGGCCTGGAACCCAAGTCGGCAGGACTGGTCTAGTCTTGGGCATCTGGAACTTAAACCCCAAGGAGAGCGCACCATGAGTATTTTTAGCTTTGTTAAGGAAGCTGGCGAGAAGCTTATTGACCTGTTGACGCCGGGTAATGCCAACGCAAGTGATGAGTTGAAGAAGCACATCAGCGATGTCGGGCTTGGAAACCCGAATGTCACCGCCACCGTTGATGGCGACAAGGTCACCGTCAAGGGCGAAGTTGCCACCCAGGAAGAGAAAGAAAAAATCATCCTGGCCGCAGGCAATATTGCCGGTGTTGGCAGTGTAGATGACCAGATCACCGTGACTGGCCCGGCCGTGGCTGCTGCGCGTTTCGTGGTAGTGAAAAAAGGCGACACCCTTAGCGCGATTTCCCTGGCGGTGTACGGCAATGCCAATCAGTACAACAAAATCTTCGAGGCCAACAAGCCGATGCTTAAAGATGTGAACAAAATTTACCCCGGGCAAACCCTGCGTATTCCTGAGTAACACGCAGAACAAAAATGTGGGAACGGGCTTGCTCGCGAATACGGTAGATCAGTTAACCAATATATTGACTGATACTCCGCCTTCGCGAGCGAGCCCGCTCCCACATTGATTAGAGTCCGGCAATAAGATCCCGGTAATCATCCACCGCCGCAAATTCCGCTGTGTCCTTTGGCCCCTTCTTACTGTCCGGGTTTTTCACCGCCAGCAAATGCCCCACGCCAAAATCCCGGGCACTGCGCAAGATCGGCAAGGTGTCATCGATAAACAGGCTGCGGGCCGGGTCGAAGTGGATGTCGGCTTGCAGGGCTGCCCAGAACTGCGGGTCTTCCTTGGGGAAACCGTAGTCATGGGAGCTGATCAATCGCTGGAAATACGGCGCCAGTTCAATGCGTTCCAATTTCAATGACAGCGAATCACGATGAGCGTTGGTGATCAGAACCACGCGCTTGCCGGCCTGTTTGATCGCCGCCAGAAAGGTGTCCGCATCCGGGCGCAGGGCAATCAGGTGGGCAGTTTCCAACTTGAGTTCGCGCACCGGAATATTCAGCTCCGTGCTCCAGAAGTCCAGGCAATACCATTGCAACTGTCCGGCGTTACGCTCGAACAGCGGCTGCAATTCCATTTGCGCCAAGGCGCGGCTCACCCCGTGCAGCTCGGCGTAGCGCTGGGGCAGGTGCTCCATCCAGAAGTGGTTGTCGAAATGCAGGTCGAGCAAGGTGCCATCCATGTCCAGCAAGACAGTGTCGATGGCGTGCCAGTTCAAAGCGGGCATGGGGCGTTCTCATGTAAGTAAAGATATCCGACACAGACAATCGGAAAAGCCACGGTATAGTAACCCGATCACGCCAAGGAGCCGCTTATGCGCCAGAAACCCACCGTCCTCGCCCGCGAAATAGTCGCCAGTAGCCGTTTGTTCCGCGTGGAGGAAGTGCAATTGCGCTTTTCCAATGGCGTTGAACGGACCTACGAGCGCCTGGTAGGCCGCGGTGCCGGCTACGGCGCGGTGATGATCGTGGCGATGATTGATGAGGACCACGCGTTGCTGGTTGAAGAATATTGCGGCGGCACCGACGAATATGAGTTGTCGTTGCCCAAGGGGCTGATCGAGCCCGGCGAAGACGTGCTGGCGGCCGCCGACCGTGAACTCAAGGAAGAAGCCGGTTATGGCGCGCGCCAGTTGGAACACATTACCGAGCTGTCGTTGTCGCCGGGCTACATGAGCCAGAAGATCCAGGTGGTGCTGGCCACCGACCTGTACGAAGAACGCCTGGAGGGTGATGAGCCTGAGCCAATGCGTGTAGAGAGGGTCAGCCTGCGTGAGCTGTCCCAACTGGCGCAAAACGAGCAGTTCAGCGAAGGCCGTGCCTTGGCCGCACTGTATCTGGTACGAGACCTGTTGACCCAGCGTGGAGCGTTTAGCGCATGAGCGAACTGTTTTTAGGCCACCCGTTTATTGCCCCTGTGATTGAGTTGGCGCGTCAGGCCGGTGAAGTGATCCTGCCGTATTGGCGCGCCGATGTGGTGGTCACCTCCAAGGCTGATGATTCGCCGGTGACGGCGGCGGACCTGGCCGCTCACCACCTGATTCTGGCGGGCCTCACCGCCCTCGATCCGAGCATTCCGGTGCTGTCCGAAGAGGACGCGGGTATCGACCAGAGTGTGCGCGCAGGCTGGCAGCGCTGGTGGTTGGTGGACCCGTTGGATGGCACCAAAGAGTTCATCGCCGGCAGCGAGGAGTTCACCGTCAACATCGCCCTGATCGAGCAAGGCCGCGTGGTGTTCGGTGTGGTGTCGATGCCGACCAGTGGCCGCTGCTACTTCGGTGGCGCGGGCCTGGGGGCCTGGCGCTCCGATGTGAATGAAGCGCCCAAGCAGATTCAAGTGCGTCAAACCCCGGCAGCGGGCGAGGCCTTTACCGTGGTGGCCAGCCGTCGCCATACCAGCCCGGAACAGGAACGCCTGCTCGACGGTTTGAGCGAAGGTCTGGGGGAGTTGAAGCTGGCTAACATCGGCAGCTCGCTCAAATTCTGCCTGTTGGCCGAGGGCAGTGCTGATTGCTACCCAAGATTGGCGCCGACTTCGCAGTGGGACACGGCTGCGGCCCAGGGTGTGTTGGAAGGCGCGGGTGGTGAGGTGTTGGAGTTGAGTGGTAAACCGTTCAGCTATCCGGCGCGGGAATCATTGTTGAACCCGTTCTTTTTGGCCTTGCCGGCGAAGGCCGCGTGGCGCGAGCGATTGCTGGCCCTGGCTCGTTCTTAAGGCCTGAACAAATCAAAATGTGGGAGGGAGCAAGCGCCTTCCCACATTTATTTTGTGTTGTGGCGCTTAGCGGTGCAGGACGTACTGGCCAGTAAAGGCCACCGCCCGCTCCTCACCGCCCTCATTCACAATCCACGTCTCCAGCGTCAATCGCGCCCGGCCGTAACGCTTGTACGTCGCCACAAAGCGCTTCCACACCTTGTCCTCTGGCGCCTGGCACACCACGGTGGCATCCCGCGTCACCGGCAGCGGATAACTGATCTGCCCTTCCTGAATCACGATATGCCCGTCTTCAATACCTGCTTCGCGCAATTGCAGGTGCAGCCAACCCCAGCCCGCCAGCACTGCGCCGCAATAGAGGCTGCCGCCAAACATCGTGCTCTTGTGATTGATATTGGCTTGCAAGGGCAGGTGCAGCTGCAGTTGGCCGTGTTGCCAGTCGAGCACCTTGAGGCCCATTTCCCGCGTGAGGGGGATGTCGTGGTGAAGGATGGATTCCAGGTAACGGCTGTCGCGGCTCATGGTGGCCTCTTGGCGGATGGGCGGGGTCATTCGTCGTCGGCGCTGTGGCTGGCGCTGTCGGCGAAGTTCAGACCGTGCTTGCGCAGTTTGTCGTGCAGGGTTTTGCGCGGTATGCCCAAGGCTTCGGCAAGGCTGCGCACGGAGCTGTGCGGGCGGGTCAGTTCGGCGGCGATCAGGCTTTTTTCGAACTGCTCGACCTGCTCACTCAAACCACCTGGGGTGGAAGTCAGCACGCCGGCGGCGGGGTTATCCGCTGTGGCGTCCAGTGCCAGCTCCAACCCAAGGGCAAAGCGTTCGGCTGCATTTTGCAGCTCGCGCACGTTGCCCGGCCAACTGTGGCGCAACAGCAGCGCCCGCTGGCCCGGTTGCAGCTCGTGCAAGGGTAGGCCGTGGCGGCTGCTGGCTTCGTCGGCAAAATGTTGGAACAGCATCAAGGCATCTTCACCGCGCTCGCGCAGCGGCGGAATGCGCAGCGGCGCGACGTTGAGGCGGTAATACAAGTCGGCACGGAAGCGGCCTTGATCGGCCGCCTGGCGCAGGTCTTCCTTGGTGGCGGCGATGATGCGGATATCCAGCGGGATCAGCTGATTGCCGCCCAGGCGTTCGACCACACGCTCCTGCAATAGGCGCAGCAGCTTGACCTGCACATCCAGGCTCATGCTTTCGATTTCATCGAGAAACAGCGTGCCGCCATTGGCGAATTCGAATTTGCCGATACGGCGTTTTTGCGCGCCGGTAAACGCGCCCGGCTCATGGCCGAACAGCTCGCTTTCGACCACCGATTCGGCCAGGGCACCGGCGTTGATCGCCACAAACGGCCCGCTGCGCCGGTTCGACAGGTCATGCAGCGCACGCGCCACCACTTCCTTACCGGCACCGGTTTCGCCGAGGATCAGCACGTCGGCGCGGGTTGCGGCCAGGGCGCCGATCTGCTCGCGCAAGCGCAGCATCTGCGGCGAGTGCCCCACCAGCCGCGTGCTCAATTGCTGGCGGTCACTGAGGGCCAGGCGCAGGCTGCGGTTGTCCAGCACCAGCCGGCGCAGGGCCAGGGCGCGGCGCACGCTGTCGAGCAGCGCGTCGCTGGCGAAGGGTTTTTCCAGGAAGTCGTAAGCGCCGGCGCGCATCGCTTGCACCGCCAGCGGTACGTCGCCGTGGCCGGTGATCAACAGCACCGGCAGCTCCGGGTCCTGGCCGTGCAGTTCGGTGAGCAGCTCCAGGCCGTCCATGCCAGGCATGCGGATGTCACTGACCACCACGCCCGGCCAGTCCCGCGACAAGCGCGCGGTGAGGCCGGTGGCTTCGCCCAGAGTCAGGACGTTCAGCCCGGCCAGGTCCAGGGTCTGGCACAGGGCCTGACGCAGGTGTGGATCGTCGTCGATCAGCACCACCTGAATCTGGTTATCGATACTCATACACTGCGGTCCTCGGACGGTTGCAGACTGACGCCCGGCGAGCCGGCACGCAATTTCAAGGTTAACAGCGCGCCGCCTTCCTTGTGGTTGGCGAACGACAAATCGCCGCCAAAGGCACGCATCAGCGTGTCACAAATCGCCAGCCCCAACCCCAAGCCTTGGGTGCGGGTCTTGGTGGTGTAGAACGGCTCGCTGGCGCGGCCCAGGGCTTCCATGCAAAAGCCTGGGCCATTGTCGCGAATGTACAGGTTGACGCCCTGTTCGGTGGCTTCGGCACTCAGCCAGAGTTTGCGCGGTGGGCCTTTTTCGGTGAGGGCGTCGAGGGCGTTGGCCAGCAGGTTGCCGAGCACCTGGCGCAAGCGCGTTTCGCCGGCTTGCACCCACAGGGTGGCTTCCGGCAAGTCGCGGATCAGCTCGACTTCCATCGACCGCCGCCGCTTGGCCAGCAATGCCATCGCATCGTCCAAGGCTGGTTGCAGGGCGACGCTTTCCGGGGCGTGACGGTCGCGCCGAGCGAACGCGCGCAAGTGCGCGATGATTGAGGCCATGCGGCCGGTCAACTCACTGATCAGCTTGAGATTGCCGCGCGCGTCGTTGGTGCGCTCATGGTCGAGCAGGATTTCGGCGTTCTCCGCATAGCTGCGAATCGCCGCCAGCGGCTGATTGAGTTCGTGGCTGATGCTCGCCGACATGGTGCCCAGCGCTGACAGCTTGCCGGCCTGCACCAGGTCATCCTGGGCACGCACCAATTCCTGTTGGGCATGCTCGCGCTCCAGCACTTCCTGTTTCAGGCGCCGGTTAAGGCCTTCCAGGTCACTGGTACGCTCGACCACGCGCGCTTCCAGCTCACGGCGCGCCTTGGCTTCGAAGGCGATGCGTTCCAGGTAATGCCGACGGCGTTGCATCATCAACCCGAGCAGCAACATCAGCACCAGCAATGTGGCGCCACCCACGGCCACCACCGTGCGCACCGGGCGGTTGATCAGCGAGCGCGGGGCGAGAATTTCTACGTTCCAGCCGGTTTCGGCGATGGCCGTGGACTGGCGCAGCCACGCTGTGGAGCTGAGGGCCAGCGGCTGCGGGTCGCGCGTCGGGTAGGGCTGGATGGCGATGATTGCCTGGTGTTCTTCGGCGGTCAGCGGCCGCGTCGCGCGAAACCGCCATTGCGGGCGCGAGGTGAGGATCACTACGCCGTTGTGGTCGGTGACCAGCAGTTGTTCCGGCGTATTACCCCACAGGCGTTCGGTGTGGTCCAGGTCGACCTTGACCACCAGCACACCGATGACGGTGTCGCCATCGCGCACGGCGGCGGCGAAGAAGTAACCGCGCTTGGCCGACGTGGTGCCCAGGCCGAAAAACCGCCCCAGGCGCCCGGCCATGGCTTCGCTGAAGTAGGGGCGGAATGAGAAGTTGCGGCCGACAAAGCTGTCCTGTTTATCCCAGTTGGAGGTGGCGAGGGTCTTGCCGGTGGTGTCCATCAGGTACATCACTTCCACCCCGGCCTGGGCGGCGACGTCCTTGAGCAGCAGGTTGGCGTTGACCAGGTTCGTGCTGACGTGGGGCGCATCCAGCGCGGTACGCAGGGCCGGCAAGTCACCGAGGATCTGCGGCAATACCTCATAGCGGTGCAACGTGCCGAGCAGGTTGGCGACGTACAGATCGAGGGTTTGGCGGTTTTGCCCGGCCAACTCGCTGCGGTAATAGCGCTCGGCCAAGTGCTCCAGCGGCCACAGCAGCGGTGCCAGGCACAACGCCAACAGGGCGAGGCTGCGCCAGCGGGGTCTTCGCGGAAGGGGTGGAGTCATGGGAGATGCGCCTGTGGGGACAGGCGCATTATGCCTGATTAGGCGATCAGGTCCTTGGGCTCGGTGTTGCCCAGGCGTTCACCTTGATAGCTGCCGTCCTGAACCCTGCGGCACCAATCGAGGTTATCGAGATACCACTGCACGGTTTTGCGCAGGCCGGTGTCGAAGGTTTCTTCCGGGGCCCAGCCGAGTTCGCGCTCGATCTTGCTCGCATCAATTGCGTAGCGCTGGTCGTGGCCCGGGCGGTCCTTGACGAAGGTGATCAGGTCGGTGAATTTTTCAACGCCAGCGGGGCGTTGTGGCGCCAGTTCTTCCAGCAGGCCGCAAATGCCGCGCACCACGTCGATGTTCTTCTGCTCGTTGTGACCGCCGATGTTATAGGTCTCGCCGACCACACCGTCGGTCACGACTTTTAACAGCGCGCGGGCGTGATCCTCGACGAACAGCCAGTCGCGCACCTGCAAACCGTCACCGTAGACCGGCAGTGGCTTGCCTGCGAGGGCGTTGAGGATCACCAGCGGGATCAACTTCTCAGGGAAGTGGAACGGCCCGTAGTTGTTCGAGCAGTTAGTCAGCAGCACGGGCAGGCCATAGGTGCGCTGCCAGGCGCGAACCAAGTGGTCGGAGGCCGCCTTGCTGGCGGAGTAAGGCGAGCTGGGCGCGTAAGGCGTGGTTTCAGTGAACAGGTCGTCCACGCCGTGCAAGTCGCCGTAGACCTCATCGGTGGAGATGTGGTGGAAGCGAAATGCGCTCTTGGCCGGCTCTTCAAGCGTGTGCCAATAAGCGCGCGTGGCTTCCAGCAGGCTGTAAGTGCCGACGATATTGGTCTGGATAAAATCCGACGGGCCGTCAATGGAGCGGTCGACATGCGACTCGGCAGCCAGGTGCATGATCGCCTGGGGCTCAAAGCGCGCCAGTATGGCGCTGACCTTGGCCTGGTCGATGATATCGGCCTGGACGAACTCATAGCGGCTGTTGGACGCGATGTTGGTCAGCGATTCGAGGTTGCCGGCGTAGGTGAGTTTGTCCAGGTTGAGCACTTCGTGCTCGGTGTGTTGAATCAGGTGGCGGATCAGGGCAGAGCCGATAAAACCGGCACCACCGGTGATGAGAATACGCATGTCGAGGGGCCTTTTCCTTAGACGGACACTGGGCGAATGAAGCATAGCTTGGGGTGTGAATTGGGCCGGTGCAAGCGCGGGATGCGTGAGGGGTTGATTAACGCCCCAGAACAATGGCGATATAGGCGCCTGATAAAACCGAGGTCGTCACAATGTTGCTCGCCACGTTGATCCATCGTGTCAGTTTGCCTTGCCCGCAAGTAAGCGCTGATGAAGCTGCGCATTTGCTCGAGCAGCATTATGGCCTCAGAGGCACCTTGCGGTCGCTGGGCAGCCAACAGGACCTCAACTACCGCATTGACAGCGCCCGTGGCCGATTTGTTTTGAAGATCTGCCGAGGTGACTACGCGGCCGTTGAGCTGCAGGCCCAGCATGGCGCTCTGAACAACCTGCAAACCCAAGTAAGGGTGCCCAAGGTGATCCGCGCACTGAGTGGTGAGGAATTGCTGACCGTGACCGTCAACGGGCAAACCGTGCACGTGCGGGTGCTGGACTACATCGACGGCCAGCCCCTGACCCACCTGCCTCATCTGGGCCGCGACGTGATCGCAGGCTTTGGTCAACTGTGCGGGCAGGTCAGTCACGCACTTTCGCGCTTCGAACACCCGGGCCTGGACCGCACGCTGCAATGGGACCCGCGCCACGCTTACGAACTGATCACGCACCTGCTGGCTACTTTGGAAAACGTGCCCCATCGTGACGCCATCAAGCATGTGGCCGAGCAGGTAGACGCGCGCGTTCGGCCTTTGGCCGAGCACCTGCCGTGGCAGGCGGTGCACATGGACATCACCGATGATAATGTGGTCTGGCAGCGTGATGCCCAGCGGCATTGGCAGGTCCAGGGCGTGATTGATTTCGGCGATCTGGTGCACACCTGGCGCATTGCCGACCTGTCGGTAACCTGCGCAGCCTTGTTGCACCATGCTGACGGCGACCCCTTTGCCATTCTGCCGGCGATCCAGGCCTTTCATGCGGTGACGCCGCTGCAACGCGAAGAACTGCAAGCGCTGTGGCCTTTGATTCTCGCCCGCGCGGCGGTACTGGTGCTGAGCAGCGAGCAACAGCAACGTCTGGACCCGGATAACGCCTACTTATTGAAAAACGCCGAGCATGAGTGGGAGATCTTCCATGTGGCGACCTCGGTACCGGTTGAGTTGATGGACGCGGCGATTCTGCGTTGCGTCGGTGAGACCGTGTCGCCAATAACCAGCGAGGATTTCGCGCCTTTATTGCCAGGCCTGGTGGGGCGTGAGTTTGCGCTGATCGACCTGGGCGTACTCAGCCCGCATTTCGAGGCTGGCAATTGGGAGCAGCCTGGCATAGACCGTCGATTGCTGGATGAAGCGGCGGCGGTGCATGGGTTGGCGGCCAGCCGGTATGGTCAATATCGGCTGTCACGTACCTGTGCCGACAGTGCCGTCGAACCCGACACTTTCCCCCTTCATGTGGAATTGCACCTGCCTCATGGCACCGAGTTGGAAGCGCCCTTTGGTGGCACGCTACGCCATGGCGCTGACGGTTTGCTGTGCGTGCATGACGCCCAGCTGAGTCTGCGTTTATGGGGTGTAACCACCGCGTTGAAGCCTGGCGCGGTGGTGGTAAAAGGGCAAGTTCTGGGCGAGGTTCATGCGCCACTCACCGTACAGGTATGCCGCGCCCTTATTGAGCCGCCGCTGTTCTGCACGCCGACCCGGGCGCAGGCGTGGCAGGTCCTCTGCCCGTCGCCGGCTGTGCTGCTCGGTTTGGCCTGTGATGCGCAGCCCGAGCTGGACCCCGAGGCGTTGCTGGCGCGCCGTGATGCCAGCTTCGCCCGCTCGCAAAAGCACTATTACGCCGACCCACCCCGCATCGAGCGCGGCTGGCGCAACCACCTGATCGACATGCAGGGCCGTTCCTATCTGGACATGCTCAACAACGTTGCCGTGCTGGGCCACGGCCACCCGCGGATGGCGGCGGTGGCGGCGCGGCAATGGTCGCTGCTCAACACTAATTCGCGCTTTCACTACGCCGCGATTGCCGAGTTTTCCGAGCGTTTGCTGGCGTTGGCACCGGACGGCATGGACCGGGTATTCCTGGTCAACAGCGGCACCGAGGCCAATGATCTGGCGATTCGCCTGGCTTGGGCCTACAGCGGCGGGCGCGACATGCTCAGCGTGCTGGAGGCTTACCACGGCTGGTCGGTGGCGGCGGATGCGGTGTCCACCTCGATTGCCGATAACCCGCAAGCACTGAGCAGCCGCCCGGACTGGGTGCACCCGGTGACGGCGCCGAATACCTATCGCGGCGAGTTCCGCGGGCAGGACAGTGCGCCGCACTACGTGCGAAGCGTGGAACACAACTTGGCGAAAATCGCCGCGAGTAAGCGCCAGTTGGCGGGTTTCATTTGCGAGCCGGTGTACGGCAACTCCGGTGGTATCTCCCTGCCACCGGGCTATTTGCAGCAGGTCTACGGGTTGGTGCGCGCCCAAGGCGGCGTGTGCATCGCCGATGAAGTGCAGGTCGGTTACGGCCGCATGGGTCATTTCTTCTGGGGCTTTGAAGAGCAGGGCGTGGTGCCGGACATCATCACCATGGCCAAGGGGATGGGCAACGGCCAGCCGTTGGGTGCGGTGATTACCCGGAGGGAAATCGCCGAGGCGTTGGAGGCCGAAGGGTATTTCTTCTCGTCGTCGGGCGGCAGCCCGGTCAGCTGTCGCATCGGTATGGCCGTGCTGGATGTGATGGAGGAAGAAAAGTTGTGGGAAAACGCCCAAGTGGTGGGCGGGCATTTCAAGGCGCGCCTGGAACAGTTGATTGACCGTTATCCGTTGGTGGGCGCTGTTCATGGTTCCGGTTTCTATCTGGGGCTGGAGTTGGTTCGCGACCGCCACACATTGGAACCCGCCACAGAAGAGACCACGCTGCTGTGTGAGCGCTTGCGTGAGCTGGGGATTTTCATGCAGCCGACCGGCGACTACCTCAACATCCTGAAGATCAAGCCGCCGATGGTCACCTCCAAGCGCAGCGTGGACTTTTTTGTCGACATGCTGTCGAAGGTGCTGGATGAGCAACTGTAAATAATCGATTGTTATCGGCTACTAACCGTCATGTTTGCGGCCTATGATCTTTTATCACTTTTAAAGCCGATTTTTATCCGTTATAAAGTCAGCCTTCACCCCATTCGGAGTCCTGAACGCCATGACCACCTTGCACAGCGTACCTCGCGCCGATGGCTTCTACATGCCCGCCGAATGGGCGCCACAGACTCAAACCTGGATGATCTGGCCTGAGCGCCCAGACAACTGGCGCCTGGGCGGCAAGCCGGCGCAAGCGGCCCACGTGGCAGTAGCCAAGGCCATTGCGCGTTTTGAACCGGTGACAGTCGCTGTGTCCGCCGGGCAATACGAAAATGCCCGCGCGCGTTTGGACGTGCCCAATATCCGCGTGGTGGAAATGTCCAGCGATGACGCTTGGGTGCGCGACACCGGCCCAACCTTCGTGATCAACAACAGCGGCGAAGTGCGCGGCGTTAACTGGGATTTCAACGCCTGGGGCGGCTTTGACGGCGGCCTGTACGCGCCGTGGAACCGTGACTCGCAGGTGGGTGGCAAGATCCTCGAGGTCGAGCGCGCGTCGCGTTACCGCACCGAAGGCTTCGTGCTGGAAGGCGGTTCGATCCACGTCGACGGCGAAGGCACGCTGATCACCACCGAAGAATGCCTGTTGAACCGTAATCGCAACCCGCACCTCGATCGCGCGGCCATCGAAGCGGTGCTCAGCGACAACCTGGCGGTGGATAAGATTATCTGGCTGCCGGACGGCCTGTTCAACGACGAAACCGACGGCCATGTGGATAACTTTTGCTGCTACGTGCGCCCAGGTGAAGTGTTGCTGGCCTGGACCGATGACCCGCAAGACCCGAACTACGCGCGCTGCCACGCGGCCATGAACGTGCTGCAAAGCAGCACCGACGCCCAGGGCCGCGCGTTCACGGTGCATAAAATGCCAATCCCGGGGCCGCTGTACGCCACCGAAGAAGAGTGCGCCGGTGTCGACCCGGTGGATGGCAGCCAGGAGCGTAACCCGAGCGTGCGGTTGGCCGGGTCCTACGTAAACTTTCTGATCGTCAACGGCGGCATTATTGCGCCGAGCTTCGACGACCCGATGGACGGCCAGGCCAAGCAAATCCTGCAGAACCTGTTCCCGCAGCACGAAGTGGTGATGGTGCCGGGGCGCGAACTGTTACTGGGCGGCGGCAATATCCACTGCCTGACCCAACAACAGCCGGCGCCGCACAAAAACTGAGTGCAGTTGTAACAGCGCTTGAGCGAAACCCCAGCGCTACCTGTTTATAGCGCTCACAGCAAGCCCGCGGCCCAGCAAGGTCGCGGGCTTTTTTGTGTTCGAATGTCTATAAACACAGGACATTGGCATAGCTCTTGTATCGGTGTTGGCACAGTAACCCAAGGTCGTGACTGCACAGTTCTGTCATAAACCTTGAGTAAGTTAGCCGCTCAAGCAGTAGGAGAGAGCGCTGAAATGAATGCCGATATCAACCTGATCCACACGCGCCCATTCCACCCCACGCGGGTCGACGGTGAAGCGATCCAGGCGCTGGCGCTCTGGTTGAAGGCAAACGGCTCGCGACAGGCAAGGCAACAGCCTGACTTGCGCAGCGTGATGAGTGAACGTTACCCGGTGGGGTTGTTCAGTGAGGATGAAGTGCATGCGTTGTGTGAGTTGATGCAAAACTGAAAAAGCACCGCGATCAATTGTGGGAGCGGGCTTGCTCGCGAAAGCGGTGCGTCAGTCAACATCAATGTTTGCTGGGCCGACGTTTTCGCGAGCAAGTCGAATCGTCGCACCGCCGCTCCCACCTTTGATCTTCGCTGCTCTGAGCATTGCGTTCGCTTAACTGAACGGCATTAGGGCAAGCCCGCTCGCCACAACAAGCCCGCTTTCAACAACAAGCCCACTCCTCACCACAAACTTGGTCCCACATTAGAGCGTGATCGGCTTCAGAAACTGTAGGTGCCTGTGACCACCAAACTACGCGGCTCACCCGGCTGAATCTGCGCCGCACTCGTCGCTGATTCGTAGTAGTGTTTGTCGGCGATATTGTTCAGCGCCGCGCGTACATCCCATTCCTTCTGGCGGAACCCGGCCAACGCGTCCCAACGGCCATACCCCGGCAGCGCCACCGTGTTGAGGCTATCGGCATAACGGTCGCCCACCAGCGTCAAACCGGTTTCCGCGTACCAGCCCATCTCCGGTTTCCAGGTGATAAACAGGCTGCCATTGCGCTTGGCCACATCGCTGACGCGCTTGCCTTCAAAGCCGTTGTTGTCCTTCTCGACCTTGGCATCCTGCAGGCCGACGCCACCGCGCACATACCAATTGCCGACGATTTTGCCGGTGGCGGTCAGCTCCACACCGCGTGAGCGTTGCAGGCCGCTGAGCAGGGTAATGGTTCGGTCCAGCGGGTCGCTGGTGCGACGGTTATAAAGTTCAAGCTCGTACACGGCAAGGGTGGTGCTCAGACGGTCGTCGAGCCAGTCGCTCTTCACGCCGATTTCCTTTTGTTTGGTCAGCTCGGGGCTCAGGTCGTTAACGCTGCCGGCGGCGTTTGGCGTGATGCCGATCAGGCCGCCGCCAGCCGGGGAGAAGGTCTTGCTCCACGAGGCATAGAACGAGTGATTCTCAAGCGGCGTCCACACCAGGCCCACGCGCGGGCTGGTGCTGCGGCTATCGACGTCTTGCTGGGTGTTGAGCACCTTGCTGGTGGTGTCCACTTCAAAGTGGTCGTAACGCAGGCCTGCCAACAGTTGCCATTGATCGTTGAAACGCAATTGGTCTTGCACATACACCGCGCGGCTTTCGACTTCGGTGTGGTTGTCACTTGAAAGACTCATGCGCCCCGTGTGGCTCCGGTGGCGGTTGGGCGAGTTGAGGTCCAGGCTCGGCACGGCCTGGCCGCCACGGTTGACGGCGGTGGCGCTGTAGAGCTTCGGATCGCGACGCTGGCTGCCCAGCTCTATGCCGGTGAGCAGGCGGTGTTCCAGGCCGAACGTGTCAAAGCCACCTTCCAGCTCCAGGTTGTTGAAGACGTTGCGAGTGTTCAGGTCCTGTTGCCAGCGCTGGCGCGTGACCTGGTTGGTTTTGGGGTCGTAGCCGGTCTGGTAAGTGTTGTCGAAATCGCTGTCGAGCTTGAACACGCCGAGGGTGTGGCGCAGTTGCCAGTTGGCGTTGAGTTCATAGGCGAGCTTGGAGCGCAGGGACTGGGATTTGTCATCGATGTAGTCGCGGCTGTCGAAGTAGGTGCTGCTGCGGCTCACGTCTGCCGGGCGGCCGTTGACCCCGGGAATGCCACGGTCCGGTGTGCGGTTGTAGCGGCTGTATTCGTATTGCACCAACCAATTCAGGTCGGGCGTCAGCTGCCAGCTCATCGATGGCGCAAACAGCTGGCGGTTGCCGCTGACGCCGTCACGGAAGCTGTTGTTGTCCTGGTTGCCCATGTTCAGGCGCAGGCTGATGGTGTCGGTGGGGTCGGTGCTGAGGTCGGCATACAGGCTGCGCAGATCGTTGCTGCCGCCTTGGGCTTCGATACTGGATTTTTGCCCCGCCGTGGGCAATTTGCTTACGCGGTTGACGATACCGCCCTGGCCGCCTCGCCCGTACAGTACGGCTGCCGGGCCTTTGAGCACTTCGATGCGCTCGATGTTGTGCAAGTCGCGCACGTACTGGCTGTCGTCGCGAATGCCGTCCAGGTAGAAGTCATTGCTCGCGTCAAAACCACGAATGCGCAGGCTGTCGAAGCGCGTGTCGGCGCCGCTGCTGACGTTGGGAATCCCGCTGAGTGCCTGGCCCAGGTCGTTGGTGCCGTAGGCGCGCAGGTTTTCGGTTTTGACCGAATCGATGGCCTGGGGCACATAACGCACCGACGTGTTGGTGCGAGTGGCGGTGTTGGTCTCTTTGACGCGTGGGTCGTCTTCATCAGCTTCGGTGCTGATCGAGGTTTCCGGCAAGATCGTGGCGGCACAGGCAAAACCGGCAGACAGCAGAACAGAAAGCCCAAGGGTGATAGGCGTCAGGCGGGAGGCAGGCATGGAGGAATGTATCCAAAAAGTGCGGGAGGAGAAAATTTGCGCTAATGGTAATGCTTTGCATTTGCGCGCGTTATCTATTCCCAAAAATATACGTCGTCGAAAATGTTACATGATGTGTTTTCTTGACGAATTGGATGGTTTTTAGGGCGTGTGCGAAGGCCTTGGACTGCACCGCTTAGACTTTTTTCGCCTAAATACAGACGATTCACGAAATTGACACATAGTTCAACGCGCGCATAGGATTGCGCCCAACGCCTGTGGCTAACAGCCATAACTCATCTAATAAAAAAAGGCCTGCGGCAGTTCAGTCGTCCGCAGGCCTTCTTTTTCCTGGAGAAAGTTGACACCAGAAAAGCAACACGGAGCCTGGTGTCACAGCGCGTACTCAACCAGTAATAAGGAATATAAGAAATGTTGAAGCAACGGATGGGTTTGATCGCTCTGGGGATTTTGAGCGCCACTCAAGCAATGGCCAACGACCAGGAGCAATCCAAAGGTTTTGTTGAAGACAGCCACCTGAACATCGCAGCACGTAACGCCTACATCAGCCGTGACTACAAAAACGGTAAGCAAGACAAAGCCGAATGGGGCCAAGGCTTCATTGGTAAGTTTGAATCCGGCTTCACCCAAGGCACCGTTGGTGTGGGTGTGGACGTGATTGGCCAATACGCTATCCGTCTGGACGGTGGTAAAGGTCGCGCTGGCGCAGGCGGTATCGACTTCTTCAAGCAGGGCAATGGCACGACCAACCCTGACGGCACGAACAACCCAGGTTCGGCACCGCACGACCTGGCCAAAGGCGGCGCTGCCGTGAAGTTCCGCGTTTCCAACACCGTGCTCAAGTACGGTGACCAGTTCCCGGCCGTGCCTGTGCTGCAGTACGACAACTCCCGTCTGTTGTCCGAAACCTACACCGGTACTTCGATCGTTTCCAAAGAGATCGCCGGTCTGCAACTGGACGCCGGTCACTTCACCAAAGAAGCCCGCAAGAGCATGGAAGGCACCGACAGCGGTCGCCTGAAAAGCATCAACTACCTCGGCGGTAGCTACAAATTCACCGAAAGCCTGTCGGCTGCTCTGTACGCTTCCGACATGCAGGACGTGCTGAAGAAGCAATACGTCAACGTTAACTACGTGCTGGCCCTGCCAGAGAAGCAATCGTTGACCTTTGACTTCAACGGCTACAAAACCAAGCTGGACCGCAGCTTCGCCCTGGAAAACCAAGGTGATGCAGACGCCCGCGACAACAAAATCTGGAGCTTGGGCGCTACCTGGGCTGTTGGCCCGCACAGCTTCACCGTCGCTCACCAGCGCAGCACCGGCGACACCGGCTACCTGTACGGCGGCTACCGCAACGCTGGCGGCATCGGCGACGGCGGCAATACCATCCTGCTGGCCAACTCCTACTGGTCCGACTTCAACGGTAAGGACGAGCGCTCCTGGCAAGCAGGCTACGGCCTGGACTTCAGCGCCTTCGGCGTACCTGGCCTGACCTACAACATCGCCTACGTGCGCGGCACCAACATTGACGACGGTACCAACCGCGGCCGTGGCACCGAGCGTGAAATCTTCAACCAGTTCAAATACGTCGTTCAGAGCGGCCCAGCCAAAGACCTGAGCCTGCGCGCTCGTGCCTCCTGGTTGCGCGTCTCCAGCAACGCCAGCGAGTACAACGTAGGCGGTAACGAAATCCGTCTGTTCGCCGACTACCCAATCAACGTTTTCTAATTGATTCGGCGTCGCGCCTGATTCCAGGCGATAAAAAACCCCGACTGGTTCGGGGTTTTTTTATGCGCGCCTGCCGGCCTCTGATTTGTTACATCGCAGTACTAATGAAGTGCTCCGCGCCACCTTTATCCCCTTCAGGCGCCCGCCTAAATGAGCCCCACTTGCCCGCCCATCACCCGTGACGGCGTTACCCCGGAGCAAAAAGCCCAGGTCATCGCCGAATTCACCGAAACCTTCGAACGCGTTCTCAGCAAAAGCCCCGACCTGACCTACATCGTCATCGAAGAAGCCGACACCGATAGCTGGGGCTACGCCGGTATCACCACCACCGAATATCGCAAATCCCAAGCCTGAACTGGAGCACTATCATGAGCAAAGTCGTCGTCATTACTGGCGCCTCCCAAGGCATCGGCGCCGCCGTGGTCCACGCGCTACCGCGCCCTCGATTATCGCGTGGTCGCCACCTCGCGCTCGATTTAGCCGTCCACTGACCCGAACATCCACACCGTGGCCGGCATCTTCGTTGCCAAACCCTTCACCGGCTACACCCACGAAGACTACGCAAACATGCTGGCCGGGCACATCGTCAACATCACCACCAGCCTGGTCGACCCCGCGATTGACGGCGTGCCGTCAGTGCTGGCCTCGCTGACCAAAGGCGGCCTGAACGCCGCGACCAAATCCCTGGCAATTGAATACGCCAAACGCGGTATTCGCGTGAACGCAGTGAGCCTCGGGATTATCAAAACGCCCATGCACGGCGAAGAAACCCACGCGGCGCTGGGCCGCCTGCATCCGGTCGGGCACATGGGCGAAGCGAGTGACATTGCCCAGGCGATCATCTACCTGGAAAACGCCGGGTTCGTCACCGGCGAGATCCTGCACGTGGACGGCCGCCAAAGCGCCGGGCACTGACAAAAAAACGCCCCGGCCTTTCCAAGCCGAGGCGCTCTATCAACTACCGATGTAAACCACCTGTGGGAGCCGGGCTTGCCCGCGATAGCGCCCGCCCGGCCACCCCATTCACCTCTTATTGCTCGGCATTGCAGGGCGACTCCAACACCTTCACCACATCATCAATCACCGCCTTGACCATCTCCTGCAAATAATGCGACGCCCAAGCATAACGGTCCGTCTCCTTCGTCATCGCCGCATCTTCTGCTAGCAGTTTGGCGACGTGGAGCAAATCGGAAACGTGGTGCAAGGCTTCATGCAGAGGGACGCCGCTGTTAACGCGGAACAGAGGTTGATCGCAGTGGAAGGAGAAAGGGGTGACGCCGAGGGTGGTTAACGCGGAGGGATTTGTAACGGTCATTGGTGAGACTCCCATATCGAGTGAGAGCTACCACGTTCGTAGTTTCAACGAATACGTGGCGCTTTGGGCGCCTGCATCAAAATCGGGTTCTCAGGCCCGGTCGCTGCATTGGCAGTGACGGAGCGGAGGTTAGCGTGGTGGGGGGAGGGGGAGCAATCGGGAAAATGGATTGGTTGTTTTTTAGCCTATCCGAGCGTGATGGATAGGCTGCTGAGGAAATTATTTGTTTTATGGATACGCCATAATTATTGGCCAGCCATAATTTTGCATAAAGATAGAAGTGCCAGCGGAGGAGGTGGCTTCCGGGGCTATAACCCGTCTATTTCAACGCATGACGCACACCCAAACCCCAGAAACAACAAAGCCCTCACATTGCTGTGAGGGCTTCGTCTTATATGGTGCCGGCACCAGACGAACGGTATGTTTCTGCGGGGCGATGTTTTCCGGGCGTCTGGATTTTGGTGGAAATTTCGGCGTACCCCAACTAGTAACTATAGATAAATCAGCTAGTTATGGCGTTCGGTGGAATCGAATTCGGGACTAGTAAACTGTGAGCATGTGCTGTGCTCGGTACGTAGAGTTGCGAGCGACACACGTAACCCTGTGAGTTGTGTAAAAACCAACCGTTTGTAGGCTTGCCCAAATGAGGTTTTTACCTCACCGTAAAGACTAATGTCTTTACAGTGAGGGCCATCCCATGGCGTCCATCAATGTCCGTATCGACGACGATCTCAAAGCGCGTGCTTACCACGAGCTGGAAAAGCTCGGCGTCACCCCTTCTGAGCTGATGCGCCAAGCCTTGCAGTACGTAGCAGAGCGCGGTCAGCTACCTTTTAAGCCAGTCCTGATGACCGAGGAAGATGAAGCCTTGATCGCAACGGTGCGCGAGCGGCTGGCTGCTCCCCAGCGGGTTAAAGTTTCACTAGATGACCTATAGCCTCGAATTCGATGCGCGGGCATTAAAGGAGTGGCACAAATTGGGGGATACCGTACGCCAGCAACTCAAGAAGAAGTTGGCCACGATTCTGGTCAATCCGCGCATTGAAGCCAACCGTCTGCATGCCTTACCCGACTGCTACAAGATCAAGCTGCGCAGTAGCGGCTATCGGCTAGTTTATCAGGTGATCGACCAGGAGATCATGGTGTTCGTGGTGGCCGTCGATAAGCACGAGCGTGAGCAGGTTTATCGCAAAGCGGCTGAGCGGTTAAGTTAGCGGAGTATGCAACGTGTAAGTGAAACCTCACCGGGTCAGATTGTGTGAAAACGCGAGCATGATTCTGGGAGTAGTGCGTAGTGCTACGAAGCATTCAGTGGGACATGATGGGGCACCAGGAGTCGAATAAGAAATTAACGAACTGATTTATATATTTTTAATATCAATTATAAAGATTACTATCCCTATGATTATCCTGATCAGCCTTCGCATTTTATTTGTCACACCAACTCTCTGCTGAGCTCTCAGCTAATCTCGGGGTGGCACTCTAATTTCGCGTTCCTTTGCATTGGGGATATCGCGAGCACCCCCAGAACGACTTCCCGGCGTAAGGACCTTTTTTGGCCTTACGCTTCACCATCGAAGCACGGCATATTGGGCACGTGAGGACAGATGTTGCCCGACCTGGAGCTGATCCCCGTTGTATGTTTGAAGAAGGAGGGACATGCGGCGGCGCATGGTAATGGCTCGATGGGGCTGGCATAGGCTTTAGTATGGGCAAATTAAGAGCACCGTGTGGTGGCGTCTTAATTCCCAGAGCGGCACA
Organism: Pseudomonas antarctica; assembly: GCF_900624995.1. Taxonomy (GTDB): domain Bacteria; phylum Pseudomonadota; class Gammaproteobacteria; order Pseudomonadales; family Pseudomonadaceae; genus Aquipseudomonas; species Aquipseudomonas antarctica. The sequence goes on from NZ_UYXQ01000008.1 coordinate 109,439, forward strand.
AGTCTGTTCGGCTTGGGCGCGATCGACCAAGGCTTGTATTAGAGCCGGCTCAGGCAGACCTTTGTTGCTGATCAGTCTCGATGGCGCACCCCGCAGGGCCGCCAGCCCTGCCCGCAATTTGCCCTGCAAGGCTGCTCGTTTGGATGCTGCCGCTGCCCGAGCAGCATCTTCGACTTGCTGATCTGAAGGACCAGGCGTTGGGTTATATCGAAACTTCATCTCTTGCTCACGACGCCATTGGAGAAGCTTGCCGGTCAACGATTCGCCGAAACCAGGTACAGCCATCACTGCGTCGTAGCTGATATCTGCCGCAGATTCGATGCCAAATGAGGCCAATGTGGCCATCTTTGCCGGACCGATCCCTGAGATCTTCACTCGACTTAGAAGGAATCGATCCAAGAACTGGTGACGTTGACGAGCTTCGCGGGTTGTCTTCAAGCGTTCCAGCTCACGGGCCAACCCTGCTTCGAGTTGTTGGTACTGCCCTATGCAATTTTCCAGATCATTGCGTAAGTGGAAGAGTTCAGTGAAGCCGACTCGCTGAAGGTGAGCAATAGAAGCCACCTGCACCCGATTGTCGGCATCTGCATAAGCCTTAAGTGGTGGTGCATGATCGACTTTCGCGGACAGTAAGCGAGACAAACCGAAAACACCCAAACCGATCCAGACAATCGCACCACGCGGAGCGATTGCAAATGCGATAAGGGCAGCCAGCATGATCAGGCCACCGACAAACCGTTGGGTCGTTTGCCTGCTTTTGGCTTCCCTGAGGGTGCTGGGCGAGGAGCCAGGATCACCCTTCCACGTCGGAAGGATGTCTGCGGGGCGAGGCATGGGGGCCGCTCGAATGGCCGCCGCGATCTTGACGAGATCAAAGGGCTCGCCCCCTGAGGTGGGCACTGACGCTGTTCCTGAAGTAAAGACTGCAGGGAACATCTCAACACCGGACTGACTGGCGATCCGGCACCACACGCAGCTTGATGCTGCATTAGGGAAGTAGTGCGTGGGCGTTTTTGGGCACCGACGCAAGCTGGTTTCCAGTTCCTGCAGAAGCTTGACCCAGATCGTAGGGTTGGGGCGGGCTGCGGGATCGAGACCAAACGAGGCCTCAAATGCCTCCGCGACTGGTTGCGGCAAGTCAATGAGTTGGATCGCTCCAGGCGGTGGTATGGTTTGCGTCGTGCTCCGTCGTACCACCGAATAAGCAAATCGGTGTTGCGCAATGCCTTGACCAAGAGAGAGGTCTGCGCCGCTATAGCGGCCGGAGTAAGGGTGTTTACCCATGGCCAGCAACTGGAAGATCGCGACAGCGAGGCCAAAATTGTCATGCGCGTATGTTCGTTCGACCTGGCTCAGGTTCAGACCATGTAGCTCCGGCGGCGTAAAATCCTCAGTTCCGACAACACATGGATAGGAACGGCCGTTCAAGTTGAACTGAAAGCTGTCGGCGTCAATTAGCGCCACAGTGGCGTCGGGAGCAACCAGGACGCCGGAGTGGTTAAAGTCTCCGATGACGCATCCGGCTTGATGTACGGTCGCCACAGCACGCGCGACGTTTTGTGCGGCCCGGATCAGGAAGCGATAATCGACATCGGGAAATTGAATCTTCCGGGACTTGGGGCTATAGAGCTCATGTATTGGGCGGTATCCCGACACCAATCGCATGGTGAAACCGGCGAAGACTCCCAAATTATCAGTCGCGATCTCAGACGGGAATGCAATCAGGCTGGTCTTTTCCGCTAGCTGGCTTTCCACCATGGCACGGACTTTAGATTCACGTGAGCTCCGTAAATTTTCCTTGTATACCTTGACTGCTTGATCGGTGCGACCAGGTATGGCGTAGACGTCACCCTCGCCCCCTTTGCCTAGGCGCTTACCGAGCTCCATGCTCTTCCCATCAATGCGAATCGGAGAACTACTCATCGCCTCGAAATCAAGATCAGAGTTTTATCGTCGTCCGTGCGTTCGCACAGCCGTGGACTATCGAGATACTGGGCAAGCGCGTCCGACAATCCGGCGAGCCGCCCTTTACCGTCGGCCCCGTCTACGGCCTTGATCATCGGGTCGAAGAAGCGGGCATATGGCTGCTGGGTTGCCTGCTCTAACGCAATTGTCTCAAGCCCGTCAGAAAAAAGTGCAAAGGCATCGTATTCACACTGACCACGGAAGAGACGCAATCGAGGCTCGGGATCATCCGTGACGAAATACGTAGTGGACGCGAACTCGCCATTCTCGGGCCAACATAAAGCCTCCCACGCCCCCTTTTGACGGCCCACAAGTGCGCTATCACCGATCTGAAGAGTCAGGAGCTCATCTTTGAACACGACTAACATGACCAAAGTTGCAGCAAACTGACGACGAGTGAGATTACGTCGTGCCGCCACCGCGCTGAGGCGGTCACGCAACTCGTCTATCCAGCACCGAATGACCTCGTCACCCGGCAGATGATCGTGATTTGAGAACCAATCCTTGAAAGCGAGTATAAGGTGACGACAGACCAAGGATGCTCCTTCGCCACCGTGGCTGGCGCTGCCCGCACCGTCGGAAACCACCGTACAAAGCGCACGCGAAGTGAGCCGGACGCCGTAGGCGTCCTGCTTCCGGGTTCCCAGTCGCTGGTGGGATGTGCCGATTCTAGAAGCTGCCGCCCAGCGCCAGCGAGGGTTAGCCAGCAACGGCCCACCCATCGGGAGCAGTAGGATTCGTCAGCGGCACAGCATCCCCTGGATTGGATTGCGAAACTGCACTCAGGGAGCTAGAGAGCCATGCGAACAGTTCACGGAACGCTAAGCCCTTTAGCTTGAGGGGTTGCCGGGTCGCGAGCTGCGTGAGGATGGAAATATCAGCGCCCTCTACCCCTACCGCGTAGAACATGAACTCTTTACGCTCTTCGCCAGAATGAACTCGTTGACGAGCTTCGCTCCAACTGTCCGTGGGAGCTCCATCAGTAATGAGGAATACCCATGGCCGGTAGTACTTGATGCCATTTGCGCGGTAGCTATCTTTCCTTTCGCGCAAAAGGTCTAACGCGCGTACCACAGCCTCCCCCATCGGCGTCGTGCCGCTCGCCTCCAACATTTCGGGGTAGAAGCCATCCACTGTAGTAAATTCTGTTCGGACAGAGACAGGACCGAACGTCACCACAGCGAGCTCTACGCGTTTGGCGGCCATGGTGTCGGCGTGCAGGTCTTCTTTGAAGAACTGCAGCGCATCATTTAACTCTTGGATCGGACGACCTTGCATCGATCCAGAGGTATCAAGCAATAGCACGCAAGGGCAACGCTGTTCGGGGTTTTCCGCGAACTCCGCATCCGCAAAAGGTTGTTGCTCGAAATTATCCATTTTTCCCTCGTTCATCGTTCCTGACTTCAATCTGCTCAGTAAGCAAAATGCGCGCCAGCCAAATGATGTGCAGAAGCACAGTCTTTAAAAAGGCTTAGCTGCTAGCCATTCAGCAGGGCGCTGGGTATTTCCGCGAAACTAACCAGCGGGCGATGCTTTTTGGCAGAGTCCGCTTGCCATCGTCCTGACTCTTGATCATAGCTTATGGCCACCAAGCGGGCTACCTACCGATGGTGTTTGATGGCCTGCTCGACGTATGAGCGCTGCGTCTGATCTGTGTGGGTATATCCACAACGGAGATTGTTAATTAATATTCAGTCATAAATTTATAAATAAAAATATAAAGCTTTAGTATTAGGGGTGGTATCGCTGTCTCGCTCAGAAAGGCGACTTATGGTAAATGTTTACGATAAAAAATTTACCAAAAATATCAGTCAGTGGCGCAATAGGCGCAAGTAATGTCTCGTTCTACTGAAAATGCGCCGAAATCAAAAGTGCTCAGATTGAACTCTAGTCGTTTATTGACTACTGCTAAAAATCGGATGGGGACTCCGAAGATTACTTTAATTGCTTCTGTGGCAGTAATTGATGCGGAAACGCCACATACAGGTCCCATGCTACCAATCTTGCGATATTTTCTATTTAGCTTCTTTACGCCAAATAATTCTGCCGCATTAGTGGGGGAGAGTATTTTGTCGAAGCAGTGAAGACAAGCAGTAACACCAGGAATTATTACTTGTCCAATCAATGTTAGATGTAAGTTATATCCGCCTCCAATTATATGTGGTATTTTGTGGTTCAGGCAAAAGTCTGAAACAATTTTAGATGTGGTGTCCACGCTCGGAGAGTCTGCGCAATTTATAACTAGATCTGGGAAGTCGGTTAGCGATAAATCTTCGACTGATTCCATTTTTTTGCAGACGGCGGTTATGTCAACATCGTATGCTTGTTTGATGTTATTGCGAGCAGCTATGACTTTTGGCGTGCCAACATCGGCTTCAAAAAATAAATCTTGCCTATGGAGATTTGATAGCTCAACGTTGTCATTGTCCATGACGGTTATATTTTGTACGCCTACTTTCACAAGGCAATGTAAAACCCAAGATCCTACAGCCCCTAGGCCAATTATAAGTATATTTGCTTTTGAGCCTTGATAGATGGATCTACGGACTTCTGATGTGGAATGAAAATAGCTCTCCAATGTATTAATTAAGCGCGGGCGGTAGTTTATGTCGGGCTGTAAATATGGCTCATCTACTTCAATTAAAACGGACTTGTTTTGTAGAAATAGGACTAGTGTGCATAGTTCCGCAGTTGAAATTTCCGGATACAAACAGCTTACATCGTTGACTGATAGCGAGCCATCAAAGTGGTGCAGTAGTCCGATAATTTCAGGATAGTCTAGCTCGATCGAAAATCCGGTTCTCAGATTGCTATCAAAAAACTCTACGAATCTTTTAGTTTTTACGATCGCAACGCAACTCCTTAACCGGTATGTTTTATTTTCCACAGACATTGCATCCTTCCTTCGCTAAAATTTCTACCCATTCTATCTCGCCTTTGCCGATTATGAATTCCCCGCGCTGCGATATTCTGAATTTGTAGGCGTCGCCGCCTGCCAGATAGTTCAGAAGTTGAATACAAGCGTATGATGCAGAAAATAGTGACATGCTGTAAGTTCCGCCGCTACCACCTATAATATGTGTTTTTGCTGAATTAGTTTTATGGACTTTGTAAGTTGGTTTCCAGTCCGCCAGCGCAGCACTAAAAAAACCGCTGCAGCAATCAATGCAGACGGACTCTCCAGGTATATAAAAGTCGCCTGTGCTCATGAGGTGTGCATCAAATCCACCAGCAACATAAAGTGGAATTTTTTTCCCCCATAAATAGCGACCAAGCTTGACAGAGGTGTGTCCGATATAAGGTTCGTCAGCCGTATTAACAACCAACGTGGCGTCGTCAACAAGGCTAGATAGGTCTGTTAAAGGTAGGAGTTTTTCTCTGACGCACGTGACTCTGACTGCGGAATTGATCTTTTCCAGGTGGCGCTTAAGCGCATCTACCTTGGCCTCGCCGACCTCTTTAGCTGAAAAAAATGGGTGCCGCTCGGCGGATTGAGAGGAAAGGACCTTGTTGTCTACAAACGTGAATTTTGAAACACCGGCTCTGGCAAGGTTGATTGCAATAGAAGAGCCAACTGCACCTACACCAAAGATAACAACGTTACTGTTAATTATTTGCTCGTGAGCCTTGTTTGATGACAGTCCAAAAATCCAGTCCGACAAAAAATTGATTTGTCGCGAATATCGCGAGTTAGGGTCCTCAATAGTCGGGTGCTCTAGTACGCCCTTTGCAACTAAGTACTCAAAAATAGACTTGAGTTCTACTGGATCTAATTCGAATGCAAAACTTTTCAGGATTTTTGATAGTGGACTTAATCCATCAAGAGCTGCTAGCACATCACTAAATGAGGGGGCTATGCGAATGGAAAGCTTTTGTCTAGTATTGATGTGATAGAACTGTATTGTGCAGACATCCGATTCGCCTGTGGATACGTAGACGTCTACGCTGTCTTTTATTTTTAAGACAGGATCATATGCAAGAGCTTCCATTCTTCATCCTGCTGAGAGGAATTGGTGCCACGTTCATGGCACCGCCCCTAGATCAATATTGCAAAACACCGGCGTTGGCTTCGAGATATTCATCCCATGAATCCAAGCTTCCATCATCAGATCCGATATTTGGGCGAGTGCAAACTCGAGTGCAGCAATCACTTCTACTTCCTGAGCAGGTCGTAGTGTATTTGGTGCCTGCCTCGGGGTGTTCGCTCACTTCGGAAAACTTTAAACTAACCTTAGTTTTGACCATTGCTAACTCCGTTTACGTTATGGACACAGAGCCAAAACGATACCATACTGGCCTTCTCATGTCACTCATAGCTTCTACAAATGGAGTTACTGATGCAAGGAAGACTAAAAAGAAATTTCTTCACGGTTGTTGGTGCTAAAACAAACAATCTGAAAAATTTGAATATTGAGATTAAATTAAACTCTCTTACAGCAATTACTGGTATAAGCGGTGGGGGCAAATCCTCTTTGGCTTACGGAACGTTGTTTGCGATTTGTAAACAGCAGTTTAATCAGCTTGATTCAGGAACCTATGATTATTCTGATTATAAGGTAGATTCATTTCATGGGGCATTACCGGCTATAGCATTAACGCAGAATAATTATAACTCTAATCCGAAATCTACTATTTATTCATATCTCGATGTTCCAAGTTATCTTTACTCGATCCTCCCTGATGGGAATACTCTGCTTGATCATTCCTCCCTTCGATTAAATAAGCCAGGGAACGAGTGTCCGCACTGTCAGGGAAGTAGGGAGTCATTGTCGTTATCCGAAAGTCTCATCGTTGATGATTTAAAGCCCTTAGAGAAAAACCCATTCAAGTGTTGGTCTGGTGCTAATTTAGTTAAGAATACAGCGCTTCTTCGCGCTTTTTGTGAGGATGAAGGGATAGATCTTAGAAAGTCAATATCCGAGTTGTCAGAAGACCAAAAATACAAGGTTCTCAATGGAGAATCCATAAAAAAGTTTAAGGTGAGTTTTGCTTTTGGTGGCAAGAGGCGTTCCAGAGAAGAACGGTATGTAGGCCCAGTAAAAGATCTGAGCGGATTTTCGGATAGCGATAAAATCTCACTATTTGAGAGTTTTAGAAAATTCTCCATACCTTTGCCGTGCTCTTATTGTGATGCGACAGGACTGGATCCGTTAATATATAAAGAAAGTAAGGTCTCGGCGATTTCATTTTTTGATTTTTTACGGCATCCAGTTATTGAGGTTGTTGAGCGCCTGAAGCGTTCTCACGAAAAACATCCGCCAGCACTTAGCGCGTTAATTTCTCAATTGGAAACGCTGGTTGAGCTAGGCTTGGGGTATATTTCTCTGATCAGGCAAATTCCTACGTTATCCGGTGGTGAGTTGCAAAAACTTAGATTTGGACAAGTGTGTAACACCTCAATTTCCGGGGTTATGTTTGTAATGGATGAGATTTCTTCACAGATATCTACCAATAGCCATGCCGCGCTGATTGAAAAAATGAAAAACATATGTGCCAATGGAAACACTATCGTGATGATTGAACATAATCATTACTTTATAAAGTCGGCAGACCAAGTAATTTGTATCGGTCCTGCTCCAGGGGATATGGGTGGTTATATTGTTCCTTATGTGGCTCTTGCTGATGAGTTGATTGGGGGTAGTAGAGAATTTAAGTTGTCAGATATGCTTTCTCTGCCAAGCGTTAGCAAAAATAACGTGTTGAATATTGTTGTATCTGTTCCCCAAGGTGCAGTGACTGGTATATGCGGTGTTTCTGGATCAGGTAAGTCTTCCTTTGCGGGGGCTATAAGCGAGGCGGTGCCAGGAGCTTATTATGTATCGCAAAAGCAAATGCGAGGCAATATTCGATCTACTGTAGCAACGGCGCTTGATTTGGTCGCGAATATTGCAACTATCTATTCATTAAACTCGAATGAGAGTAGGGAGCTTTTTCTTCCTCAGCCAGGAAAGCTAGGTTGCTGTGGGGCTTGTGGTGGAACAGGAGTCGTAGATTTTACTAGGGCTTTTGAAAAAACCATCAAAATTACCTGCGCAGTCTGTGAGGGTGAGTTATTTTCGGATATTGTCGATGCTGTTAAGGTCTGCGATATGAATGTGAAGGAGTTTTATGGCTCGCCGCTACACTCCTTGCCTAGCGAGCTGGTAGCTCAAAACAAAAAGCTCAGTACCGCAGTTAGGATAGCGGAAGCTCTCGGCGTTTCCCACCTGAGCTTTAATAGAAAGATCGGAAGTCTGTCGGGCGGTGAATCTCGCCGAGTAAAGTTGTTACAGGCGTTGATGTCTCCTGGAAAAGATAAGATTCTTATAATAGATGAGCCTGGTGCTGGGTTGGATATGGGCTCCGCAGTTAAAGCAATAAACTATATTAAAGATTGTGCTATCAATTTTAAGGCGGTATTAGTGATCGATCATAAGCCTGAGATACTTAAGCGATGCGATTATCTTGTAGAGTTTGGGCCAGGTGCCGGACCGGAAGGAGGGAAGCTTATGTTTTCCGGAGTTCCATCGGACAAAAGTTAAAGTGTTTGTTTTTTCTAATATAGTACATTGTCTTTTGGCGTGAACTATAGGGCTTCTTTATCATGTTGGTGAGGGCCTTTTTAGGGGATTAACTCCAGAAATATTGTTGTATGGTAGTTTTTTTCGATGGCTTATTTTTAAGACTGCTATTTGTCTATGTTTTAGATTTTTGGTGTTTTAATTGATCGGTTCTATTGGTTTTTTGGAATTTCCATTTTTTACCTAGGCGAGCACTTAGGCTGCCCGCAATTCGTGGAAGCCTTTGAGGTCGTGCTGATGGAGGATGTTCCGTGCGGGACGGACGATTCCCTGTTGGAAATCGAGGTAGCGTTCGTTCGGTGCAAGCAGATTGTGGCTACCCTCGGGTGAGACTTGTGCGGCATATATTAGTGCGTCGCGAACATGATCATTTACCGTAATCCAGCGAGGTGCCGACGCGCCTGAGCGGCCACCTTTAGTGCCGTCCTGAATGTTGATCTTGCCGTAGTACTCAGCCTCACGTTTTAAACGCGGTAGGTCCGCCAAAATGGCCTCGCGTAAGCGCATTCCGGCGGCTCGCGCCAAGTGCACGATGGCGGCAGCGCCTGGCATTTGGTGTTCGCAGAGTACGTCGACGATCCGTTTCACATGTTCGCGGTCTTGGCCTTGCGGCACCGATTGACGAACACTGGTGCGCCGCATTCCCAACGCCTTGCTTGGACTCACGACCTTCACATACTGATCACCGCGAAGCGCAGCCATGGTCCGGTTCACGCTGGACAATCGGTTTTGCGCGGTGGCGATGCCTATAGCGCTTTGTTCAACTTGCTGACGCAGATATTTGGCGTATTCCATCAAGGTCTGCCGATCAATTTGCCGTGCATCGTTAAACCCCGTTCCATCCTCCGACCGACACCACCGAACAAACGCCTGCCAGCGATCATTGTGCGCTTTGACGGTCCCATAATGCCCACCGTCAAACAGATCTTTTAATGCCTGTGGCCCGGCATAGCTCAACTGCCGACCGTAGCCAAAATTGCGTCCATCTCGCCTGCCCACCAATGCCATGATCGAACTCCTCTCGAAGCCAAAACTTTTAAAACTTTCCCCACGTCATCCCGCCAAGAATGTTGAGTGTTATCAGGGATCTAGGCCCCTGCGACCTGTGAGGATTGTCCACTAACGCGGGACTGACGGCTCTTTACGACCGGGAGCTTGGGCATCTCATGATCTGGCCTCCTGAACACCGATTCCGGTGGGCGGGTGGAGACTGCATTGGCTGACGAGGCCAATGCCGCGAGATCCTGAATCAGGTGAAGGCAGGGATGCGATGACCGGGGCATACCTGACTGTCAGTCAGGTGCCGTCCATTCCCTGGGCTGCGGCACCATCATCTGCATCGCTGTTGCTGGTGATTTCGGTGTTTGTCACGCCGATTGTCACGAGGGGGAATGCCGCAAAGCCTTGTACGAGTTGGGCTGCAGCAGCGGTAGGAGCGCCCGTCTCTTTCCGGAAGAAAGTGACGGGCGCAGGTTGGCGCAATGAAATGACCAAGCGGATAGGTTGCTGCAGGGCAGCTATGAAAGGGGGAAGTTGCCGCAGTGGGCACACTGGTAAAAGTAGGCATCCATCACATCGCTGTGACCGTGCGAGCCGCCGGACGCTAATCGCACTTTGGGAGAACCACCACGGTGTGGCGTAGCCTTAAAGGTTCTGGCTACCTGGGTTGCTGTCAACGACAGCGCTTGCCCGATCTTTTCTACGCCTGTGGATAATTTGGGTCAAGGCTCGAATTATCGGGAGTTCTGCGGCTGTGGATGAAATTATCCACCGGTGGAAATCAGTAGTTTTCCACAGACAGTTTGCGTGGGCTTTAGATTTTTTAAATGAGGTCCATCCAAGCAGGGCGGCTTTGCAGCCCCGCTTGGATGGACCCGCGTGGAAGGGCGGACAACGGTGATCTCACAGGCTTACCCACGTTTGGATGCGCCACGGCTATTTTGTAGGGCCGTGATGTTGTCGCCGACTGGGTGAGCGAATTCGTGGGGTGTCACATGCCCATGGCGGTTGGCGTCGATGTAGTTGCTCCACCACGCCATGATCAGCCTGCGCTGTTCGAGGAATTCGGCCTTGTGGATATACGCGGCACGCACACGGTTGCGTTCCTTGTGGCTCATTTGTCTTTCGATGGCTGCGTCGGTCCATAACCCGGACTCAAGCAGGGCGCTACAGGCCATGGTCCTGAAGCCGTGGCCGCACACGTCCTTGCTGGTGTCATAGCCGACGTTGCGGAGCATGGTGTTCACCGTGTTCTCGGACATGGGCTTCCAGTACTTGTGGTCGCCCGGTAGCACCAACTCTGAAAAGCGACTGAGGCTGCGCAGGCGCTCCAGTATTTCGATGACCTGCGGCGATAGCGGAACCATTTGAATGTCGCCGTTCATCTTGGTCCCGCGTGTGGAGTTGCGTACCCCTTCAATTGGTGCGCGCGTATCGGGGATTTCCCACATGGCGCGTTGGAAGTCGAACTCACTCCATCGAGCGAAGCGCAACTCGCTGGAGCGGACGAACACATGCAGAGTCAGCAGCACGGCAAGGCGCGTCAGCTCGCGGCCGTTGTAGTTGTCGATACGGTGTAGCAGTTCGGGTAGGCGGTTGAGGGAGAGGGCCGGGCGATGGACTGTGCGCGGCGCGTGAATCGAGCCTGCCAGATCCAGTGCAGGGTTCATGGTGATCTGCCGAGCCCTTTTGGCCCCGCGCATGATGGTGGATAAGTAGTTCTGTACCCGTAACGCCACATCCATGGTGCCGCGTTCCTTGATGCGCTGGGTGATCTCTAGCAGGTCGTGGGTATCGAGTTCAGCGATGGGTCGTTGGCCGATTAGCGGGAAGACGTGGGTGCGCAGTCGGCTCATTACGGTTTTCGCGTGGCCTTCGGTCCAGCGGCGGGACATATCAGCGTGCCACTCCAGGGCGACGGTTTCGAAAAGCAGTGCCGCCCGCTGGGCTACGATCTTGGCCTTCTTCTTTTCTTCCATTGGGTCGAGATTGTCGAGCAGCAACGCCTTGGCTTCGTCTCGTTTACGTCGTGCGACGGAAAGGGTAACGATGGGGTAATTGCCGATGATGAGCGTACCTTCCTTGCCGTTGGGCTTGGTGTACTTCAAGCGCCAGGTCTTCACGCCATTGGGTTTGACGAAAAGGTACATGCCGCCACCGTCGAACAGTTTGTAGGCGCGCTCGCGGGTTTTGGCCGTGCGGCATTGCAGGTCGCTGAGAGGGATCGCTAGACGTGGCATAGGGGTACGCGCTCCTGACCGGGAAATCGCAGTACCCCTAACATACCCTCGGGGAAGGGGGATTTTGTTGGATCCCGACAGAGGGTCCTGGAACGAAAAAACCCGCCAAAGGGCGGGTTTTCGGGGCTTCCAGAGCACTCGGTGGAATGCAATGGAGCCTAATATGGTGCCGGCACCAGGAGTCGAACCCGGGACCTACTGATTACAAGTCAGTTGCTCTACCAACTGAGCTATACCGGCGTGTTAGGGCGACGATTATAGCGATTGGCAAGCTTCTGTAAACCCCTGAATTCTGACTATTTTTGCAGAAGTGAAGGTTTTTTTGCGATCCCCGCTTTTTCGTCGCTTCAGGGCCTGCAAATCAGCTCAATTCCCGTCGCCGCAATCGTCGGTGAATTTCAGCTATTTCAGCATCTGCGCCTGGCCCTTGGAGTCCAGATACGTCATCCGCGCATTCACTCGGCCGCAGCCCGTACGGGTGTCCTCTGGGGTATCAACGGTGGGTGGAGTTCATTGAATGCCTCGGAGGTAGCTGGGCTGTGTGCGGGTTTTGTCGGGTTGTGTATTGCGTGGCGTCATGCCACTCATCTGAAAGCATTTCGTTACAAACACCTAAATACTGACAGCATCAGTTTGATATCACAGAATGCGCGCCACAATAATTCAGCGGTTTAAACCTGGGAGCAGTCAGTGGGGCGTGCAGATCACAGTTCAACACCAAGCACTGCGCTGGCTGAGCCTTTGCAGCGTTTGCTCGATCAATTGAACCAAGGTGCCGCGCAGTGTCTTCCTCCGCCTGAGGTGGTTGAAGGCCCGCATGGCGAGGTGTATTCGGATGCTTCGGCGCCGAAGGTTGTGGTGGTGGTGTCTGCCACGGGCGGTGTGGGGCGCAGCACGTTGGTGGCGGCGCTTGCCAGTGGTTTGCAGCGTCAGGGGCATCCGGCGTTGGCGTTGGACCTGGACCCGCAAAACGCGCTGCGTGATCACTTGTGCCCGGGGTTTGATTTGCCGGGGCTCGGGGCTGTCAGCTTGCTCAACCAGACGTGGGAGGCCTTGCCTAAGCGCGGGTTTGCCGGGTGCCGTGTGGTGGCCTTTGGCGAGACCGACCCGGTGCAGCAACAAAGCCTGAATCGTTGGTTGGGGCAGGACCTCGAGTTTCTGCGCAAGCGTTTGGCCGGGCTCGGGCTGAATGGGCAGGACACGGTGGTTATCGATGTGCCTGCGGGTAATTCGGTGTACCTCAGCCAGGCGCTGTCGGTGGCGGATGCGGTGTTGGTGGTGGTCCAGCCGGACGCGGCTTCGTTTCGCCGCTTGGCGAAGATGGACGAAGTGCTCGCGCCGTACCTCGCCAGCGAATCGCCGCCGCAACGGTTTTACGTGATCAACCAAGTGGACGCTGGCCACGCCTTCAGCCAGGACATGGCCTTGGTGTTCAAGCTGCGCCTGGGCGATGCAGTGCTGGGTGCGGTGCATCGCGACCCTGCTTTCAGCGAGGCACAGGCCTACGGGCGCGATCCGCTCGACCCGTCGCTTAACAGCGTAGGCTGCCAGGATATAAATGCGTTATGTCGGGCCCTGATGGGGCGCCTGCATGAAGGCCATTAATTTGACTTTTTGCCGCCTGTCTAAAAAACAATCAGCAAAAACATCAAAATAATGACACTTTGCCGCGCCTGTCACAGAATGCGTCACTAAGACGCCCATAATAAGACCTGCGGTAAGTGCCTGCTTGCCGACCTTCACGTCTTTAAGCTGCGTCGTGAGGAGTTGGCTATGAGCCTTAGCGAAGAACTTCTGGCGTTGTTCGGCAAGAACGTCACCCGTGATGCCCAAGGCATTAATGCGCGCATGCACTTTTTTGGCAGCGTGCCGGCTAATGAAACCAACCCTGCCCACGCCCAATTGACTGATATCGCAGCGCTGCGTCCCAAAGTGGTGGCGTTGGTGTCGATGAATGGCGGCGTCGGCCGTAGCACTCTGGCCACGGCCTTGAGCAGCGGTTTGCAGCGTTATGGCGAATCCGTTGTGGCGTTGGACCTGGACCCGCAGAACGCCTTGCACCATCACTTCGGCGTCAGTGCCGCGTTGCCCGGTATCGGCCGCACCAGCCTGGAGCACGGGCAGTGGAGCCCTTTGCAGCAGCTCGGCTTTGCCGGTTGCCAGGTTATTACCTTTGGCGATATCGACATTCAGCAGCAGGAAAACCTCGAGCGTTGGCTCAAGCACGAGCCCACCTGGTTGGCGCAGCGCCTCGCGTCTTTGGGGCTGAGCGAGCGGCAGACGGTGATCATCGATACCCCCGCTGGCAATAACGTCTACTTCCATCAGGCGCTGACCGTCGCCGATGTGGTGTTGGTGATTGTGCAAGCCGATGCCGCGTGCCTTGGCACCTTGGATCATCTGGATGTGCTGCTCGCCCCGCACCTTGAGGGCGACAACCCACCGACTGTGCAGGGGGTGGTCAATCAGGTGGATGAGGGCAACCCTTTCAGCCTGGACATGGTTGAGGCGTTCAAACAGCGCCTTGGCACGGCGCCGTTGGAGGTTCATCGCGATATGGCAATCAACGAGGCACTGGCGTTCGCCGCCGACCCGTTGGACAACGTGGCGAAACGCTTGGCGATTGACGATATCGGCGAGATTTGCCAGGTGCTGAGGGCGGCTAAAAGAAGCACTTAAAGTGCGGTTTATACGCTTAACGCCAGAGGCTTATGCACAATCGGTTGGTTGAACCTGTCAGCAAACAGCCATTTTGTGGCGCTGTTCTCAGCGCGCTGCAACTGCCTGTTTTGTGTGCGTTTTATTATGTGAACAAAAAATGACCAGGGCGCCTTTTGCCCTGTAGCGCTGATAGCTACAGCCTCTGTAAAGATTTCATCAACAGAGTTATCCACAGGGCGTGTGTAGGATTTTTGCCCTCTAATCGCGCTCGGCCAGCACCATCAAGTTGCGCGGGGTCAACGTCGTTTCGCAGAAGTTGCCTATCTTGACGTTGTAGCCCTGTTCCGCCAAAAAAAGTGCCCGATCCAGCACCAGCCACATTTCCAGTGGGCGCCGAAACAGACCGCGCACTAACTCCAAGTTTCGCACGTGGGCCAGGCGCCGCCAGCCGTGCGCCTCCAGCGCCGCCCAATCCTGCTCGCCTGTGGATAAACCTTTGAGGCTCGCCAGCGCTTGGCAGTAGTCAGCGAAGGGTTCACTCAGCCAATTGGCGGGCAGGGACGGTGTAGGCAGGTACTCGTCGCAGCCGCGCAGTTGCCGTTGTAGTTGATCGAAACCCAGGCGCCGCGCCATGGACGTATCCCGTTGCTGGCGTACGCGGTTGCCGGCGGTGACTGTTTCGCTCAGCGGCAGGCCCACGTCTTCAATCGACAGCTTAAGTTTCGACGCGCGCCCCGCGCCAGACACAGCTTGATAGCGGTCGGCATTGATGCGGTTGTAACAGCAGGGCGCCAGCGCCAGTTGTTTGCAGCCAGCCGCGCTGGCCAATTGCAGCAGGCGCACATGCAGGTCGCCGCAGGCATGCAGGGCGACAGGGGTTTGCTCGGAGCTGATCGTCACATCCGCCATCACGTCTTGCAGGCGATGGGTGGCAGGTAAGCCATGGTGCTCGCTCAAGGCCTGACCCGAGGCGATCAGGGCTGGGTCGTATTCCAGGCACGTCAGCTGCTGGCCGGGTTGCAGCAGGCGGCGGCCGAGATGGCCTTTGCCGGCGCACCAGTCCAGCCAGTGCGTGGGCGTCTGCGCGAAATGCAGCGCGGCGCCGAAGGCTTCGATCTGTTGCCACTTGCGGCCCGGCACGTCGACATTCAGTCGATGGCGAGCGGGTTCCAGCGCCTGTGTCGGTAATTTATCCACAGCACTGAGCCGCAGCGCCTGTTCGGCCAGCTGTGGAAAAGGCGCGGGCGCCGGCAGTTCGTGAGGGCGGTTGTGGCAGCTATCAGCGTCGGCCAACGAGCGTTGGCGCAGCCACTGGGCCAGCTCGGGATGCTGGGTTTCCCAGGGTAAGTGCAGATGGGTAAAGGGCCGTGGTCGCCACAGCCCTTGGTGCTCGATTAAAAACGCATCCAGCGCCGCAAAGCGCGCTTCAACGTCCTTGGCAGGCATCGACGCGCAGCCAGCGTTCGAGCAGTTTGAAGCCGCGTACCAGGATGTAGGAAATCAGCAGGTAGAACACGCCGGCGGTCAAGAACATCTCAACTGTCAGGTAGTTGCGCGCAATGATGGTCCTGGCCATGCCGGTCAGTTCCAGCAGCGTCACGGTGCTTGCGAGGGAGCTGGCCTTGAGCATCAAAATGACTTCGTTGCTGTAGGCCGGCAGGCCGATGCGGGCCGCGCGAGGCAGGATGATATAGAACAGTGTTTTTGGCTTGGACATGCCCAAGGCACGGGATGCTTCGATTTCACCCGGTGGGATCGCCTGGATGGCACCGCGCAGGATCTCGGCGATATAAGCTGCCGTGTGCAGTGTCATCGTGGCCGTGGCACACCAAAAAGGGTCACGCAGATAAGTCCACATGAAGCTTGCGCGCACAGCGTCGAACTGCGCCAGACCGTAGTAGACCAGGAACAACTGCACCAGCAGCGGTGTGCCGCGAAAGAAGAAGATGTAAGCGTAGGGCAGCGAGCGGACATACCAGCGTTTGGAGGAGCGAGCGATACCCAGCGGGATCGCCAGAATCAGCCCGAGGATCACGGCGATGCCGACCAGTTCCAGGGTGAGGATGGCGCCCTGAATAAACTTCGGCAGCCACTTATAGATGACTTCCCATTCCATTACGTCGTCCTCACGAAGCCGCGGGCGGCGCGTTTTTCCAGGAAGTGCATAGCCACCATCGACAGCGACGTCAGGCCCAAATAAATGAACGCGGCGACTAGATAAAAGGTGAAAGGCTGTCGGGTGACAGTTACGGCGATTTGCGCGTGGCGCATGATTTCTTCGAGGCCGATGACCGTGACCAGTGCGGTGTCTTTCATTAGGATCAGGAACAGATTGCCCAGGCCCGGCAGGGCGATACGCCACATCTGCGGCATGATCAGGCGGGTGAAGATGCGAAACTTCGACAACCCCAACGCCACACCGGCTTCGCGATGACCCTTGGGTATGGCGATGATTGCGCCGCGTAATACCTCTGTAGCGTACGCCCCGAAACACAGCCCCAATGCGATCACGCCGGCCGCGAAGGCGCTGAGCGAAAGGTCAGGTATGTCGAATACCTCACCCAGGCTGCGCATCGCAGTGATCGTGCCGAAATAAATCAGCAAAACCCACAACAGTTCCGGCACGCCGCGAACAATGGTCGAGTATGCACCCCCAAGCCATTGCAACGGCTTGTAAGGCGATGTCTTGGCCAAGGCGCCGGCAAGGCCCAGCACCAGCCCCAGGCACAGGGCCGTGAGCGCCAGTTTGACGGTCATCAGCGCGCCAGCGGCGAGCGCCGGGCCGAATCCGTAGAGATCGAAATTCATGGTGTTTTCATATCGCGGCAGGCATTGCTAAAAGCCGGCGCGCTCAAGCGAGCGCGTCGGTCAGGCCGTTCAGATCATTCGATGCTGAACGGGAAGTACTTGTCGTTGATCTTCTTGTAGGTGCCGTCTGCCTTGATCTCTGCCAGGGCTTTGTTCAGGCGCTCGCGCAGTGGGTCGCCTTTGCGTACGGCAATACCGATCTTGTCGCTTTCTACAACCGGGTCGCCTTTGAATTCATAGGCCGAACCGTCTTTGCTCTTGAGCCATTCGTACTGCACGTACTTGTCGGCGAGGATACCGTCGAGGCGGCCGGACGTCAGGTCGAGGTAGGCGTTTTCCTGGGTGTCGTAAAGCTTGGCCTCAGTGTCCGGCAGCTTGTCTTCCAGGTAAGTACCGGCCAACGTCGCGCGCTGGGCGCCGATGATCTTGCCCTTCAGGTAAGCCGCGTCGGTCTTGAAGTCGGCAGTGGCTTTAGGCGCGATGAATTGCAGCTTGTTGGAGTAGTACGGGTCGGTGAAGTCGACGGCCTGCTTGCGTTCATCGGTGATCGACAGCGAGGAGATCAGGAAGTCGAACTTCTTGGCGTTCAGGGCCGGGATGATGCCGTCCCAGTCGGACACATACACTTCGCACTTCTCGATTTTCATCTTCGCGCACAGGGCGTCGCCGATGTCTTTGTCGAAGCCGACCACGTTGCCGCTGGCGTCTTTATTGTTGAAGGGCGGGTAGGCCGCTTCGATCCCCATTTTCAAGGTTTCTGCCATGGCCGTGGCGCTGAACGCCATCGAAACGGCCGCGGCCAGAAGGAATTTTTTATAGTTCTGCATGCATGTTGCTCCGTTAGCGGTTGCTGGACATGAATTGTTTGCAGCGCGCCGAAAGCGGGTTCTCAAACACCTGCTGTGGCGATCCTTGCTCTTCGACCAGGCCCTGGTGCAGGAACACCACCTCACTGGAAACCTGACGGGCAAAGCCCATTTCATGGGTGACCAGCAGCATGGTGCGGCCTTCTTCGGCCAGTGCGCGGATCACATTAAGTACTTCCTGGACCATTTCCGGGTCAAGCGCCGATGTCGGCTCGTCGAACAGGATGACCTTGGGTTGCATCGCCAGGGTGCGTGCAATGGCGGCCCGTTGTTGCTGGCCACCGGACAGTTGCGCAGGGTAGGCGTGGCGCTTGTCGCCGATGCCGACCTTGGCCAACAGGGCTTCGGCCACTTCTATGGCTTCGGCCTTGCTCTGGCCGAGTACACGGCGCGGCGCCTCGATGATGTTGTCGAGGATGCTCATGTGCGGCCACAGGTTAAAGTTTTGAAACACAAAACCGATTTCGCTGCGCAGGCGATTGATCTGTTTGCCGTCGGCGGCCATCAACTCGCCGTTTTTCATGGCCTTGAGCTTGAGCTCTTCGCCAGCCACCAGAATCTGACCCTGATGCGGGTTTTCCAGCAGGTTGATGCAGCGCAGGAAGGTGGACTTGCCGGAACCGGAGGAACCCAGGATCGAGATCACGTCGCCGTCGCGAGCGGTCAGCGAGATACCTTTGAGTACCTCCAGCTCACCATAGCGTTTATGCAAGTTGCGGATTTCAAGCGCGGGCGCGGCCTCGGCCATGTGCGGTCCTCATTGTGTTCAGTGCGTTCTTGCTGTTGGGCCGCCTTCCTGGCGAGGCGCCAAGCTAGCATAGCGCTCAGATGGGAGCCAACAGCGCTGCGGACGGTTAACAGGTGGTCTGCGTCAGGGTGTCGCATCAGCGCAGCAGCGTGTCGCGCTATCAACAACCTAACAGACGTTTGAACCCGATAAATCCACAGGCTTCGCGTAAAAAAGGGCGCGATGGTGCCAGCTTTGGGCGGGTGTTGGAAGGGTTAACCGGGCAAACGGTGCATATCAGCCCCTTTGTGGGGCGTCACTTACTTTTTGTGTGTGTTTTTGGTGCGCACAGTCATCTTGACGGTGGGTCGCACGGTAACGCTATAGCGGAATGCTATTGTTCTCAATGACTTGCGACGGCAGTTGAATTGTCCTACAGCCCGCGTCAATCAAGGAGCTGTAATATTTTGGCGCAAATCTTGCGTAAAAAATAAAGAACGCCCCGTTGGTTTCTTTTCACGAAAAAGATCGCAGGCCGGGCTGACCGTTTTCGCAAATCCTCGTAAAGGTGTGTCAATGAGTAGTACGCAAAGCTCCAATGACCTCGAACAGGGGCTCAAACCGCGTCACGTCACCATGCTGTCAATTGCCGGCGTTATTGGTGCCGGTTTGTTTGTTGGCTCCGGCCACGCGATTGCTGCCGCCGGCCCTGCAGTGCTGCTGGCTTACGCCGCTGCGGGTACGCTGGTGGTGTTGGTGATGCGCATGCTCGCCGAGATGGCGGTAGCGTCGCCCGACACCGGTTCGTTCTCGACCTACGCCGACCGCGCGATCGGTCACTGGGCCGGTTTCACCATCGGTTGGTTGTACTGGTGGTTCTGGGTGCTGGTAATTCCGCTGGAAGCCAACGCCGCTGCGACCATCCTGCATGCCTGGTTCCCTGATGTGGCTATCTGGGCGTTTACCCTGATCATCACGTTGCTGCTGACAGCGACCAACCTGTTCAGCGTGAAGCACTACGGTGAATTCGAGTTCTGGTTTGCGCTGATCAAAGTCGTGGCGATTGTGGCCTTTGTGATCCTCGGCCTGGCCGCTATTTTTGGCTTCCTGCCGACCAGCCAAGTCAGCGGCGTTTCGCACCTGTTCGACACCCAAGGCTTTATGCCCAACGGCATGGGCGCAGTATTGGCCGCCATCCTGACCACCATGTTCTCCTTCATGGGCACCGAGATCGTTACCATTGCTGCCGCTGAATCGAAGAACCCAGGCCAGCAAATCACCAAGGCCACCAACTCGGTGATCTGGCGGATTGGTTTGTTCTACCTGCTGTCGATTTTCATCGTTGTGTCGCTGGTGCCATGGAACGATCCGACCCTGGCGGCCGTAGGTTCCTACCAGACCGTGCTGGAACGCATGGGCATCCCGAATGCCAAGCTGATTGTCGACCTGGTGGTACTGGTTGCCGTGACCAGCTGCCTGAACTCGGCGCTGTACACCGCCTCGCGCATGCTGTTCTCCCTCGGCCGTCGCGGTGACGCACCGGCGGTCGCCAAGCGCACCAACAAGAGCGGCACGCCTTACTGGGCGGTGATGTTGTCGACTGGCGCGGCGTTCCTGGCGGTATTCGCCAACTACGTGGCCCCGGCGGCGGTGTTCGAATTCCTGTTGGCCAGCTCCGGCGCTATCGCGTTGCTGGTGTATCTGGTGATTGCCGTGTCGCAACTGCGCATGCGCCAGAAGCGTACGGCGGCGGGCGAGAAGATTGTCTTCAAGATGTGGCTGTTCCCTGGCCTGACCTATGCGGTGATGGTGTTCATCGTCGGTACGCTGACCATCATGCTGTTCCAGGAAGCGCACCGGGTCGAGATCATCGCGACCGGGATTCTGAGCTTGCTGGTGGTGCTGGCGGGGTTGTTTGTGGCGAGCCGTCGCAAGGCGCAGAAGGTAGGCGCTGCTGTACTCAATTGATGTAATGAAATGCGGGTTTTAATGTGGGAGCGGGCAAGCCCGGCTCCCACAGTTGGTTTGTGTCAGTCTGCTGAGTTGGCGAGCGCTTGGGACGCCGCCACGTAATCCGCCTGAAACTCCTCCGACTCAATCCACGCCAACGCCGCCGCTTCATCATCGCTACCCGTTGCCCACTGCCGATACTCAATCAGTGCCGCCAGGATAAAGTCGGTAGCTTCCTCTTCGCCTTCCTGCTCCAGCACCAACGCCAGCAGCGGGTGCGCCAGGAACACCGCACACAGCGCCTGCTGGCTGGTCTCGCCCGCCGCACGCATCTCTACAAACAACTCGGTCAAATCCACTGACTCAAGGTCAATGCGGCTGTCATCGCCGGCGAACGCATCCGGCTTGGTCGCAACGGCGCGCTGGGTACGGTTTTGCTTGGCCTTGGCTTTTGCCCGGTGGGCACGTTTTTGCTGCTTGTTCGGCGAAGCCATGGGCTCACGTCCTTTGTTCAGGATCTGGGTGGGGTATTGAAGCGCAGGTTGGGGGAAATCCCAAGGGTTTCTAAACGCGCTGGCCGGGTGTGCCTAGCGCCAACTCCCCTCGTTGCAGCCATGCCAGTGCAATCGGCCACAACCGATCGTGATACTCACTGCGGAAAAATGCGAAATGCCCAACGGCTTTTTCGCCGATATCCTCGGGGGCAATGCGCAGATGAGTACGCGCGCTGCTTTCGAAATAACTCAACAACCGCTCAATCGCCACCACCGTGCCAAACGGGTCGTCGGTGATGCTGATGGCCAGCACCTGAGCCTTTACGCGGGCAAAGGGCAACTCACCCAAGGCACGCCCACTGGGGCGCGTCTCATACTTGGGCGTCGGCGTGCCCCAGTCGCGCACCACGCCGGCCGGCGTATCCTCCAGCCATCCCAGGCGCTTGCCCGGGAAGTAACCGCACAGCGCAGTCACCAGCGGCATCACCACGTGCCATTTGCCAAACATCCGCCAGCGCCCGCTCGCTTCATAATCGCGCCAGTACGCAAACTGCGCGCCGACCGTGACAATTCGTCGAATCGCCGCGCCTGACGCGCCCAGCCCTGCCGCACAGCCCCCAAAACTGTGGCCAACCACATCAATCGGCTGCCCCGGAAACTCCCGCTGCGCGCGCTGCAATATCGCCTCGAAATCCAGCACGCCCCAATCCGACCACGACGCCTTAAAGCCGCGCAGCGAGCCGCGGCGTGATTCACCGATGCCGCGGTAGTCGTAGGTGATCACGTCAAAGCCGTTGGCAAACAGGTAGTCGGCGAAGTGTGCGTAGTGGCGGCAGCGCACGGAGGTGGCGGCGTTGATGATGACGACTGGGCGTGTCGGGTCGGTTCTGACATGGCGCCAGGTGAAGCCGCCAACAGCGTAGTTATCCGCCGCGGGCTCGCGGAATGCTTCTGGGGCGGGTCGGGTGGGCAGGTTCATAGGTCGGCTTGATCCTTGCGCTTTTGGTGTGGGCTGTAGGGCCACGCGCTTTTATAAGAAACCGAAATTAACAAATTTAGGGCGGCATGGGCGTAAGAAATATCGTGATGCTCGACCTTAGCTCCCTGGGTGCTTAGGCTTGCGATCTATTGATCTGCCAGAGTCGGCCCATGACCCGCGACACCCTCGAACACCACCAAATCCCCATCTACTTCGTCGCCGTCCTCCTGGCGGCCGCATTTGGTGTGCTCGCGCCGTTTTCGGCCCACGGCCTCGGTGTATTGGTCACGCCCGCCATTGCGGTGCTGATGTATGCGATGTTCCTGCAAATTCCGTTTCTGGACCTGCGCCAAGGCTTGGGCAATAAGCGCTTCATCTCGGCGCTACTGCTGGCCAATTTCATTCTGGTGCCGTTGCTGGTGTGGGTGTTGACCCGTGGCCTGGTGGAGCGCCCGGCGCTGCTGGTAGGGGCGTTGCTGGTATTGCTCACGCCGTGTATCGATTACGTGGTGGTGTTTACTCATATCGGCAAGGGCGATTCGCGGCTGATGCTGGCGGCGACGCCGGTGCTGTTGTTGCTGCAACTGGTGCTGTTGCCGGTTTACTTGGGTTTCATGCTGGGCGCGCAATCCGCCGTGGTGGTGGCGGTGGGGCCGTTTGTCGAGGCGTTCCTGTGGTTGATTGTGCTGCCGATGATCCTGGCGGTGCTGACCACGTCCCTGGCGCGGCGCTCAAGCTTGATAAGCGCATGGAATAGCGCCTGGGCCTGGTTGCCGGTGCCGGCGATGGCACTGGTGCTGTTTGTGGTGATCACCTCGCAGATCACCTCGGTGGTGCGCGATATCGGTTCGTTGTTGCCGGTAATCCCGGTGTATGTGGGCTTCCTGTTGCTGGCGCCGCTGATGGGCGCTTTGGCGGCGCGGTTGTTCGCGTTGCCGGCGGTGACGGCGCGGGCGCTCACGTTCAGTGCGTCGACCCGTAACTCCTTGGTGGTGCTGCCCCTGGCATTGGCGTTGCCCGAAGACGTGCGCGGGCTGGCGGCTACGGCGGTCATCCTGCAAACCCTGCTTGAGCTAGTGGGCGAGCTGGTCTACATCCGGCTGATTCCGGCGCTGGTGTGGCGCGTCGGTCGCTAAATCCATAAATGTTCGGGTTTGTTCAGGCGTTATTCAGGGGCTGAGTCGGCACCATGGAGTCGGCGCAGCCTACCTGAAAGGACATTCGATGGATCACCGCAGCCGTTTTCGCCTGGAGTCCCTGGGCATTTTCCTGATTGCTTTGTTGTTGTTCACGTGGGGCATCTGGGATGAGCAGCCCCAGGGCTTTGATGGGCGTTGGGCGCTGTTCATGCAGGAAATGTTTCGCCATGGCGCGAGTCTTTTCCCTACCACCTACGGCCAGCCATACCCTGACTATCCGGGTACTGCGACCTTCTTCAGCGTTGTGTTCGCGCGCTTGTTCGGCGCACCGAATCACCTGGCCAATGTGCTGCCGACCGCGCTTGCTTCGGCGGGCATGATTGCCGTGGTCTATCGCCTGCTGGTGCCGTCCAGCCGGTCTTGGGCGTTGCTGACGGTGTTGCTCACGTTGCTCACTACGCAATTGCTCGATAAGTCGCGCTCGGTCTGCCTGGACCTGATGATCGCGCTGTTATGCGTAGGCAGCTTCTACCTGTTGCACAGCGGCGAGCGTATGGGCTCGCGGATCAGGCAGCTTGCCGTATTCCCGTTGTTTGTCCTGGCCTTTGCGATTCGCGGGCCGCTGGGGCTGATCGAGGTCTGTGGGGTGGTCTGCGTGTATTGGGCGTTGGGCCAGCCTAAGCAGCGGGTCAAGCAAGTGCTGATCCACGGCTTCGTCGGGCTGGCGCTGCTGGTGGCGTGTTGGTGGGTGTTGATGAAGCTGGCGCGGATCAGCGGCGGCGATGCCTTTGCCGATGAAGTGTTCAAGATGCAGGTCGGCGGTCGGCTGGATGAGTCCGGCGAGCCGTTTTACTTCTACTTCAAGCTGAGTTTGTACCGCTACTTCCCCGTGGTGCCACTGGCCTTGGCCACGATGATTGCGCTGCGCAATCGCTGGTCTGAACGTTGGGGCAATGACGACGTACAGCTGGTGGTGCGCCTGGGTGCCTGCGGCTTGATGATTTTGCTCGGGCTGTCGGTGCCGCACTTCAAGCGCGCCTACTACATTCTGCCAATGGTGCCGATGTTTGCGGCTGTGGCCGCCTATGGGCTGCTCCAGGCGCAAAACTGGCTGGTCGGCGTGCGCCGCTGCTATGAAGGACTCGTCGCAGCGCTGCCGGCGTTGTGCGTGGTGGTGCTGTTTGTGTGTCGCCAGTCCTGGCAAAAGCGCGGCTATTGGCCGGACGTGCCGTTGCCGCTGTTGATCGGTGGGCTGGTGGTTCTGCAAGTGGTGGCGGTGATTGCCTGGCGCCGTGCAGCGCGCTTGGTGTGGCTCAGTCTGATTGCCCTGGCGGCGCAGTGGTTGCTGCTGGTGGTGGTGATCGATCCGGCCAAGGACCTGCAATTCGATACCCACAAATTTGTCAGCCAGGTCGAGGCGCTGCGTGTGTCCGAGCCCGGGCCCTTGGTGTTCGTCAACTTGGGCCGCGACACCTGGGCGGTGCGCTACATGATGAACTTGGATCACGATGAACAGCCGCTGTTCGTCGCGAGCTATGAGCTTGAAAAAATGGCGACGTTGCCAAGGCCATCCTGGGTGATTGTGTCGCGCAAGGAGACGGCGCTGTTGAAGGGCACACCGATGGCGTCGCAGGCCCCCGTTTTCGAGGGCCGGCTGAACGACAACCCGCTGATGGTGTTTTTACTCAAATAAGCGGGCAGAGCAGGGGGTGAGCCGCTGACTATTTGCAGCGGTAGCCCTCGGGCATCGTGACGGTGTAGTTGCGTTGCACGCGGTCGTGGAAATTCAGGTTCTGCAGCCCCTGTTCCACCAGAAAGGCCTCGACCTTGGCAGCCTGGCAGTCTTCGTTATAGGACGTCGCCCGCAGCAGGTACACCGCACGCCTACTGACTTCATCGCGCGCCGTGGCCGTGAAGGTGGTGAGCGTGGTGTAGCCGGTTCGTTCTGAGGTGCCCACCGGGCCGTAGGTGGTGTTCGGTTTGCTGGTGCAGGTCAGTTGGTCTTCTTTTTTCTTGTTCTTCTTGCACTGAGTGGTGGTGCTGGTGGGCACTTGACCATACTCGGTGGCGGTGTAGCGGTAGGTCACCTGATGGCTGTCGACATCGAGGAGGATGGTCATTTTGATCGGTGCATGGTTCTTGGGCAGGGTGGTGTCGGTAAACACTTTTTGAAAACCCTGGTCTTTCATGGCGCTGACCATATCGCGCAGGTAGTAGCGGGCGTTAAGCGTGCTTTCTGCGCTACCGCCAACGGAGGTCGTCACCAGTACCGTTGCCTGTCGATCAAAGTGGTAGTCCGGGTCAGGTGTTGCGTTGATCGCGACGTCCATTTGCGTGGCGCAGCCACTGAGCAGCGCCGTCAGCAGTAACAGCGTGCAGAATAAGTACCGGGTCATCCAATAACTACCTTGCAGTAAAAAATTCAGTACCCGCTAAACGATTGAGCCGGGCGATAAATAAGCCTCAGCCATTAAATCGCAGGCAATAAAAAACCCCAAGGAATTATCTTCGCTTGGGGTTTTTCGGTATTAGTGGTGCCCAGAGACGGAATCGAACCGCCGACACGGGGATTTTCAATCCCCTGCTCTACCGACTGAGCTATCTGGGCAACGGGGCGCATTAAACGGGTTTTTCAGGGGGTCGTCAAGCAAGTTTTCAAAAAATATTTAATTATTACCGTCGCTTACGTGCCGACCCCGATTTTTGATCAATTATTGAGCAGGCGGCACGTAGCCGTCGGCTTTGGCGTAATCCTCGCCGGAAAAGAACTTGTCCATCTCGCCTGCCAGGTATTTACGGTCTTCGCCGTTCATCATGTTCAGGCGTTTTTCGTTGATCAGCAGGGTCTGGTGTTTCAGCCAGTCGCCCCAGGCCTGTGCAGAGATGTGCTCGAAAATGTCCTGGCCCTTGGCACCTGGGTACGGAGGGCGTTCGAGGCCGGGCAGTTCTTTGTGGTACTTGCGGCACATGATGGTGCGGGTCATGACGGAACTCCTGCGTTCAATACTTCGGCCGCGCGCTTCAGCAGTTTTTTCACCGGGGCGGCAAGGCCCAGGCGCGGCGGGGTGGCGAGGTTATACCAGAGCCAGTCGGCCTCGGCCACGTGATGGGCGGATTCCTCGACCTGGACCAGCCAGGGTTCGATGGCCAGCTGGAAATGGCTGAAGGTATGGATCAGCCCCGGCAGTTCATGCGGCGTACCCAGCTCCAGCGCGTGTTGGTTGGCCAGGTGTTCCAGGTCTTGGAGGTCGTCCAGCTCCGGCAAGCTCCACAAACCGCCCCACAGGCCCGTAGACGGGCGACGGTAAAGCAGAATCTCGCCCTCGGCATTGGCCAGCATCGGCATCAGCGTGCGCTTTTGCGGGATGGTCTTGCGCGGCTTGGGGATCGGGTAGCGTGTCTCCAGGCCGAGCATATGGGCTTCGCAGCTTTTTTCCAGCGGGCACAGCAGGCAGCTGGGTTTGCTGCGGGTGCAGAGCGTGGCGCCCATGTCCATCATCGCCTGGGTGTAGGCGTTGACGCGATCATGTGGCGTAAAGCGCTCTGCGGTCGCCCAGAGCTGCTTGGCGACCCTGGGCTCGCCTGGGTAGCCCTCTTGCGCGGTAAACCGCGCAAGCACGCGTTTGACGTTGCCGTCGAGGATCGGCGCGCGCAGGCCCATGCTCAGGCTGGCGATCGCACCGGCGGTGGACAAGCCAATGCCCGGCAGCTCAGTGAGCTTTTCGACGTCCCTGGGAAACTCGCCACCGTACTCGGCGACGACGATCTTGGCGGTCTTCTGCAGGTTGCGGGCGCGGGTGTAGTAACCCAGGCCGGTCCACAGGTGCAGCACTTCGTCTTCCGGCGCGGCGGCGAGGGCTTCGACCGTCGGCAGGGACGCCATGAAACGGTCGAAGTAATTGAGCACCGTGCTGACCTGGGTTTGTTGCAGCATGATCTCCGAGACCCACACCCGGTAAGGCGTGATGCCCTGTTGCCAGGGCAGGTCATGGCGACCGTGGCGGTCGTACCAGTCCAGCACCGCCTGTGAAAACTGCTCGTTTCTCATCGTTTGAACAGGCCTTTGAGGGCGTCTTTCAACTGCGGGTTGACCTTGTCGAGCTTCTCTTCAAGCTTTTCGCTGAGCTTGTTGCCAGCCGCTTTTATGGCGACCTGCGTCAAGCCATCCTTGTCCAGGCGGCAGGCCTTGGCGCCCAGCTCCAGCGGGCCACGGCAGCGCAGCGGCACTTCGATGCCCTGGAAGTTGGAGCCGACCTGGCAGGCCGGGTCCGGCACGTCGCGCTTGTCGCCTTCGACGATGATGCCGACGCGGTAGTCCATGCCCAGTACGCGCAGGTCGACATCACCGTTGCCGTTGACTGTCAGGCCTGGGATGCGCACTTTCAGGTCAGGGTTGCTGGCCACGCCGTTACGCAAGGTCAGGTTGCCGCGCAGTTCCTGGAATGGGGTGTCCTTGCCCTGTGGCGTGGTGCTCAACGTCTTACGGTTGAGCAGGGCGATGCCGGTGCACAGTTGTTGTTCAATGTTGGCGTTGAGCAGCGCGCCGTTATTGATCACAAAACTGGCGGTGCCGTTAAGGCTGTCGATCAGCGCCTTCTGGCTGTTGCCACGGCCGTTGAGGTTGCTGTCGAGGGTGATCTGGCCCTTCACCGGCGGGTTTTGCCCCTGGGCTTGCAGGATGCGTTCAACCGGCACTTGCTTGATGTGCGTTTGCAGCGCCAGCACCGGGGTGTCCTGGCGCACATCGAGTGTGCCGTTGGCCTGGAAGGTGCCGTTGTAGAGGCCGCCGCTGAGCATGTCGAGCTTAAGTTGGCCATCGAGGCCGGAGGCTTTGAGTGCGGCGTTCTGGATCGGCAGCTTGCTTAGGGTCAGTTGGCCAAAGGCCAGGTCGGCGTCGATATCCAGGGTGCGCAGGCGGGTCAATGGCAGCAGCTTGTCGGTGCTCCACGCGCCTTTGTTCGGTGCATCCGGCAGCGGCGTGGTGCCGCCTGCGGCCATGGCGCCGGCTTCGCTGTTCTGGACTTCGGCCTGGCGGGCAGCGGCTGCGCCTTTGGCGGATTCGGACTTGGCCGGCAGGTAGTTGTCGGCGTTGAACGTGTCGCCCTTGAGCTGTACGCGCAGTGATTGCTTGGCAAAGTCATCCACGGCCAGGCGACCTGTGAAGGTGCTGCCATCGAGTTTCAGGTTCAGGTCTTCCAGGGCCACGCTGCTGGGTGTGCCCTTGAGGCGGCTGACCAATTCAACCTTGCTCAGGCTGCCCTCGGCCATGGGCGGCAAAGGGTGGCCGACGCTGTCGAGGAACTTGGCCAGGTCAAACTGGGCAACGGACAAGGCCCCGCTGAGTTGCGGGGTTTTGTTCAGGTCGTTGACCTTCAGTTCGCCCAATGCACGCAGCTGGTTGGCGGAAAGTTTCAGGTTGGTCCATTCGGCGACGTTGGCCGCCAGGTCCACCAGCAGTTGACCTTGGGTGGAGAAGGTGACGGTCTTGCCCTGCAGTGGCTCGCCGGTGGCTTCGCCGCTGAGTTTCATATCTTCGAACTGGTAACGCTGGAGCGCGCGCTGAATGCGCAGGTTGCCGTTCAACTCGGTCTTGACGCGCATCAGCGGCTGGTTGCTGCCCAGAAATGCGGTGAGTTTGAGCGGAATGCTGGCGCCTTCGTGCACGGCACCGGCGCTCAGCTGGATGCTTTCGGCGCTGTACTGTTTGCCGGTCTGCTCATCGTTGTATTCAACGCGGGCGTTGTTGATGGTCAGGCTGTCGATGTCCAGACGGATCGGTTTTGGCGGCTTTTCCGGTTCGGGTTCGGCCGGCGTCTCCACTGGAGCAGGCACCGGCGCATTGGCTGGAGTCTCGGCCACGTTCTTGCCGATGTCTTCCCAGTTGCCGTGGCCTTGCTTGTCACGGGTCAGGCGCAGGTTCAGGCCTTCAACACGCACATCGCTCATCTGCACTTCGCGGCGCAGCAGCGGCAGCACGCGCACTGACAGGCCGAGCATCTGCAGGTCGGCGAACGGTTGGGTCGGGTTGGTCAGGGTTGCCACGCTGGCTTCGTGCAACTCAAGGCCCAGCCAGGGGAACAGGCTCCAACCGATATCGCCATTGAGCGTCAGCTCGATGTGGGCCTTGTCGCGGGCAATCTGGCGAATCTCGTCTTTGTAATCGTTGGGATCGAAGAGGTGGGTCAGGGCAAAGCCCAGGGCCACAATGATCAGCAACAGCCCGAGAAGTACCAGACCCAGGATTTTGCCGAACGCTTTCATGGGCGAGTCCTTGTATGTCGATTTCAAAATTTAGCCGCAGAGTATAACGCCCGACGGCCTGCGTCAGTTCACGCATCGTTACATTGTATCTAGCGGCGGCAAAATCGGATTTTGCCGCCGAACAAATCAGATTGCGTGAAAAAGGTGATGTCAGTTTGGTTTTTCTGTCATCCACTGGTGCTAATCTTCGCGGGTTCGTCTGTCGTCTGCGACACAACGTCGCGCTTAAAATGGAGCTTTACTTAAAACAACGGCCAACGCTCTGCGTGCAAGGCCGAGGGAGAGAGCGCCTGACGGGCACATACTAATAACTGGGGGAAACACCAATGAGCACAAGCACTGCGGCTGGTAGTACTGCCGCACAGCCTGCGTTCCTGTCCAAGGAACGCATTATCGCCAAGCCCGGGTTCAACCGCTGGCTGGTTCCACCGGCCGCCCTGGCCATCCACCTGTGCATCGGCATGGCCTACGGGTTCTCGGTGTTTTGGTTGCCACTGTCCAAAGCGCTGGGTATCACCACACCGGTTGCCTGCGCGCCGGACATGAGCTTCATCGCACAAGTCTTCTCCTCTCAATGCGACTGGCCCATCTCCATGCTGGGCTGGATCTACACCCTGTTCTTCATCTTCCTGGGCTGCTCGGCAGCGATCTGGGGTGGCTGGCTGGAACATGCCGGGCCACGTAAAGCTGGCGTCGTTTCGGCCTTGTGCTGGTGCGGCGGCCTGTTGATCTCGGCGCTGGGTATCTATACCCACCAGATTTGGCTGATGTGGATCGGCTCCGGTGTGATTGGCGGTATCGGCCTGGGCCTGGGCTATATCTCGCCCGTGTCGACCTTGATCAAGTGGTTCCCGGACAAGCGCGGCATGGCCACCGGCATGGCGATCATGGGCTTCGGCGGCGGTGCGATGGTGGGTGCACCTTTGGCTGCAGCACTGATGGGCCACTTTGCTTCGCCGACCAGCGTGGGCGTGTGGCAGAGTTTCGCGGTCATGGCTGCGATCTACTTCGTGTTCATGATCGGTGGTGCCCTGTCATACCGCGTTCCGCCGACAGGCTGGAAGCCTGAGGGCTGGACCGCACCGGCGAAAAAAGCCAGCAATGCGATGATCACTCATCGTCACGTGCACGTGAACGTGGCGTGGAAAACCCCGCAATTCCGTCTGGTCTGGCTGGTACTGTGCCTGAACGTGTCCGCCGGTATCGGCATCCTCGGTATGGCTTCGCCGCTGCTGCAGGAAGTGTTTGGCGGCAAGCTGCTGGGTGTGGATGTGCCGTTCGGCCAACTGGATGCCGGGCAGCTTGCGTCTATCGCTGCCATTGCCGCGGGATTCACCGGTTTGTTGAGCTTGTTCAATATCGGTGGTCGGTTCTTCTGGGCGTCGTTCTCCGACTACCTGGGCCGTAAAAACACCTACTTCGTG
The DNA here is from genome assembly GCF_900624995.1 of Pseudomonas antarctica. Lineage (GTDB taxonomy): Bacteria > Pseudomonadota > Gammaproteobacteria > Pseudomonadales > Pseudomonadaceae > Aquipseudomonas > Aquipseudomonas antarctica. The sequence goes on from NZ_UYXQ01000008.1 coordinate 140,512, forward strand.
TTCTTCGCCTTGGGCTTTGCCCTCTACGCGTTGATCCCGAACCTGGGTCACCTGGGTAACGTCGCGCTGTTCGTGGCCGCGTTCTGCATCATCCTGTCGATGTACGGCGGTGGTTTCGCGACGGTTCCAGCCTACCTGGCAGACCTGTTCGGTACGCAAATGGTCGGCGCGATCCATGGTCGCCTGTTGACCGCCTGGGCGGCGGCGGGCGTGTTGGGCCCGGTGTTGGTGAACTACCTGCGTGAATACCAGTTGAGCATCGGCGTTGAACGCGCGGCGGCCTATGACATCACCTTGTACATCCTCGCCGGCCTGCTGGTCCTGGGTTTCATCTGCAACCTGCTGGTACGCCCGGTGGCCGACAAGTACTTCATGACCGACGCCGAACTGGCTGCCGAACAGGCGCTGGGCCATGACAAAGGGGCGGATGCTTCCACCTCGCTGGAATGGAAAGCAGCCTCCGGCACAGTGCCGTTGGCGATTGCCGCCTGGCTGGTGGTGGGTATTCCGTTGGCGTGGGGTGTGTGGGTGACCCTGCAAAAGACGGCGGTACTGTTCCACTGATACCCGGTTTCCCGGTGCCCTCTCATGCAAGGTGAGTGGGCGCCGGGCAGCTTAGTCCTGCTTCTTGTCAGGCAAGGTCCTGGCTGACGCGCCGCGCCATGGAATGCGTTGAAACCAGGGGCGCGGCACCGGATGAACAATCACCCGCAAGGCACGTGCATAGTCCATGACCAGGCCGGGTGTCCACGCCATGGTCATGGCGCGCTTGCGTACTTGCGCGGCAATCCACAACTCAGGCATGAGCAAGGTCTGCAGGACCGAGCGCCAGCGCCGGGACCGCTCCGACAGCACGCCATCCATTGATGCTTCCAACGCAAAGGCCACGCTGCTCGAACAGTTGCGGTAGGTCAGGTTGTAGGTGGCCTGTTGGCGATAGTTATTCGAGAACTCGATCAGCGCTCTGCGGCTGTAGTGGTGAAAAACAATCTTGCGGTCCGAGTCGCACCAGTTGGCCACTTCCGTGGCGTAGTCCGGCTGGAATGTGCCGGGCACGTCGTTGTTGCGCGTGGCCTTGAGGATGCGGAAGAACTCCGCCGGTGAGCGATCAATGTCCGCGACCGGGTACAGGCTCAGGTACACCGAGGGCGACAGCTCAAGCGCCGCGTGCCCGGTTGAAATCACGCCTTGTGCATCCACCGCCGCAATGTAGCGATTGATGATCGGGCGAGGGATCGTTGTTGCACCGGCGGTGCCTTCCGGCGTCCAGATATGCACGATCAGTGGGTCCTGGAACTCAGACTCTTGCTCCTGGCGCGCCTCCAGCGGTTTTTGCGGTGGCAGCTTCTTGAAGTCTGACAGCAAATCCCTTGGCTCAAGCAGCTCAAACGTTGAAGTGCCGTGGCGCAAGCGCCTCACGCGATGCGCGATGCGCACCGTGTTGAAGCCGCTGACGATCATCAATGCACCGAGGAAAAACGACACCGTTGCACTGAGGGCGATGGGGTAGGGACTGACCAGCAACCCCGCGAACGCCAACTGAGCGCCGCCGCTGATCAACGACGATCGCCAGTGCGGGAACCTGACGACCCAGGCCGAGCTAATGGTCAGCAAGCCGATCACGAAGTAGGTCAGGCCAAAGATGATCGCCAGCAACAGGTGGCTATAGACATTGTTCGCAAGAATCAGCACGGCGACGAAGAAGAAAATGCCGCCCTTGAAATACAGCACGGCCCGCTGAGTCCCCACGCCGCTGGACGCCACGCTGAGGGTGACAATGCTTTCCAGCAATAACATCAATCCGAATGCGCGCATCGGAAAGTACAGTGCACCGTCCAGGCCGTCGTACATCACGCCCAGGCCCAGCGAGCCCCACAGGATGCCCATCAGGCCGAGAATCCAGAACTTGGAGCGGACGAACTCAACGCCGAACAGCAGTAAAGCAATCTGAATCATTAGGAATCCCTACAGGGGAAAAGCAGGCTGTCACAGGCAAAGAATCAGGGATAGCGGCCGCTTTGCCAGTTGCCGACAATCACTTGGCCCTGTGCATCACGCAGGGCGCCGGGGCTTTGGTCATAAAGGGTCAGCCATTCACCATTGCCCTTGTCGATGCGAAAGGCCAAGGATGCGGCGCGGGTATGCGTTTCCGGCGACCAGTGGCGTTTGAGTCTGTCGCGGTCCTCTGGGTGTACACGCTCCAGGACCTGCTGCACCGTGTGCAGGGGCAGGGCGCCAACGTCCAGCAGCGTTTCAAGGTTGTCGTCCCAGAGAATTTCCCCGGTTCCCGGGTGCAGTTGGTACATCACGCCACTGCCCGCCAAGCGCCCGGTTTCCAAGTCGTAAGGTTGAGCGGATTGCCTCATCAAGCGTATTACCACCACCAGTAATGCCGTGATGGACAGGTAACTTTGCGCAAGCAGCAAGGGCTCGCCTTCCAGCAGGCCATGCACGTAAAACGGCCCGGTCTTCTGGTCGGTGAAATGGACCACGATGCCGCCCAGTACCAGTAGTGCGATCGAGCCGCCAGGGCTGCGCCACGTTATGCAAACGGCGAGGGTGAGAGCAATGGGCAGGCAGGCCAGGATGAAATACGCCGCTGCGCCGGCGTCGGTGCCCAGCCTATCGATGAACCAGAGCGGGGTCGCCCCGAAAACGTACCAGGTGTTCAATGCCAGCAGCAGCAACCATACCCCGCCGGCCAGTTTCGCGCGCGTGCGGGTAGGAAAGTCGCGCAGGTTGCTGTTCAGTACGTTCATCACCACGACGGTGGAAAAGAACACGCCGTTCATGCCGGACATCCAGTTGGTCATGAACGTGTTTGGTGATACTTCTCCGGCCAGCATCAGCCAGCCCTTCCTGAGCAGTGCCAGGACGCAACAAACGGCCACGGTTGCCAGCAACCACAGCAAAATGGCGTGCAGCTCGTCGCCGCGCCGAGCGAAACGCCGAACCAGCCAGGCAATCGCAACAGAGCCTGACAGCGCCAGCGCTGAAAGCGCCACGGCGGCCGGTAGATGTTGCCAACCGTGCTCATCCAGCAGCACCCGCGCGACCAGCAGCACTGCAAACAACATCGGCCAGTGAGCGCGTCGTGAGCTGAGGAACGCCGACACGGAAATACCCGCCGGGAACCAGATAATCGCCATCTGCGAGACGGGATCATCAAAGGCCAGCGACACGATGCCCGTCACGTAGTAGGTCACTGCCCACAGGAGGAGGACGCCGCTGCGCTGTAAGACTGTCGGTATCGTCATTGTTGAATATTCGTTAGGTTTTAAACATTGCGCTCATATTACAACGAAGCCGCCGGCACATTCGGGTAAATACGCGGAGCGCACCATCCTGGGGCGCCCACTTGTATGCACATGTCCATCCCCGACACTCCATCAGTCTTATCCCCTTCGATGTTTCTGTTTAGCGCCCGCGCCCCTATAATGGCCGCCTTTTTCGCCCAATGATTTTGCGGAGTTGGTGATGGCCGAACGTAAGGCGTCCGTCGAGCGCGACACTCTGGAAACCCAGATCAAAGCCTCGATCAACCTGGATGGCACCGGAAAGGCCCGATTTGATATCGGTGTACCTTTTCTTGAGCACATGCTGGACCAGATCGCCCGTCACGGGCTGATCGACCTGGATATCGTCAGCAAGGGCGACCTGCATATCGACGACCACCACACGGTGGAAGACGTCGGTATCACGTTGGGTCAGGCATTTGCCAAGGCTATCGGTGACAAAAAAGGCATCCGTCGCTACGGCCACGCCTATGTCCCGCTGGACGAAGCGCTGTCGCGCGTAGTCATCGACTTCTCCGGCCGCCCAGGCCTGCAGATGCACGTGCCCTACACCCGCGCCACCGTGGGCGGCTTCGATGTCGACCTGTTCCAGGAATTTTTCCAGGGCTTCGTCAACCACGCACTCGTCAGTCTGCACATCGACAACCTGCGCGGCACCAACACCCACCACCAGATCGAAACCGTGTTCAAGGCTTTCGGCCGCGCGTTGCGCATGGCCGTGGAGCTGGATGACCGCATGGCCGGGCAAATGCCCTCCACCAAGGGCGTTCTGTAATGCAGACGGTCGCGGTTATCGATTACGGCATGGGTAACCTGCACTCGGTGGCCAAGGCCCTCGAGCACGTAGGCGCCGGCAAGGTGCTGATCACCAGCGATGCCAGCGTGATTCGCGAAGCCGATCGCGTGGTGTTTCCCGGCGTGGGGGCGATTCGCGATTGCATGGCTGAGATCCGCCGCCTGGGCTTTGACAGCCTGGTGCGTGAAGTCAGCCAGGACCGGCCGTTCCTTGGCATCTGCGTGGGCATGCAAGCCTTGCTCGAGCGCAGTGAAGAGAACGCCGGCGTCGACTGCATCGGCCTGTTTCCCGGCCAGGTGAAGTTCTTTGGCAAAGACCTGCACGAAGACGGCGAACACCTGAAAGTCCCGCACATGGGCTGGAACGAAGTGCGCCGTACCGTCGACCACCCGCTGTGGCACGAAATCCCGGACATGGCGCGTTTCTACTTCGTGCACAGCTACTACATCGCCGCCGGTAACCCGCGCCAGGTGGTGGGTGGTGGGCACTACGGCGTCGATTTCGCCGCAGCGCTGGCCGAAGGTTCGCGTTTTGCCGTGCAGTTCCACCCGGAGAAGAGCCATACCCATGGCCTGCAATTGCTGCAGAACTTCGCCGCGTGGGATGGTCGCTGGTAAATGGCCAAGAAACCGAAGTTGCCGATCTTGAACCTCACGCCCGAGCAGGAGAGTGAGGCTACCCTCAAGATCAAGCGCTTCATGGCGGACCGCTTCGAACTCAAGTTGGGCTCGTTCGAGGTCGCCGAGATTCTTGAGCTGTTCACCACCGAAGTGGCGCCGCACTATTACAACAGGGCGATTTTCGACACGCAGACGCTCCTTAAAGAAAGGTTCGAAAGCATCGAAAGCGACCTGTGGTCGCTTGAGAAACCCTGATTTCCCAAGCATTGCTGAATATCGAATAAGGTTTGCCAGATGCTGATTATCCCCGCTATCGATCTCAAGGACGGCGCTTGTGTACGCCTGCGCCAAGGCCGCATGGAAGACTCCACCGTGTTCTCCGATGACCCGGTGAGCATGGCTGCCAAATGGGTAGAAGGTGGTTGCCGTCGTCTGCATCTGGTGGACTTGAACGGCGCCTTCGAAGGCCAGCCGGTCAATGGCGAAGTGGTCACCGCGATCGCCAAGCGCTACCCGAACCTGCCGATTCAGATTGGCGGCGGTATCCGCTCCCTGGAAACCATCGAGCATTACGTCAAAGCGGGCGTGAGCTATGTGATCATCGGCACCAAGGCGGTGAAAGACCCAGCCTTTGTTGCTGAAGCCTGCCGTGCGTTCCCGGGCAAAGTGATCGTCGGTCTGGACGCCAAAGACGGTTTCGTCGCCACTGACGGCTGGGCTGAAATCAGCACCGTGCAAGTGATCGACCTGGCCAAGCAGTTCGAAGCCGACGGCGTGTCCGCCATCGTTTATACCGACATCGCCAAAGACGGCATGATGCAGGGCTGCAACGTACCGTTCACCGCTGCCTTGGCTGCGGCTACCAAGATCCCGGTGATCGCTTCCGGTGGTATTCATAACCTGGGCGATATCAAGTCGCTGCTGGACGCCAAGGCACCTGGCATCATCGGCGCCATCACTGGTCGCGCGATCTACGAAGGTACCTTGGACGTCGCCGAAGCCCAGGCTTACTGCGACGCCTACAACGGCTGAGGACTGACCATGGCGCTGGCCAAACGCATCATCCCTTGCCTGGACGTCGACAACGGTCGCGTGGTCAAGGGCGTCAAGTTCGAGAACATCCGTGACGCCGGCGACCCGGTGGAAATCGCGCGTCGTTACGATGAGCAAGGTGCCGACGAGATTACTTTTCTCGACATCACTGCCAGCGTCGACGGTCGCGACACCACGCTGCATACCGTGGAGCGCATGGCCAGCCAGGTGTTCATCCCGCTGACCGTGGGCGGTGGTGTGCGCACCGTGCAGGATATTCGTAACCTGTTGAACGCCGGCGCAGACAAGGTCTCGATCAACACCGCTGCCGTGTTCAACCCGGAGTTTGTCGGCGAAGCCGCGCAGCACTTTGGCTCGCAATGCATCGTGGTCGCCATCGACGCCAAAAAAGTCTCAGGCCCCGGTGAAACCCCGCGCTGGGAGATCTTCACCCACGGCGGTCGCAAACCTACCGGGCTGGACGCGGTGGAGTGGGCGATGAAGATGGAAGGCCTGGGCGCCGGTGAAATCTTGCTGACCAGCATGGACCAGGACGGCATGAAAAACGGCTTCGACCTGGGTGTGACCCGCGCCATCAGCGATGCGCTGGGCATTCCGGTGATCGCCTCCGGCGGCGTCGGCAACCTGCAGCACCTGGCCGACGGCGTGATCGAAGGCCACGCCAGCGCCGTGCTGGCGGCGAGTATTTTCCACTTTGGCGAATACACCGTTCCCGAGGCCAAGGCCTACATGGCGGCGCGCGGTATCGTCGTTCGCTAAACGCTGCTGGACACCATGGCAGGCGCGCGGCACTCTCTGCGCTTGCCATGGATTCCGGTAGCCTTCATGTTCAAGACCTTGTTGCTCGCTCTCGCCTGTACCTCCGCGCTTATGGCCGGTGCTGCGCACGCTGAAGAACCGTCTGACGCCGCCCTGGTGTTGCTGACGGAAAACTTTCCGCCTTACAACATGGCGAAAAACGGTAAAAACTTCGCCAAGGACGAGAACATCGAGGGCATTGCCGTCGACATCGTGCGCGAGACTTTCAAGCGCGCCGGTATCTCCTACAACCTAACCCTGCGGTTTCCTTGGCAGCGAATCTACAAACTCGCCCTGGAAAAACCCGGTTACGGCGTATTCGTGATGGCGCGCCTGCCGGATCGCGAAGCCTTATTCAAATGGGTCGGCCCTATCGGCCCTGATAATTGGGTGTTGTTGGCCAAGGCCGACAGCAAGATAGAGCTGTCGGACCTTGAGCATGCCCGTCGTTACAAGATTGGTGCCTACAAGGGCGACGCCATTGCCGAGACCCTGGAAAAACAGGGCCTCAACCCGTTGGTGGTGCTGCGCGACCAAGACAACGCGCAAAAGCTCATGGATGGCCAGATCGACCTATGGGCCACCGGCGATCCCGCCGGGCGTTACCTGGCGCGTCAGGTCGGCGTAACGGGGCTCAAGACCGTGTTGCGCTTCAACAGCGCCCAGCTCTACCTCGCGTTGAACAAAGACGTGCCGGATGACGTGGTGACCAAACTCCAGGCGGCACTCGATCAGTTACGGGGCGAGGGTGTCGTCGAGCAGATCATAGCCCGCTATCTCTAGTGTGGGCGGTGCTTCAAAGGTTTCTGCTCCAGGCGCTTGCTCAGGCAGTGGCTCCACGCTGGGATACTGGCTCATGTACACGTGATCGCCGTTGTTGTAGCTCACAGTGCCTGATACCTGGCTGCCATCCAGGCGTAGCAAACGGTATTCACTGTTCAGGATGGAGCCCGCAACGGCTATCTTCGGCGGCGCATAAGTGATGATTTCCAGCGGTGAGGCGTTGCTCCAACCTTTCGCCGAATGCTGCGTATGCGTGAATTCACGGTCCAACTGCGCCGAGAAACCCAGCTCGAATGCGAGAGTGCTTGCGGGCCATTGCTTGCTTAGTTCGACGCCGCTGCCAGTTGCCAGCACCTTGGCATTTTCTCCGATTTCGCCCTTCGTGGCTTTCCACGTAGAGGGGCGACTGGCCGCTTCGGTGTTGTGCTCAAAACCGACGAAAACGTGACGATCAGTACGTTCCAACCGATAAGTGGGTGAGGTCCGCAGCTGCTCAATAGCGGTTAATTCCGGATCTTTTACGCAGAACCACGGCAGTTCGCACACCTTAATTATGGGGGTGGTCTCCTCCAGAATCGGGTTCTCATACCCGCTGAGAACGGGGAGTGGCGGTGCTTCGCTGGATTGCGCGGTGAGCTCCAGGCGCAACGAATAGGCCATGAGGCTTGGCTTGGTAGCGCTTTCACCGCCGATAAAGGTCCCAGGGGCCAAGCAAATCTCGCCGGCTGATGCATCGGGTGGGGCAATCGACCAAGTGTTCATATTTTTGGTAGCGCCACTGCCTTTATCGTCCCAGACCAAGTCGCCCACTTGGGCTGTTTGCACCAGGTCTTCCCGTACGCAGCGCATGGCATTGGTCGAAGGTTTGTCATACGCCACACCGCATACCAGCCCCATCGCGACATAGCCTTGTGGTGGCAGTGGGCGCCAGATGGATAAATTGCCTAACGCCCCGGTTCCTTTATCGTGCCACACCCATTGGTAATCAAGCGGCGCACGCAGGGCCGTGCCGTCGACCTTATTCACGTCGCTGACGACCGGGACAACCTTGCTCCCGTTGATATTGTCATGGTGATCAACCGCAACATCGCCCAAGGAGAAAAACGGGTTTAGTTCATCGGATGTTGTGCTGGGCCGCCAAAGGCCGACGTCTTTATGTGCGCCCGAGCCCTTGTCGCTCCAGAGCGGAAGAAACTCGCTGGTAAAATTGATGAGCAGGTCATTGAATTGCAGAGGCTTCATTGGAGGCTCTCCCGTTGATTGGAGGAGCCACTATCGAAGAGCGAGCCTGATGCCGAGCTGTATCTATTTAGGCAAAGGACGATAAATGCCGTTTTTCCCATGCCCGGCCATGGCCTGATTGCCACGTACGCTGATCATCAACTTGATATTGATCCAGTCGATGCCCTGGGCCTTAAGCTTGGGTAACTCGCGCTCCAGCACCGCCAGCGTCTGCGGATAAGGGTGGCCGATCATCACCACCGAGCCTTGTTTGTGGGCCAGCGTGATCGCAGTGTGCAGCTGCGTGGTGATCGCCGCTTCGGTGCGCTCGTCATCAAGGAATACATCGCGCGAGACATGTGCCAAGCCAATCTTCTGCGCCTCGGCAGCGGCGACGGTCTGCGCGCTGGTGCGGCTGTCGACAAAGAACGTGTTACGCCGTTGCAGTTCGGCCATCAGCCAAGCCATGGCTGCTGGCTGGGCGGTCATACGGCTGCCCATATGGTTGTTGATGCCGGCGGTGTAAGGCACGGCCTTAAAGGCGGCGTCCAGGCGTTTGCCAAGCTCTTCGATCGGCAGATCGGGGTGCCAGGCGAAAGGGCCGGTGGCCGGGTCCATGGGCATGTGCAGGATCACGATCTTGCCGGCCTTGTGGGCTTCGCGGGCAAATTCGGCGGCGTGGGGTGTGTCGGGCATGATCGCCGTGGTCACCGGCCCAGGAAGGGCCAGCACGCGCCGATCCCGGGGCAGGTTTTGCCCCAGGTCGTCGATGATGAGGGTCAGGTAGGCTTTGCGGGGCTCGCTGGCCGGGGTCGCGTGGGCGATCCCGGCCAGGCTGCACAGCACAGCGATGATCAAGGCAACACGCATATCAACGGCTGCGCGTAATGCTCAGGCCTTTAAGCAGGCTCAGTGCCTGGGCCAGTTGGTAATCATCGTCCTGCGGCATCGGCTTGGCTTTGGCGTTGCTGCCGGTTGGTTGGTCGGCGCCGCCGTTGCCATTGCCCAGGTGACCTTGCAGGTCAGCTTCTTTGTAGTACTCGTTGTCGATTTCGTTGGTGATCTTGGCCTTGCGCACCTCGATGTCCGGGACAATGCCCTGGGCCTGGATCGAGCGACCGTTTGGCGTGTAGTACAGCGCCGTGGTGATCTTCAGCGCGCGGTCGTTGTTGAGCGGCAATACGGTTTGCACCGAGCCTTTACCGAAGCTGGTGGTGCCCATCAGCACGCCACGCTTCTGGTCTTGCAGGGCCCCGGCGACGATTTCCGATGCCGAAGCACTGCCGCCATTGATCAGCACCGCCAACGGCACGCCTTCGCTGAGGTCATTGCCGGTGGCCGAGAAGCGCAGCTCGGAGTTGGCAATACGGCCCTTGGTGTAGACGATCAGGCCTTTGGTGATGAAATGGTCGACCACTTCGACCGCTGCCTGCAGCACGCCGCCCGGGTTGTTGCGCAGGTCGAGCACGATGCCGTTGAGCTTCTTGCCATTGTCCTTGCGCAGCTTGGCCAGGGCCTTGGCCACTTCGTCGCCGGTCTTGACCTGGAACTGGGTGATACGGATGTAGCCGTAGCCCGACTCCAGCAGTTGGCTCTTCACGCTCTTGACCGTGATGGTCGCGCGGGCCAGGGTCACGTCAAACGGGTTACCGCCGTCTCGCACCAGGGTCAGGGTGATTTTCTGACCGAGTTTGCCGCGCATCTTGTCGACGGCTTCGGTCATGGTCTGGCCACGGGTCGGTTGGCCGTTGATCTTCACGATCAAGTCGCCGGCCTTGATACCGGCCTTGGACGCAGGGGTGTCATCGATTGGCGAGACCACTTTGATCTGGCCGTCTTCGGAGCCGACTTCGATGCCCAGGCCGCCGAACTCACCGCTGGTGCTTTCCTGCAGCTCGGCAAAATCTTCCGGGCCCAGGTAGGCGGAGTGCGGGTCGAGGTTGCTGAGCATGCCCTTGATGGCATTTTCCAGCAGGGTCTTGTCGTCTACGGGTTCGACATAAGCTGCCTTGATCCGGTCCATGACCTCGGCAAAGGTACGCAGCTCGTCCAGCGGCAGCGGCGCCTTGGTGGTCGCTGCCGTGGCGGCAGGCGCAGCCGGTGCAACCTGCTCGGCAAAAGCCAGAGGCGCGCCGATCACCAGGGCGATCGTCAGGGCCAGCGAAGTGAGGCGGGACAAATGCAGCATGTCGAACGAACTCCTAATGTAGGTGCGGCCCTATCCTTGGGAACGGCACCATTGTGCAGGGTCGCTCGGGCGGCCCTGCTGACGAATAGCGAAGTACAGCGCCGGAGTGTCCTGGCCACCACTGTTACCGACAGTGGAGATGGATTCACCGGCTTTTACAACATCACCTGCCGACTTGAGTAAAGTCTGATTGTGGCCATAAAGGCTCAAATAGCCATTACCGTGGTCAAGAATTACCAACAAACCGGCGCCGCGCAGCCAATCGGCAAACACCACGCGCCCACCGTGAACGGCGTGGACCTGGCTGCCGGCAGCGGCGCTGATCATCACCCCATCCCACTTGGCACGGGTGTCATTGCCACGGGTTTCACCAAAGCGTGCCAGCAGTCGACCATCAACAGGCCATGGAAGTTTTCCGCGCGCTGAAGCAAAAGGGCCGCCGAAGTTCTCGCCGGCGCTGGAAACCAGCGGGCCAGACGCTGCACGCGCCGGTTTGCGCGGCGCCGGTGCGTCGGTGGTGGCAGCCAGCTCGGCTTCACGCTGGCGCTTTTTTTGCGCTTCCTGCTGGGCGATCAGCGCTTTCTGCCGCGCTTCTTCGGCCTCACGTGCCTGGCGTGCCAGGGTTTCTTCGATGGTCTTGAGCACTGTGGCCAGTTCGGCCTGGTCCTGTTCGCGAGCCTGCAGCTTGGCGTCGCGGGCTTTGACGTCGCTATTGAGTTTGGCCAGGGCTTGCTGGCGCTCTTTGCGCACCGTTTCCAGCTGGTCGCGCTGGGTGTCGAGGGCGGTTTTCTGATCGAGCAACTGCGACTGCTGGTCAGCAATTTCCTGTTCGACATTGGCCAACTGGCGCAGGGTTTCGTTAAAACCCTTCAGTTGCGCAAGGCGTGCCTTGCTCAGGTAGTCGTAATAAGTCAGGGTGCGCGCGAATTTTTCCGGGTTCTGCTGGTTGAGCAGCAGCTTGAGGTATTCCTGGCGGCCGCTCTGGTACGCGGCGCGGGCCTGGATCGCGATCAGGCGTTGCTGTTCAACGCGTGCGCTCTGGAGTTTTTTTTTCTCAGCGTCGAGTCGCTCCAGTTCCGACTCGCTCTTCTTTAATTCTTTTTGCAGCTCCTGGACCTGCTTCTCGAGCTTGCCCATCTCGGTTTCCGTGCCGCGCAGGTCTTTCTGCACACCGGATTTTTCTTCCTGGAGCTTGCCGAGCAGTTTTTTCAGCTCGGTAATGTCCTGACGCGTAGCGTCCAACTGTTGTTGGGTTTGTGCGCGCTCATCGGCAAACGCCGGTTGGAGCAGGCAGACAAGAGCGAGGGTAATCAAGGCGCGAAGCATAGAGGCGGGCGACACCAGGGAAAGGGACGGCCTAGTATGCCCGGCAAGCGCCGCAAAAAAAACGCCCAATTCGGGCTGGAAGGCAAGATAGGTGCCGAGTGGCGGGCGTATGGCAAAAAGACATCTGCCAAACGCTGGAGATCAAATGTGGGAGGGGGCTTGCTCCCGAAGGCGGTGAGTCAGTCAATTAGATGATCGACTGGTCCACCGCTTTCGGGAGCAAGCCCCCTCCCACAAGGTTTTGCGGTGTGTTTTAAAGTCAGACCAGGATTGAGGTGCCGGTCATCTCTTTCGGCTTCTCCAACCCCATCAGCTTCAGCATGGTCGGCGCCACATCCGCCAGCACGCCGCCTTCACGCACTTTCAGGTCGCGCTTGCCGACGTAGATGAACGGCACCGGCTCGGTCGTGTGGGCGGTGTGGGCTTGCCCGGTGGATTCGTCGGACATCTGCTCGCAGTTGCCGTGGTCAGCGGTGATCAGCGCTTCGCCGCCGACCTTTTCCAAGGCATCGACGATGCGGCCGACGCACAGGTCCAGGCATTCCACGGCCTTTACGGCCGCTTCCAGGTTACCGCTGTGGCCAACCATGTCGCCGTTGGCGTAGTTGACCACGATCACGTCGTAACGCTGGTTGTCGATGGCGTCGACAATTTTGTCGGTGACTTGCGGCGCGCTCATTTCTGGTTGCAGGTCGTAGGTGGCGACCTTTGGCGATGGGATCAGGATGCGCTCTTCGCCTGGGAACGGTTCTTCACGCCCGCCGGAGAAGAAGAAGGTCACGTGGGCGTATTTTTCGGTTTCGGCGATGCGCAGTTGAGTCTTGCCGTTTTTCGCCAGGTAGTCGCCCAACACGTTTTCCAGGCTGCCCGGGGCAAACGCCGACGGGGCCGGGATGTTGGCGGCGTATTGGGTGAGCATCACGAACTCGACTTTAGGCTGGCGTGCACGCTCGAAGTCTTTGAAGCCGGCATCGACGAACACGTGGCTCAGCTCACGGGCACGGTCGGCGCGGAAGTTCATGAACACCACGGCGTCGCCGTCTTCGACTTTCACCGGCTCGCCGAGGGTGGTGGCTTTGACGAATTCGTCGCTCTCGCCACGCGCATAGGCGGCTTCCAGGCCTTCCTGGGCGGTGGCGGCGTTGAATTCGGCCTGGCCGTCGACGATCAGGTTGTAGGCCTGGGCCACGCGGTCCCAGCGGTTGTCACGGTCCATGGCAAAGTAACGGCCGACCAGGCTGGCGATGCGGCCTTTGCCGAGTGCTGCGAAGGTGGCGTCGAGCAGTTCGATGGACGATTGCGCACTTTTTGGTGGGGTGTCGCGGCCGTCGAGGAAGGCGTGCAGGTAAATCTTGTCGGCACCGCGCTTGAACGCCAGCTCGGCCATGGCAACGAGGTGGTCCTGGTGGCTGTGCACGCCGCCGTCGGACAACAGGCCCATCAAGTGCACGGCCTTGCCGGCCGCAACCGCTTTATCTACCGCCGCGCAGAGGGTCGGGTTCTCGAAGAACTCGCCGTCGCGGATCGATTTGGTCACGCGTGTGAAGTCTTGGTATACCACTCGTCCGGCGCCGAGGTTCATATGGCCGACTTCCGAGTTGCCCATTTGGCCGTCCGGCAGGCCCACGTCCATGCCGGAACCTGAGATCAAACCGTTGGGAACGGTGGCGGTGAGGCGGTCGAGTACTGGCTTGTTGGCCGAGTACACGGCGTTGTCGTGGTGGCTTTCACTGTGTCCGAAGCCATCGAGAATTATCAGGACCAAAGGTTTAGGCGTAGTAGTCATAGATCCTCTCGCGGCGGTAATAAAGGAAGGCAATCTAAAAGGGAGTAGCAGTCTAAAGCGAAGTTCCGACCACGTCACCGCTTTACGGGGGTTGGCCCCCCCTGACGGCTGTGTATACTTACCGCCATTTTAACGCCCTGGAACCTCCTTGATGGTTGATCACCTGATTGCATTTGCCACTGCCCACTACCTGCTCGCGGGTGCCTTCGTCATCCTGCTGGCGCTGCTGATCGCTCATGAAATGAGCCGCGGCGGCCGCAGCCTGAGCACGTCGGAGCTGACCGCGCTGGTCAACAAGGATGAGGCCGTTGTCGTGGATATTCGCCCGGTCAAGGATTTTGCCGCCGGCCATATCGTCGGCGCCCTGAACATTCCGCAGGACAAGCTCATTGCACGCCTGGCCGAGCTGGAAAAATACAAAGGCAAGACCATCATTCTGGTCGACGCCCAAGGCCAGCACGCCGGCACTCACGCCCGCGAGATGCTCAAGACCGGTTTCACCGCCGCTAAACTGTCCGGCGGTATCGGCAGCTGGAAGGCCGATAACCTGCCGCTGGTGAAGTGATATGAGCCAGGTTGTCGTGTATTCCAGCGATTATTGCCCTTATTGCATGCGGGCCAAGGCCTTGCTTGAGAAAAAGAGCGTTGCCTTCGAAGAGATCAAGGTCGACGGCAAGCCCCAGGTGCGTGCCGAGATGACCAAGAAAGCGGGACGCACGTCCGTGCCGCAGATCTGGATCGGCGACAAGCATGTCGGTGGTTGCGATGACCTGTTCGCCCTGGAGCGCGCCGGTAAGCTCGATGCGCTGCTGCTCGTCTGACGCCTAAACCCTAAAAGACCCCAAGATCAAGAAGGATCTGCGATGACTGACCAACAGAACACTGAAGCAGCAGAAACCCAAGGCCCACAGTTCTCGCTGCAGCGGATCTACGTGCGTGACCTGTCGTTCGAAGCGCCGAAAAGCCCGGCTATTTTTCGTCAGGAATGGACCCCAAGCGTTGCGCTGGACCTGAACACCCGTCAAAAGGCACTGGAAGGCGACTTCCACGAAGTCGTGCTGACCCTGTCGGTCACCGTCAAGAACGGCGAAGAAGTTGCCTTCATCGCTGAAGTGCAACAGGCGGGTATCTTCCTGATCCAGGGCCTGGACGAAGCGTCCATGAGTCACACATTGGGCGCGTTCTGCCCGAACATCCTGTTCCCGTATGCCCGTGAGACTTTGGACAGCCTGGTCACCCGTGGCTCGTTCCCTGCGCTGATGCTGGCTCCGGTGAACTTCGATGCTCTGTACGCGCAAGAGCTGCAGCGCATGCAACAGGAAGGTTCGTCGACCGTTCAGTAAGTCGACGCGGTAAAAATGTGGGAGCGGGCTTGTGTGGGAGCTGGCTTGCCTGCGATAGCATCACCCCGGTGTGACTGACACACCGAGGTGCCTGCATCGCGGGCAAGCCCGGCTCCCACACAAGCCCGCTCCCACATTTGTTTTTATGTGTTACTTGAAGCCCAGTTGGCGCCAGCCTTCGTAGACCGCGACGGCCACCGTGTTGGACAGGTTCAAGCTGCGGCAGCCCTCGCGCATCGGCAAGCGCAGGCGATGGCCGTCGGGCAGCGCGTCAAGTACCTCGGCGGGCAGGCCACGGCTTTCCGGGCCGAACAGGAAGGCGTCACCGTCGGCAAAGCTGGCATCATGAAACGGCCGCGAACCCTTGGTGGTGAACGCGAACAGCCGTGGGTGGCCCAGGCTTTCCAGGCAGCTGGCCAGATCGGCGTGGCGCTTGAGCGTGGCGTACTCGTGGTAGTCCAGCCCGGCCCGGCGCAGGCGCTTGTCGTCCATGTCGAAGCCCAGCGGCTCGATCAAATGCAGGTGGCAGCCGCTGTTGGCGCACAGCCTGATAACGTTGCCGGTATTCGGCGGAATTTCTGGTTGAAAAAGGATGACGTGAAACATGCACGGCTCCGAAGGCAAAGATGCGCTGCATTCTACCCCTGAAGACGACCCAAGGCCGAAGCTATTGCCGAAGGTCATGGGCTCATTGGTGATTGTCGGTTTGATGATTGGCCTGATGATCGGCCGCCTGACCACCCCGGACCCGGTTGAGCTGCAGCAGGTAGAGACAGCTGCGGACAGCGTGGTGGTGTGGTTCAACAGCGAGCCCAAGCTGCACGGCGAACATATCGACGGCACCGTGGCGCTGCTGTTCGACGCGCAAGGCAAAGCCGCCAGTGGGCAACTCAAGGTCAATGACAACGATGTGAATTGGCGCATCCGCAAGACCGATGGCGGCTTGCTGCTGAACATGGTGGCGGCTCGGCCGTTGCGCGGGGAGTGGAGCGGGGAGAAGGCCGAGGGCCGCTGGCGGCTGGCGATTCATCTCCAAGAGCAATAAAAGAGGGAATCCCCGGCCTGCCTGTACCAGGGCTCCCAAAACGGGGTGAAGCCAAAGGCTTCGGTGTTAAAGAGGGAATCCCCGGCCTGCCTGTACCGAGGTTCCCGAAACGGGCGTGGGGCGCGACGCGATCCGCATCAAGCACCCCGGGTGTAAAGAGGGGATTCTCGGCCTGCCTGTACCAAGGTCCCCGAAACTGGGTAGTACAGGGGTTATTGCAGGGCGCGTGCCAGAGTTTGCAATGTGTGCCGAAAAAAATTGCCAGAAAGCGCAAAGCCCCGGAATACGGGGCTTTGGTGTTTTTCGCTTCTGACATTTTCTTAACCAGGTCTGTGTTTCAGGCGTGTGGGACGTGCGCGATGCTAGTTCATGGTGCATTGAAGCGGTGCACAGTCCTGGAACTTTGTGGAGATCCAAATGTGGGAGCGGGCTTGCTCGCGAAGGCGGTGTGTCAGTCAATACATCTGCTGACTGACACACCGCCTTCGGTAGCAAGCACCCTCTCCCCGGGGTCCTTCAGTTGATCAGGTAGTGGTGTTCAGCCTCATCCCCCTCTTCTTCATCCCCGCCCACACCCTTCCTTCCCGCCCCCTTTTTCTTTCAGTCACGGTTATTACGTCACACGCCCCTACGAACC